>DASRVG010000190.1:0-16186 GCA_035655175.1 Clostridia bacterium | reverse complement strand
TTCCCATTTCCCCGGGGCTTCCCCTATCATAAATATATGAGCCCCTTCTTTGCCTTCCCCCATCACCACCGGGCTGTATTTCGCCAACAGGTCCCCATACTTTTCCCTTAACTGTGCAATGCCGTTTGCCGTCTTCCCCACCGCCAGTCACTCTCCCTCAGCTACCTTCAATTCCGCAAGCTTCGCCGAAATGTTCTTGAAGTCCTCCCAGGCAGGTCGTTTTTTCTCTTGGTCCCGGAGCAGTGCAGCAGGGTGGTAGGTGGCCATAAGCCAGTAACCCTTCCTTTCGTGCCATTTGCCCCTGTCCCTGGTTATCCTTATATCTTCGCCTATTATATATTTTGCCGCGGTGGCACCGAGGCATACAATTATTTTTGGTTTAACAAGGTAAACCTGGTTCCTCAAGTAGGGCAGGCAAGCACTTGCTTCATCGGGGGCGGGAATCCGGTTGCCGGGAGGTCTGCACTTCACTATGTTCCCTATATAAACGTCATTTGCCTCAATTCCTGCGGCCTCCAATATCCGGTCCAGCAGCTGCCCCGCTTTGCCTACAAAGGGTATCCCGGTGGCATCCTCGTCCCGGCCCGGCCCCTCGCCAATAAGCATCAGGTCGGCGGTCCTGCTTCCTCTGCCGAATACCATTTTATTACGCCCGGCACGCAGGCGGCACCTGCTGCATCTGCCACACAGCGCCTCCAACTGTTCCCATCCCAGCATTTCCAGTCCCCCCGACCAATAATGCCTCCGGTTGCGGAGACATTATTGGTAAAGCATTATTCTTCAGCAGTGGTTTCCGCCTCGCCGGCCTCTTCCGCTTCCTCGGTTTCCTCTGTTTCTTCCACCCCGGTCCTGGGCTCAATAATGTTTGCCACCATTTCATCCGGCGGGGTCAAAATCTCTATTTCATCTCCCACTTTGAGGTCCGAAACGTACAGGGCCTGTCCGGGATGCATTCCCGAAACATCAAATTCAATGGCCTTGGGAACAGCCCTGGGCAGGCAGCTTATCTGCACTTCGCTCATCATCTGCTGCAGGACACCGCCTCCTGTAATACCTTCGGCGCCGACGGCGACCAAGGGCACAGTGGTGGTAACCGTCTCGTCGGCACTTATCTCAAACAGGTCCACGTGCAGCACGTTTCCGCCCACCGGCTCGCTCTGGACCTCTTTTAGCATAATCAGCCTGGGTTTGCCGTTGTATTCGGCATCAAAAATAGCGCTGCTTCCCATCCGGCTTATTATTCTTCTTATGGCTGAAGCTTCAACTTTTACAGGTTGACCCTGGTTATCCTTGCCATACAAAACGCCGGGGACAAAACCCTCGCTTCGGGTTCTCTTTGCTCCGCTGGAGCCCTTTTCCTGGCGGTCCAAAATTTTCAGTCTTGTATCATTCATCGCGACTTCCTCCTTTTTTTGTTAACCACAAGCTATTATACCTAAAATTGATAATTCTATCAACTCCGCTGCCTGTTGTACTTATTCTGTCCAATATTAATATAAATGATAAAGGGAAGTGAGCGCCGACTCCCTTCCCTATTTTAACCCTCTATTCTATTTCCATGAATTTGCCGCCGGGGACGCCGCAAACAGGGCATTTGTCCGGAGCCTGAACCGCTGTATATCCGCAGGTGGGGCATACCATGTATTTAACGGGCTCCTGGTCTTTGTCCAGTTTTTCAAGGGCCTCCTTGTAAAGTTGGGCATGCACTTTTTCAACTTCATTTGCAAAATTAAAGCTCCTTAAAGCTTTGCTGTCCCCTTCCTGCTGTGCGATTTTTATAAACTCGGGGTACATGCTCTCAAATTCGTACGTTTCCCCTTCTATGGCATCCTTCAAGTTTTGCCTCGTATCACCCACTTTGCCCGCTATTCTCAAGTGGCTGTGGGCATGTATAGTATCTGCGGCAGCCACCGCTCTAAAAAGGGCGGCAGCGGCTTTATAACCCTCCTTTTTCCGCCTGCTCCGCGTAGGCAAGATATTTCCTGTTGGCCTGGGATTCCCCCGCAAAGGCCTCCATCAGGCTTTTTAAACTTTTCTCTCCCATATGATTACCTCCATTTTTTTGATTGTATGTATTGTTCCCCTTGTCAATTCAGCGATACTTATGCCGACATCCGGGTGACATTCTATTCTTTCCCCTATTTTAAAAAATTCAAACTCGATATTTTTATATTACAATAACATCATAAAAACATGCCGCATATGAGCGGGGGCATTTGCATATCCGTTCGGATTTAAAAAAGGCTGTGCACAAGGCGGCACAGCCTTTCAAAGTTCACGCCTTAAGCTTCCCCGCAAAGCTTAAGCAATTTTTCCCATCTAACATCCACTTCCCTCTGAAGGTCCTCGATAAGATGGGCATTATGCTTTTCAAACAAATGCTTGAACCTGCCCTGGGGTTTTAACCATTCTTCCACCGGAAGCTTTTCCTTGGGTTTGTAGGTAAGCCTCCATTCGCCGTTTACAACCTCGTAAAGCGGCCATACGCATGTATCCACCGCAAGCTTGGAAATTTCCAGGAGCTTCGGCGTGTCATATCTCCAACCCCTTGGGCAGGGCGCCAGAACGTTCAGGAAAGCCGGTCCCGGGGTGTATATGGCCTTTTCCGCCTTCTCATACAGGTCCTTCATGTTCTGTGTTATGGCGCTTTGTGCCACGTAGGGTATCTCGTGGGCAGCCAGCACCCCTGCCAGGTCCTTCCGATACTGCATCTTGCCCGGCAGCACCTTGCCCGACGGCGAAGTGGTGGTATTTGCATACTTCGGTGTGGCAGACGACCTCTGGATACCGGTGTTCATATAGGCACCGTTGTCATAGCAAACGTATACCATGTCATGGCCCCTCTCCATTGCTCCCGAAAGGGACTGTATACCAATATCATAAGTCCCGCCGTCTCCGCCGAAGGTTATAAACTTGAAAGTCTCGGTAACCTTCCCTTTCCGCTTGAGTGCTTTATAGGCGGCTTCCACTCCGCTTACGGTTGCTGCAGCATTTTCAAAGGCGTTGTGGATAAAGGAATCCTTCCATGCTGTATAGGGGTAAATGGTGGTCGCTACCTCAAGGCATCCGGTTGCGCATCCGACAACAGCCCTGTCTTCCGGTTTCAAAGCCCTTAGCACTCCCCTAACAACGGTGGGCGCACCGCAGCCGGCACACATCCTGTGTCCGCCGGTCAGCCTATCGGGTTTCTGGACAACTTCTTTAAGTTTATATGCCAATTCTCACACCTCCTATTCCCTTACTCCGACGTAATTGTACGTCTCGGATATCTTGCCCGTTTTAGCTATGTCAATCAGGTTCCTGTACACCTTTTCTATATCGTCCATCGTAACGTCCCTTCCGCCCAAGCCGTAGATATAGCTTATAACATTGGTATCGGCCTTGGCTCCGTAAAGGGCGCTTCTAACTTCGGCAAATACCGGGCCACCCGCCGCAGAGAAACTATCCGCCTTGTCCATAACGGCCAGCGCCTTAAGCCCCGATAAGGCCTTCGCGATCTCATCAGCAGGGAAAGGCCTGAACACCCTTATCTTAACCAGCCCTGCCTTAACGCCTTCATCCCTTAACTTGTCCACTACCTCTTTGGCGGTACCCGCCGACGAGTTGAGAATAACTATTCCTACTTCGGCATCTTCCATCCTGTACTCTTCAAACAGGCCGTATTTTCTGCCGGTGAGTTTCTCATATTCTTCAGCAATTTGCAGAATCACTTTTTTTGCATTTCTCATTGCCTCCGCCTGCTGTCTTTTGTGTTCGAAATAGTGCGGCGGTAGATCCAGCGGACCCATGGTTATGGGGTGCTTTGCGTTGAGCAGGTACTCATCCGTTTCATAGGTTCCAACGAATTCCCTGACCTTTTCGGTCTCAAGCAGTTCTATATTTTCAACCGAGTGGCTTACTATAAACCCGTCCATGCATACCATAACCGGCAGCAGTACGTCCTTATGCTCGGCAATTCTTACAGCCTGGATTATATTATCGTAGGCTTCCTGGTTGTCTTCCGAATAAAGCTGTATCCATCCGGAATCCCTGGCTCCCATAGAATCGCTGTGGTCATTGTGTATGTTAATCGGCCCGGACAGAGCCCTGTTAACGAGCGGCATTACTATAGGCAGCCTGCTGGAGGCGGCAATATAGAGTATTTCCCACATCAAAGCCAGGCCGTTAGCCGATGTCGCCGTCATAGCCCTTGCACCGGCTGAGCTGGCTCCCACGCAGGCGCTCATTGCGCTGTGTTCGGACTCCACAGCTACAAACTCGGTATCCACTTCCCCGTCCGCTACAAACTGGGAAAAATACTGGGGTACTTCTGTGGACGGTGTTATCGGGAAAGCAGCGACCACATCCGGGTTAATCTGTTTCATCGCGGTTGCGACCGCTTCATTACCGCTTAATCTTTCACGAATAGCCATTATTCTCCCTCCTTACTCATTCTTAATAAAATCATAAACGTCAAAGGGGCAGGAATCCACGCAGACCCCGCAGCCTTTGCAGTGGTCATAGTCAATACCGACTACCTTTCCGTCCTTCATCTCAATGGATGAATCGGGGCACATAAAGAAGCAAACCATGCACTGCTTGCATTTTTCCGGATGGAAAACGGGTTTCATGGACCGCCAGGATCCTGTCTCAAAGTCCTCGGCGTTACCCGCATCGTAAATTATCCCGGCCCTGGTTATCTCCTTCCAGTTTACATCCGGTTCTATAACCCTTCTTCTTTCCTTCATATCCCCTTCACCTCCTGAAGTGCTCTCTTGATGGCCTTCATGTTGCCTTCAATGACTTCCGGCTTTGATGCAAACTTATGCTTGAAGGACTCCTCCATGCTGGTGATGAATTCTTCTTCCTTCATAACTCCGCTCACTTTTACTATTGCCCCCAGCATAGGAGTATTCGGGAAATACTTGCCTAAGGAGTCGATGGATATGGTCATCGCATCGACGGTGTATACCTTGCCTTCGAAACCCTTTAGCTGTTTCTTGACCTCGGCGGGCTCCTTTTGGGTATTGACCAGGATGGCGCCGTCTTTCTTCAAGCCGGCAGTAACGTCCACGTCCTTTATAAGGGTCTCGTCCACCACCACCACATAATCCGGCTCGTAGATGTTGCTGTGAATCCTAATTTTGCTGTCGGCTATTCTGTTGTAAGCCGTAATAGGTGCGCCCATTCTTTCAGGTCCGTATTCAGGAAAGCCCTGAATATACTTCCCCGTACTGAACGCAGCCTCTGCCAGCAAGAGGGATGCGGTTTTCGTCCCCTGGCCTCCCCGGCCGTGCCAGCGAATTTCAACTGTTTTGCCCATTATTTGGTTTCCTCCTTTCATTTATCCCATTCTCTGTTATATAACAGATACCCGTAATTATAACTGTTATACTATAGTTATTCGCTGCATGTATAACAGTTATGTAAACCCAACATTTATGTACCTTCCGGCTGTGTAACAGATGACATAACTTAGTATAACAGAACCTCTACCGCCTGTCAACGGATTGTATACCGTTGTACAATTTGGGTCAGCGTGTCTTAAACTCATTAAAAAACCCCGACACCTTGTCCTTTACCTCATCCAGCTCTTCCTTGGCAAAGGGGGTAAACTTTCCTTCCCCCGCCAATACGCTGCTGCAGTCCCTGAAGTTCTGCAGTATATACCTTTGACTGCCTTTGATATAATGCGCAATTTCCAATACGTCCCCAACCTCAAGAAGTTCCCTGCACACGGTGGTCCTGAATTCGTACTCAACGGATAAACTCCTAATAAGGTCAATGCTTTGCTTAATCGCCTCGACATCAACCGGCCTGTCAACTGTTTTTTCATACTTCTCAAAGGGCGCCTTGATATCCATTGCAATATAGTCCACCCTTTTATTTTTCAAAAGATTTTCCAACACCTCGGGGGAAGTACCGTTTGTGTCCAGCTTCACCAGGAAGCCCCTTCGCTTTACCTCGCCCAAAAAAGATTCCAGCCCGGCATGCAGCGTTGGCTCTCCCCCCGAAACGCATATCCCATCCAGCATGTTCCGCCTTTTTTCAAGGTATCCAAACACCTGTGCCTCGTCTATGCTCTCCCCTATGCCCTTAAGCAGATGGGAATTATGGCAATAAGGGCACCTGAAATTGCACCCCCCGGCAAAATATACCGTGCAGATTTTATTTGGATAATCAATAAAGGAGGACTTTACTTGCCCCAAAAATTCCATTTCCTTCACCTCGCATTTCTCATATCCCGTTTAATATACCCCATATGAATGCTCCTTATTGGATATAAAGCCCACCCCTAGGGGTGGGCTTCGCCATTAATAATCCTTTGTTCAACTTACTGCATACTCCAACCTGTCCTTGTACTCTTCCTTTTTGCCCTTGTTCCAGGACTGCACCGGCCTGTGAAATCCCACCACCCTGGTCCAGACCTCCGCATCACTGCCGCATTCGGGGCAGGTAAAGTGCTCGCCCCTTAGATACCCGTGGTCCGGACAAATCGAAAAGGTGGGCGTTATGGTAATATAGGGAACGGTGCTGTTTTCAAATATCCTCTTAATAAGCAGTGCACATGTCTCGGGATTGTCTATTTCCTCTCCTATAAACCCGTGCAACACCGTTCCACCGGTATACTGGGTCTGAAGTTTTTCCTGCAGTTCCACCGCCTCGAAAATATCCTCGGTATGGTTTACCGGCAGCTGGGTGGAATTCGTATAATAGGGTTCTCCGTTGCCTTGGGTGAAAATCTTGGGATACATCTTCTTGTCAAGACGGGCAAACCTGTAGCCGGCTCCTTCGGCTGGAGAAGCCTCCAGGTTCCAAAGGCTGCCGGTCTCTTCCTGGTAAATCTGTATTACCCTGTTCATAAACTCCATAATCTCCAGCGCAAATTCCCTGCCTTCCTCGGTGGCTATGTCTTTGCCCAACAGGTTTATGCAGGCTTCGTTCATGCCGTTTAGGCCGATGGTGGAAAAATGGTTTTTGAAATACTCACCGGTCTCATCCTTTACGCCCTGCAGGTAATACCTGGAGTAAGGATAAAGCCCCGCGTCCATGTACTTTTCCAGAACCCTTCTCTTGGTCTCGCATATCTCCTTGGCGTATTCCATAAGCTTTCGGGTGCGCCTTTTGAAGTCCTCCTTGCTGCTGGACAGGTAACCAATCCTGCTCATGTTGAGGGTAACAACGTTAATTGAGCCCGTTAAGGGATTGGCGCCGAACAGCCCTCCGCCCCTTCGTCTCAGCTCACGGTTGTCAATCCTCAACCTGCAGCACATGGATCGAACGTCCTCCGGCGACATGTCCGAATTTACAAAATTGGCAAAGTAGGGTGTTCCGAACTTACCGGTCATCTCCATTATCTTTTTTACCGTATCAGATTCCCACGGAAAGTCCTTGGTAATGTTTACGGTGGGTATCGGGAAACTGAAGGTTCTTCCCCCGCCATCGCCTTCCATCATCACTTCGCAAAAGGCCCTGTTTAGCATATCCATTTCCTTTTGAAATTCGCCGTAGCACTTGTCGACATTTTTGCCGCCTATAATTGCCGGCATGTTCCTAAGCAGCGGGTGCGGCGTTATGTCAAGGGTGATGTTTGTAAAGGGCGTCTGAAACCCGACCCGGGTAGGGATATTAAGGTTGAATATGAACCTCTCGATGGATTTTTTGGTTTCTTCGTAGGTAAGCCCGTCATAGTATATGAAAGGCGCAAGGTATGTATCAAAGCTTGATACGGCTTGGGCGCCCGCCGCTTCCCCCTGCAGGGTGTAAAGCAGGTTTACAAGCTGGCCCAGGGCGGATTCCAGATGTTTCGGTGGAGTTGATTCCACCTTTCCCTTCGCCCCTTTAAACCCGCTTCTTAAAAAGGCCTCCAAGTCCCAGCCGCAGCAGTAGGGAGCCAGTATCCCAAGGTCGTGAATATGTATATCACCGTTAACGTGGGCGTCCCGGAGTTCCTTTCTGTATATCTTGTTTAGCCAGTATTTTTTGGATATGCTTTCCACTATGTGGTTATTGAGCCCCTGCAGTGAAAACCCCATGTTGGCGTTCTCGTTGACCCGCCAATCTTCAAGGGTAACGTATTTGTCTATCATGCTCTCGGCATCCATGAGCAGATTCTTTACGTCCCTAAGTTCCTCCTGTTTTCTTCTGTACAGTATGTATGCCTTGGCAATCTTGGCGTGGCCCTCTTCAATAAGAACCCTCTCGACTATATCCTGTATGTCTTCCACCGTGGGTATCCCGGAACCATGGGTTTCATTGACGATGTCGGTGACTATTGCCGCCAGCCGTTCCGCCTCTTCCCTATCATTTCCTCCCACCGCCTGAACTGCAGCAAATATGGCGTTTTCAATCTTTGTGATGTCGAAGCTTACTATTTCTCCGTTGCGTTTTTGTATTTTTTTAATCATCAAAGCTGACCCCCTTAGATACAAACTGTCAATTATATTTTATCTTATTAGGCCCACCGATTAAATTCACGTAAAAAACCAAATACCCGATTTGTTGCCATTTTTCTCTAATTTCCTTCACTAATATACTAAAATCGCAAAAATTAAAAAAATACTATATATTGTATGCTCATCGCCGGCATAGTCATATATATAGTATTATCGGCATTCCTGCAAAAAAATAAAGCCGGAAATTATCCAACACCCAGAATGGATATACGGCTACAAAATATGCTGGAGAATAAGGATAAGCAGCACCCCGGGTATTCCCAAAAACCCCGCGATAAGAGCGGTAACCGGGTTTATCGCCACCTGAACATTGAAAAAACCTCCCACCAGGTTAAGTATCCAAAGCATTATCCCGCCGATTATCCCATTGTACAAAAGTCTCAGCAAAAATTTAACCGGCATGACTAAAAGCCATCCCACTATGTAAAGCAGCAGCAGTCCAAAGGCGTATGCCAGCACAACACTAAAATCTATGCTTATCCCCATTTCTCCACCCCGCTAACGGCAAGTCCCATTAATATACATATTAATATAGCGGGGATATTATTCATTATTTTTGACGGCGGTTTTCCATAACGTCTCTTAGTAACAGTCCACCTTGACACCCTTCTCCTTTGCCTTTTTAAGAAGGTACATGTAACGTTTCTTTGACGCCTCGATCCTGTATATGGCATAGTCAATCAGTTCGGGCTCGGATACGCATTCAAAGAATTTTTGCGCCTGGTTCCACTCCTCCATGGCATGTCGAATGCAGCGTATAAGCTCCTGGTCCTCCCGGTCCGCCGGATTTTCGGAAGCGGCGTGCAAAAATCCGCTCATTTTTCCGGTAAGTTTTCCAAGGTATGCCCCAATAGCCTTTTCCATTACATCACCCCCAAAATCCTGCTCTCTTACTATATATTATTGACAGCTTCCCTGTCCCTATACTCTGTTTTGGCTTTTTTAATAATGTTTCCTCAATATTCAACCAGGAATATATATGGTATAATGGCATTACCAGTTTTCAAAATCCTATTGGAGGTAAACAAATGAAAAAATATATTCTATTGTTGCTGGTATTGGCGCTTGCCTTGGCTTTGCCGGTCGGCTGCAAGAAAGATGAACCACAGCCCGACCCTGTACCCCAGCAGGAACAGCCGGCGGAAAAACCACCGGCAAAGGTGGAAAAGGAAGTTCTTTTGTTTTATCCCGATAAGGACAATAATTTTCTGCTGCCGGAGTTTAGAAAAATAATTGTGGAAGAAACAGCAGCGCCGCAAGAGATGGCTGAAATGGTAATTAAGGAACTGGTAAAGGGCACCTCAAATAATATGCTAAAGTCCGTGATTTCCGACGACACTGAAATTCTGTCCTTGAAACTCCACGGCAGTACAGCAACAATTGACTTTTCAAAGGATTTTTTAAACGGTGCCTACAGCGGCAGGGAAAAACTCCTGCAGGTGTTTTCCGTGGTCAATACCCTTTCGGAACTGGGCATTGAAGAGGTCTTTATTTTGATAGAGGGTGAACCGGTGACCGACCATTACACGTCCTTGGAAGCGGATATGCCCTTTATAAGAAACGATGAACTAATACCCAGCAAGTAAGAATAAAGGTTTTCCCGCCGGGACCTGATTCGAATCTGTTATAGCCCTTCTTCCTATTCCCGTGAGAAGGGCTTTTGATTTTTTGCAGCTATTTATTTTATGTAAACATCATGCTAAAATATAGGGGTATAAGCCTGTAAAAACGCCCAATAGACGTTAAAGCGTACCATAGGAATTGGAAGCATATGCTTATAATATTTTCGGGCAAAGTTGTTCATTTGAAGGATTTTCCTTGAAAATGTTGAAGGTTTTAGTTTTAAACATCTTGCAAAATCCATAAAAGGAGAGTGAATTATGAACTGTACAGCCAAGCGCCTGGAGCAAACGATAAATAATGCTGTATCTACCGAAGCAGCGGACCCCAGCAAGCTGGAGCCTGTTCTGGAAGAATATGCGGCTACACCCGGCAGCCTTATTACAATACTGCAGAAAGCCCAAGACATATAAGGTTATTTGCCTCTGGAAGTTATGAGGCACATTGCCAGGAAAACCGGCGCAAAACCGGCATCGGTCTATGGCGTAGCCACCTTTTATACGCAGTTTAGGCTGAAACCGGTGGGCAGACACGTAATACTGCTGTGCCAGGGAACCGCATGCCATGTAAACGGCCCGGACAGCGTTCTGCCGGCGCGGCGGACAAGATTAAGAACGGCGGCCTGGTGGAGGTGCCCATGGGCATATCCTTAAGGGAAGTAATATTCGATATGGGCGGCGGGATATGCGCCAGGAAGTGTCCTGTGTCGGTTATATCGGGAAGCAAAGAAAAACTACACAGCTTTGATTAGGAAGGCTGCATAAAATGCGGCAATTGCATGGAAGTATGCCCTTTCGGTGCTATAATAGTTTAGTCGGCGTAAAAGGAGGTAACAGAATGTCAAAACTTAGGGTTAACATTGATGGAATTGAAGTAACGGGATACAAGGGACAGACAATACTGCAACTGGCCATGGAAAATGGTATAGAGATACCCAATCTCTGTCATGATAACCGCCTTAAGGTGCATGGCGGCTGTGGCCTGTGCGTTGTAGAGGTGGAGGGAACACCAAAACTGCTTAGGGCCTGTGCCACCGAAATTGCAGACAACATGGTGATAAGAACCCGGTCGGAAAGAATAGACCAGTCCAGGAAAACAAACCTGGAGCTAATACTGGCCAACCATACCGGAGACTGCAAGGCCCCCTGTCAGTTGGCCTGTCCGGCGGAGACCGACTGCCAGGGTTATGTGGGGCTTATAGCAAACGGCGAATACGAGGAAGCAGTCAACCTGATTAAAGAAAAACTGCCGCTGCCAGCCAGCATAGGAAGGGTGTGCCCACACCCATGCGAAGAGGCATGCAGAAGAAATTTTTTGGACAAGCCGGTGGCAATCGCAGCTCTTAAACGGTTTGTCGGAGACATAGTGTTAAAAAACGGTTCCGGACTTAAGCCCGATATTAAAGCCCCTACGGGTAAAAAGGTAGCAATTATCGGCGGAGGTCCCTCCGGCTTGACCTGCGCATATTTTCTGGCTCGGGAGGGACATAAACCGGTTATTTACGAAGCCATGCCAAAAGCGGGCGGGATGCTGAGGTACGGCATACCGCAATACAGGCTTCCAAAGGACGTATTGGACATGGAAATCGAAATAATAAAACAAACCGGTGTAGAGATAAACACCGGCATCAGGATAGGCAAAGACCTTTCGATGGACTACTTAAGGGATAACTTTGACGCTGTATACGTAAGCATCGGTGCTTGGAAAAGCACTGGGATAGGCTGTAAAGGGGAAGACCTGGATGGAGTGATGGGAGGCATAGACTTCCTGGTAAATGCAGCTCAGAAAAAACCGGTGAAACTGGGTGAAAAAGTTGCGATTATAGGGGGCGGCAACACCGCCATGGATGCCGCCAGGACCGCAGTAAGATTGGGTGCAAAAAAGGTGATGGTAATATACCGGAGAACCGAACAGGAGATGCCCGCCGAGGAACTGGAAGTGCGGGAAGCCCGGGAAGAGGGCGTTGAGTTTAACTTCCTGCTGGCACCAATTGAGATAATAGGCCAAAACGGTACGGTATCCAAAATGCGCTGCCAGAAGATGAAGATGGGCGAGCCGGACGCCTCCGGCCGCAGAAGGCCAGTGCCAGTAGAAGGTGAGGAAGTAACGCTGGACGTGGACACCGTGATAGCCGCCATAGGGCAGAGGGTGGATGCTTCCGGGCTTGAAAGTATCGGCCTTACCAAAAAAGGCACCCTGCAGTACGACCAGAGCACCTTCCAGACTCTCGTCGAGGGAGTGTTCGCCGGCGGGGATTCCGCTGCCGGCCCGGGAATCGCCATAGAAGCCATAGCCCAGGGGAAAAAAGCCGCAGGAGTTATATGCGGATACTTGGAAGGAAAGATTATCCCGGTAAGCGAAAGGTTCTATGTGAAACAGGAAAACTTGACCAAGGAAGACTTTATGGATAAAGAGGTCAAGCCAAGGGTTGAAGCAAGGGTAATGGAGCCCGAAATAAGGAAGCAAAACTTTCTTGAAGTGGCAAGCAGCTATACCGAAGAAGAGGCGAGAACTGAAGCCAAAAGGTGTATGGAATGCGGCTGCGGTGACGTGTTTGAATGCAAATTGCTATCATATGCCAACCAGTATAACGTGGAAGGCAATAAGTTTTCCGGTGTCAAAAAAGAAACAGACTATGAAGACCAACACCCGTTTATTGACCGCAACCCGGCCAAATGCGTTCTCTGTGACTTATGCGTCAGGACTTGTAGTGAAGTGACCGGCATAACGGCCCTATGCGTTGCAGAAAGAGGCTTTTATACCGTTGTTAAAACTCCATTCGGGATACAGCTTAAGGATACTGACTGCATATCCTGTGGTCAATGCGTTTCGGTATGTCCGGTAGGAGCCCTTCAGGAAAGACTGACCATTGAAAAAAGCGTACCGGTAGAACAGGTAAAAACTCCGTCGATATGTTCGTACTGTAGTTTGGGATGCAACACAGACCTTGCCACCCGGGGTTCTATGGTGATTAGGTCCCTGCCTAATAGGGAAAGCAAAGTAGACAACGGCCTGCTTTGTATAAAAGGCCGGTTCGGGTTCGACTATGCGCAGGACAGGGACAGGCTGACAAAACCGATGATAAGGATGGATGGTCAGTTTAAGGAAGCAACCTTTAACAAAGCCTTTACCCACGCAGCAAAACAGCTTAACAATATACGGTCATTGTACGGGGACGGCAGCGTTGCGGTTCTGTCCTCCGCAAGGCTTACCAATGAGGAAAGCTTCCTGCTTGCAAAACTTGCCTGTGATGTTCTGAACACGGAAAACCTGGCAAGCTCGTCCAACGGCTGCAATACCGGTATCCAGAAGGTGCTGGGATATAACGCTTCGGCCAACACCTTTGACGAGCTCATATCAACCGGGCTGATTCTGTATGTGGGCGGGGAATGCTATGAAAACCATCCGGTTATGGGCATGAAACTGCTGGCCGCCGCCAAGGCGGGAGCCAAGCTTATAACTATAAGCCCCGAAAGGATAAAGGCAGGTAAATGGGCGGACCTTGAAATATATGGTGAAGACCGGCTTGGGTTTATAAAAGGCATGCTGAAGTCCGCGATAGATTCGGGAAAAATAAGCGAAAAACAGGTTGAAACCAGCGCATCCGGGTATCAGGCCCTTAAGGCCGCCTTGGACGGCGTGATTCCCTCGGAACTGGCAGTTAAGGCCGCTGATATGTACTGTGGCGCAAAAAAAGCTCTTATCGTAATAGACGAGCTTTCTGTGTCCGGCGATGCAGCCAAGGCCCTTGCCGACCTTGCAGTAATAACCGGCAAGATTGGCTCGCCAAGAAGCGGTATTATGCTTCTCAAGGCCATGAACAACAGTCAAGGTGCCTATGATATGGGGATTAAAAAATCGGTCGCCGAACTGGACTGGAAGGGTATAAAGGCCGTTGTTACCTTCGGCGAAGCGGTTCCGGAGGATGCCCTTCAAAACCTTGAACTGCTTATAGCCTGCGACCTGTTCCTTGCCGATACGGCGGCAAGAGCCGATGTGGTATTCCCGGCCGCAAGCTTTGCAGAAAAGTCCGGTACCTATACCAACACCGAAAGAAGGATACAAAGGGCCCATGCGCCCTTTGCCCCCAAATCCGGCATGTCCAACCTTGAAATAATAGCGGGCCTTGCCGCGGGGCTCGGGGCGAAGGTAGCAATAAATAACAGTGATATATGGAAAGAAATCAGGACGGCCCTCAGAGAATACTCCGGTATTAACGAAACGGATATTGAAAAGGGTACCGCCTTCTGGTCACCGGACAACCTAAGGGTGCTCTATACAAAGGGCTTCGGGTTTTCTGACAAAAAAGCCCGGCTTTATGTGCCCGGGGATGGAAACACCTTCAGGAAGGCAGTGGTACAGGATACGATAGAGAATTACTTCAACCGGAAGAAAGCCGAGATAGGACTTAAATAAGAAAAGCAGCTCATCCGATGATGGGCTGCTTTTTTACAATTCCCTTCTTCCCTCCATCGCCTTAACCAGCGTAACCTCGTCAGCGTATTCCAGGTCGCCGCCCACCGGTATCCCGTGGGCGATCCTGGTGGTCTTGATGCCCAGGGGTTTTATAAGCCTCGAAATATACATGGCGGTGGCCTCCCCCTCTATGGTGGGGTTGGTAGCAAGTATAACCTCCTTCACCGTATCGTCCTGCAGCCGGAGCAATAGTTCCTTAATTCGTATATCCTCCGGCCCTATGTCCTCCATCGGGGATATGGCCCCGTGCAGTACATGGTAAAGCCCCTTGTATTCCCTGGTCTTTTCCATTGCCACGACGTCCCTCGGGTTTTCCATGACGCAAATTACGCTTTTGTCCCTTCTTTCATTGCCGCAAATCCTGCACGGGTCGGTATCCGTCATATTGCAGCACACCGAGCAGTGCTTTATATTCCTCCTGGCAAAGACAATGGACCGGGCGAGATTTTCCGCCTGCTGTGGAGGCGCATCCAATATATGAAAAGCAAGCCTCTGGGCGGTTTTCTGCCCCACCCCGGGCAGTTTTGACAATTCCTCTATAAGTTTGGCCACCGGTGCCGCATAGTAATCCATAAGTTCACTCCCATTCTAAAGGCCTGGAATATTAAGTCCTCCCGTGATTTTGGACATTTCTTCAGCCACCATCTGCTCGGCTTTTCTAAGGGCTTCGTTTACAGCCGCCAAAATCAAATCCTCAAGCATTTCCACGTCATCGGGGTCCACTGCTTCCGGTTTTATTGAAATGCTTTTAAGCTCTTTTTTGCCGGTAGCCACAACCGTCACCACGCCGCCGCCGGCACTGCTTTCCACCGTTTTTTCCTCCAGTTCCCCCTGGAGCCTCGCCATCTCCTGCTGCATTTTCTGCACCTGTTTCATCATGCTTCCCATGTTTCCCATTCCGGACATCCTGCCCTTAGCCATAAAACATCCCTCCCGTTAATTGTCCTTATTCATCCAGTCTCTCCACCAGGTCGCCGCCAAAAATGCTTACCGCTTCCTCGTACAAGCTGCATTCTTCCAGTAGGTCCTGGAACCCGGCTTCCCTTTGGACATCTATACTCTCAATCTTTATATCAAAATGCGCCTTGGTCACCGAATACACCGCGTCCCTTAAAGCGTCCCGGTTCTCCTTGCTGTTGGCTATTTCGTAACAGATCCCGTACAGGGCTTCACATCCCACCACCAGCATGCCTTCGTTTACTTGTATCGGCCTTGAGCCCATTAACACGGTATAAAGGCCTTTCTTGTGTTTCTCGAGGTACTTAAGCACGTCACCCCAGGCGGCCTCCATCTTCTCCAGGGATACGTTCCCCGGCCCGGACCGGTGCCCGTCCCTTTGGAGGTTCTCCCGTCCTTCGGGTTCTTCGCGATTTCGCCCATCGCCTTTGCTGCCGGCGTTTTCAAGGACTTTATCCTTTTCCTTTTCATTCGCTGCATCGCTTTTTTTGTTCTGCCTTGGCGTAGCCTTACTTACAGTTTCACTGTCCCTGCTTTTATCCGGCTTTCCGGCACCCTCCCCCGGAGAAACAATTGAATTATCCTCCGCAGCGGGCGGCAGTTCCCCGCCTGCCGGTGCTTTATCCCCAGAACCGGCGGAAACGCCTTTAAACACCATGTCCTCCAACCGTGAAAGCCGGTCCATGATTCCCTCCAGC
>DASRVG010000189.1:0-14904 GCA_035655175.1 Clostridia bacterium | reverse complement strand
GCCTATAGGTGACTTTTTCACCATGGGCCCGGAAGACGCGGTGAAGGCGGCGGAGATGATCGCACCAGAATACGTTATACCGATGCATTACAATACCTTTCCTGTTATTAAGCAGGACCCGGAAGAATTCAAAAAGGCTGTTGAGGAAAAAGGTATATGCAAAGTTAAAGTGCTAAACCCTGGACAAACCCTGGAATTGTAGACTGCCAGCCCGGCAGCTTAAAACAGATCATTTATTAGGAGGCAGAATCATATGAGGCTGGCAGTGGTTGGCTTTGGAGGAGTAGGCAGAGCCTTTGTGGAGCTTTTGGTGCTAAAGCGCTCCCTCCTGTATGATGAAGGCCTGGATATAAAGGTTAATTACGTAATTAATAGCAGGGGAGGCGTGTACGCGCCCGACGGGATAGACTGCGTATCTCTTATTAGGTTTACCAAAAAGGACAATGACCTTTCGCAGTACAAAAACGGTGGCTCAAAGCGGGTAAACTTCGAAAGCATAATGGAGCGAAGGGATATTGACGTGCTGGTGGAGATGACCCCCACCAACAAGGAGACCGGCGAACCGGGTATGACCTATGTTAAAAGGGCACTGGAGAACGGTATCCATGTAATTACCTCAAACAAGGGCCCGGTAATGCTGGCCTACAAAAGGCTTAACCAACTGGCGGCGGAAAAGGGTGTGCAGCTTGGGATAGGTTGCACTTCGGGAGGGGCACTCCCCACGGTAAACGGTGGCCTGATAGACATGGCCGGGGCCGAGATAATGTCCATCGAGGGAGTACTAAACGGCACAACGAACTACATATTGGACCAGATGGAGCACGAAGGCAAAACGTACCAGGAGGCACTGAAAAAAGCTATGGAAATGGGCATAGCCGAGACCGACCCCACCCTGGACGTGGAGGGCTGGGACACCGCCACAAAGCTTTTGATACTTACCAATATCCTTATGAACGAGGAAAAGACCCTGGAGGATATTTCGGTGGAGGGAATAACCGGTATCACGCCGGAGCAGATTGAACAGGCAAAACAAGAGGGTAAAAAATATAAATTGGTAGGAAGAACCCAAAACAAAGCCGGCGATTTGTGCATGACGGTCCGCCCGGAAAAACTGGATGAGTGGCATCCGCTGTACAGAATAGACGGAAAGAATAAAGCCGTAAGGTATGTTTCCGATACTCTGGGGGATTTGACAATATCGGGAGGGGCTTCAGGAGTTACACCTGCAGCTGCTTCGGTTTTGAGGGACCTGATAAATATCCACAGGGGTTATAGGTATTCAAGATAGATCCAGCGTATTGTTATCATGCAGGCATAGGGATTCCTTAAATTTCCATTTATATTCCTCAAAGGACTAACTTGCCGAGCTGTCGCAGGAAGGATGGGCGTGTCCAAGGAGGCCTGTTATTAGGCATTTAAGACAGGCCTGATAACCGCAATTGACCCGGTTATCGCGAAATGAAAAACGGATAGTTGGGATTGACAGAGATATAACCATTGAATTAAAATAAAGATGACAAATACATAGCTCCGATTCCGCATACCTTAAGGCAAAAAGGCCCATGGGATGCGGAACGACAGGGTACGGCTGGAAACGGCCATGCCTCCCAGGGTGGAAAGGAGACCAATATTTGAATCTGCGCTTATTAGCAAATTGTAAAATGCGTCTTCCTTTAAGAAGACGCATTTTTAGCAGACAGACTTTTTACTCCTTAAACCTTTGGTGAGAGGGGTTTTTTTATTGGGGGGATGTTTAATAAGGACACTTAAGGCTGTTATGATTGTGGCTTTCGTGTGTTTACTGACCGCATGCTCATGCCGGGAAGCAGTACCCGACTACATACTCAAATTGGCGGCGGATGGAGAGAGTATAGAAAGGATGGAAGAATACGAAGGGGACGGGATTACAGCGGTATATGCCGTAGGGGTAAAGGGTAAACCCCCAAGGATGGCAGCCCAGGAATCTTACGTCCAGGGTTTTAACGACACGATAAAAGTGCTGGTGCTGATAGACATTCCGACCGGCCTTACTGAAGGGGTACATATACTGGAACACCATGAGACCGATGACTACGGGGGATACGTCACTGAAGAATGGTTCCTCCAAAGGTTTGCCGGCAAAGATGCGGGCACAAGGCTGGTGCTTGTTAAAATGGCTGCCAAAAGCAAGGACGATATCGTGGCCATTACCGGCGCTACATATACAAGCCAGGCTGTAGTGGACGCGGTGAACATGTGCCTTATAAACTACAGGAGAATAATAAAGGAGGTCGAATTGTAGATGGGAAAACCAGTTAGGATAATTAAGTTTTTGGCCCTGCTGCTTGTTCTGACGCTGGCTGCCGCCGCGTGCTCCGCACCGGCGGAAACACCGGCAGAAAAGGCTGACCCGGCCGAAGGACAGGCCGGCGGGCAAGAAGGGGAGAGAATAGTGATTTCAGGGCTTGAAAGCACCGATATAGAGGTTACCGTGGAAGAAATAAAGGGCCTTGAATCGGTAACGGTGGAAGCTACTTCGGTAAGTTCCTCCGGCGAGCAAAACCATTATACCGTTACCGGACCGCTTTTTGACGACCTTCTTAAAAAGTACGGCAAGTCTCAGAAGGACCTTGTAGGGATACGGCTGGTGGCGGGGGACGGTTATTCCATAGAGGTGCCGCCCGAGATACTGCAAAACCGCGAACTAATCCTTGCCCATACGATAAACGGGAAGCCGCTGGATGAAAGGACCAGGCCTATAAGGGCTGTGATTCCGGAGGAAAGGTCCATGTACTGGATAAGGAACCTGGCAAGGATTGAAGTCCTGGAAAGCGCCCAGAAGGCAGAGGTGGCGAGGGTATACATCCTTGAGACCCTCATCTCCCAGGCCAACGCCGAAGACTATACATACTACGAGAGCACCGACAGGGCCGTCAAGGTGCAGGAACTGCTGGGGCTGCTTGGCTTGGACAGCATGCCGGATACCGCATCCTTTGTGGCAGCAGACGGTTTTGAAAAGAACGAGCAGCTGGACATATTCTCCAAGGGCTACATAAAATTTACCGGCGAGGATGCCCCGCTGTTCCTGTCTCCCGACCTGCCAAAGGGTATGTACATTAAGAGCATATACCTTTGCACCATGGGAGATGCGGCGCTGGTATCGCAGGAAATGGCGATGGGGGTGCTGGGCACAAAGCAGGTTGAGGACAAGGAAGGTGTGGACCTGAAGGAACTGATAAAAGCACCCGGGCTTGCCGATGCCGACAAGTACCTGCTTACCGCTGCCGATGGTTATACCGTGGAGATTTCAAGGGATGACAGGGAAAAGGGAGTAGTGTTTAAAAACAGCAAAGGGCAGATTACCGTGTTCTTTGAAGGCCTTCCCAAGAGCACGCAGGTTAAGGACTTTTTATCCATTGAAGGCATTGAATAAAGCGGCAGCATAGGATGGGGGCCTCCCAATGATTGTACAAAGGCTTATAGACAAAGTAAAAAGAGATGCAGCCTCAAGAACCCTTGCCGAAATAAGGATAGGCATAGGATATACGGCGGTGCTTCTTGACGACGGCAGCTGCGGCGTATCATATACCTTCAGGAATGAGCTGGGCCCCCAGTGCGGTTTAATAGACAACGCTGGAGACCTGGCAGGTACAAACTGCAGCCAAATCATAGACTGGGCCATGGACTTAAACCTTGCCAAATGCGCAGTGGGAATAGCCTGCATTAATGCTGTCCTTCAGCGGCGCCTTGAAGGATTTTGCGCCGGTAACGCCCTGGAATATATAGACTTCAGGCCGGGGGATACCGTCGGGATGATAGGCTATTTCAAACCGGTTCTGGACAGGGTGGAGGGTAAAGCCAAAGATATTTATATTTTTGAGCGCAACATAACCGATGCGGGCCTTATGCCGGACTGGGCGGAAGATATTTACCTTCCCAAGTGCGATGTTGTAATAATAACCGGAACCACGCTGCTTAACAAGACGCTGGATGGGATACTGGAAAAGTGCAAAAAGGCAAGGGAAGTAGTGATTATGGGCCCTACCACGTCGTTATGCCCTGAGGTATACAGGGACCATGGCGTAACGCTGCTGGCCGGTGTCAGGGTGGTGGACGCGCAAAGGGTGATGAAGGTTGCCGGCGAAGGCGGTGGCGGCTTGGCACTGAAAGACAGCGTGGTACAGGTTTTCAGGCGTATTGGTTAGCCGAATGCGGAGGTGTGTATATGGACGGCATTGAGTGGGATGTCGATAATCCACAGGTTAAAAAGCTAATCGAGGCCGCACAGGTACTGCACTGGGGTACAATGAGCATAGGCCTCGCGCTGGGCCTAAGGTCGGCGATCAAGGCCATGGGCGCCTTGGGACTTCAAAGAAAACAGGCGGACAGGGTTAAGGTACGAGGCAGCTACTGTTTCGCCCAGGGAGTGGAAGCAATAACAGGCTGCAGTACGCTGCGGGGCAAGATGGAGTTTGAACACCGTTCCAAAGGCGAAACAGAATTTCACCTATGGGGCCAGGGCAAGCACCTGAGGGTAAAACCCTATGACAGGGTGTTTCGAGATGGGAAGCAGGTAATGGAATTGGAGGAAAAGGAGATATTTGAAAGGATTGAAATGTTGGACGTGTAATTGCCCGAAGCCTGTGACAGCAAAATTAATTAAGGAGGAAAAAACATGGCTGATAAACATCTTGTAAATTTCTACCCTGTACTAATACTGGTTTTGGTGGGTTTAATACTGGCAGGCTGCAGCCAGCCGGCTGCTGAAGAAAAAATACCAATGGAGGAATGGAGCATTACCGTTGAAGTGGTCGGGGGGAAGACAATTGAGTTTACCAGCAAGGATGCGCTGGAAATAGGGCCGGTTGAAGTGACAATTGCCGAAAAGGACAAGGACACCACCAAGGAACCGGAACAGTGGACCGGGGTTTTACTTAAGGACATCCTGGAGTTTGCCGGGGCTACCGAGTTTTCAGTCGTATCGGTGGAAGCGTCCGACGGCTATTCCAGGGAATACGAACCGGACCTGGTGAACAGCGAAGGCACCGCCCTGGGCTGGAGCAGGAACGGCGAGCTCTTGGGCGAGGAGGACGGTTTTGTAAAGCTGGTGGTTGACGGCAAAGGCAAAAACTGGCAGATTAAACAGGTTGCAAAGATAGTGGTTATCCCGTAAATAAAATCATGAGGAGAAAACTGACAGCGGCAGGACTGGTTGCTGCCCCGTTTTTGCTCATATTCATATCCCTTTTTATAGGTAGGTACCCACTTTCGGTGGGTGAAGTTACAGGCGTCCTGGGTGCCAAGGCAGGGTTTCCCAGCCCTAGCCCCCTTCCCATACATGTAAACGTAGTGTGGGATATTCGCCTTCCCAGGGCGATCCTGGGTGCCCTTGTGGGAGGCAGCCTTGCAGTAAGCGGGGCGGCCTTCCAGGGGCTTTTTAGAAACCCGCTGGTAAGCTCAGGGATTCTGGGGGTGAGCGCCGGGGCGGGCTTTGGAGCATCACTGGCAATCATCCTGTTTGGAAGCGATACTTTTTACGTCTATGCCTTTGCCTTTTGTTTCGGGGCTCTCGCAGTGGTTTTGAGCTATATAATTGGCACCCATTATACCTCCACTCCCACCATTATGCTGGTGCTGGGCGGAGTGGTGGTGTCTTCGATATTCTCGTCGCTGGTTTCACTGCTAAAATACATTGCCGATCCCTACGAGCAGCTGCCCAGCATAGTATTCTGGCTTATGGGCAGCTTGGCATCGGCGAGGTTTAGGGACATTGCCATTTCCGCGGTGCCCATGGGGATTGGAATGGCAGGCCTTGTTGCCATGCGGTGGCGAATTAACATACTTTCGATGGACGACAGGGAAGCCCAGGCCCTGGGGGTGAACATAGCATTTGTAAAGGGTCTTGCTATACTGTTCGCAACCCTTGCCACCGCCGGCGCGGTGTGCGTGAGCGGGGTAATAGGATGGGTAGGGCTTGTGGTGCCCCATATTGGAAGGATGCTGGTGGGCAACGATAACACGGTGCTTGTGCCCGTAAGCCTGTCCATCGGAGCGGGTTACCTGGTAATAGTGGATAATGTGGCAAGGACCCTTACAGGCTCGGAGGTACCACTGGGGATACTGACTTCGATAATAGGGGCACCGTTTTTTGTGTACCTGCTTAAAAAAACCAAGGGACGGGGATGGTAATGACTGCAGTAATAGAAACCCGTAAGGTGTCCTTTTCCTATGGGAAATTGAAGGTACTGGAGGATATTGACCTAAAAGTAGAAGAGGGGGAAATATTCTGCCTGTTCGGTCCCAACGGCTGCGGTAAAACTACCCTCATCCAGTGCCTGCTGGGAATACTAAAGCCAAGCGGCGGTACTGTTTTGATCCAGGGAAGGGATATAAAATGCATGAAGACGGTGGAGATTGCCAGGAAACTGGCGTATATACCCCAGCTCCATGAGAAGCCCTTTCCCTACAAGGTGATAGACGTGGTGCTGATGGGCAGGGTGTCCTACACAGGCCTTTTTTCATTGCCAAGGAAAGAGGACAGGAGAATTGCCGAGGAGGCCCTGGACAGGGTGGGGATGCTGTCCTTTAAAGATAAACCCTATACGCAGCTGAGCGGCGGCGAAACCCAGCTGGTTATGGTTGCAAGGGCCCTGGCACAGCAGACACCGGTCCTTGTAATGGATGAGCCTACGGCGCACCTTGACTTCAGGAATGAACTGTATTTTTTGGAGACAATAGTGCACCTGATTAAAGAAACAAAAATCACCGTGGTTATGGCGACCCATTTCCCCAACCATGCCTTTTATTTTGAAAACTCCAATACTGCGTCACGGGTCGCACTGATGAACGAGAGTATGTTCTATGCCCAGGGCAGGCCGGGCGATGTGCTGACCGAACGCAATATGTATGACATATTTAGAATAAAGTCAAAACTGGTATCCCATAAGGGGGAGGAGGGAGATGTTAGGCACATCCTTCCAATTAAAACCTTTGCGGAGTATTCTTAAAGGGGGAGTTTCATGAAGGCCTATGGCGGTAAATTGGCAATTGGAATAATTATGATATCGCTTATATTATCCGGCTGCGGACAAACCGGTACCCAGGAGTTACAAAAGGCTCCGGAAAACGTACCCGGTTTCTATATGACCGACAGTTTCGGCAGGGAAGTTTTTGTACCGGACAATGTGGAGAATATTGCATGCCTGTATTCCTTTGCGGGATACGCAGTATGCCTGCTGGGCAGGGGAGACGACCTAGTGGCGGTACCCGACGGCCTGCAGAGGGATGTGATGCTTATGGAAATAGTCCCGCAGGTGGCAAAAGCGGCGGTGCCCAGGAAGTCCGGCAAAATAAATATCGAAGAGCTTTTAAGGCAGGACCCGGATATAGTTATTATAAGAGGTGATACCGCCAGGGATGAAAAGGAAGTAGAGCAGCTTGACAAGGCAGGCCTTAACTATATAGTGGTTGAATATACAAACATAGAGGAGCAGCAGCGTGCCATATCCATAATAGGGGAGGCCATAGGCCGGAAAGAGGAGGCCGAGGCCTTTAACCATTACTACAACGACGTGATCCAAAGGGTAAACGATGTGGTGGACACCATCCCCGAAGAACGGCGGGTAAGAATGTATCACTCGGAAAACCAGGCCTTGAGGACCACGCACAGCAGCACACTGCCCGCCGATTGGTCCAGGGCGGCAGGAGTGGTCAACGTATCGGTGGGAGAAGAGTTAAACCTTGTAAACAACGACTACTACGCCTCGCTGGAGCAGGTGCTTTTATGGAACCCGGAGGTTATTATAGCCAACGAGAATTCCGCGATAAAGTATATACTTGGAAACCCCCAGTGGTCGGGGATAGAAGCGGTGCAAAAGGGTAGGGTATACCAATTGCCCCAGGGTATATCCCGATGGGGCCACCCGGGTTCGGTGGAAACACCGCTGGCAATACTGTGGACTGCAAAGACGGTGTACCCGGAATTGTTCGGGCATATAGACATAGAAAAAGAGGTTGAATACTTTTATAGGGAGTTCTTCGGCAACCGGCTGTCACCGGAGATGATACAGCAGGTCCTAAGCGGCGAGGGCCTAAGAAAACCCAAGGGAGAGGTGTAGTATTGAGAATACTGGTTTGTATAGACGATACCGACAGCTTGGAGTGCAAGGGCACCGGCGCCCATGCGCTGGCTGTCTCGGAAAAGATTTTGGAAAAAGGGTGGGGGTATCCCAAGTTCATATCCCGGCACCAGCTTTATGTACATGAGGATATACCATACACGTCCCACAACAGTGCCATGTGCTTTGAAGTGGAAAATGTTGAAGGTGAAGACCTGGCGAGAATAAAGGGCCTTTGCGTGGACTACCTGGAAAGGGAAAGTGCCGACGGGTCGGACCCGGGGCTGTGTATTGTTGAATTGGATAGGCTGACCGACAGGGAAGAGCTGATGCAGTTCGGCAAAAAGGCCAAACAGGCAGTCATTACAAAAAAAGAGGCCTATGAAACGGCGGGAAGGCTGTGTGTGCATTTAAGCGAGCACGGCGGTACCGGCGGCGGTGTGATAGGAGCCCTGGCCGGGGCGGGTTTAAGGCTTGGCGGAAACGACGGGCGTATAAAGGGCAAATACTTTGCCGGGCGTCAGGGGGAAGTGCTGACTGCGGAAGAAATACTGCAAAGTACAAATATTGACGAGATCAGGGAAGAAAACGGCAGCGTCCTTGAAGGACAGGAAAGGATAGTGCTGGGCGAAAAGGTCAAGGCAGTGCTGCTGGAGGGTAAAGTCATGCTGCTGGTTGAAAGAAACGACGGGGCTTTAAAAGACAGGGCAAGATGGGTCACCCTGCCCAAATCGAAGGTGAGGAAGTATTAGGCCCGGTCAAATGATATCGGGGAGTGACGGTGATGGCCTTTAGGAAATTTTTGTCCCGCTATTCCATGTTTGACCTGGCGGTAATAGCCATGATGGCGTCACTGGGGGTGGCGATAAAACCGGTGGTGGTACCGCTGGCGCACATTATTACCGGGCCTTTGTATATTCCCGGGGGTGTTATTGCCGGGGGCTTTTACATGATGTGGATAGTGCTGGGAGCCGGCCTGGTGGGGAAACCTGGCACGGCTACCCTTATTTCAAGTGTGCAGGCCATAATGGTGATATCCATAGGTGTCCTCGGCACCCACGGAATAATGAGTCTTATGACCTATATACTGCCGGGGCTTGCCGTTGACCTGGTGCTTCTTGTATCACGGCACCGGGGCTGCTGCCTGGGCTGCTGTTTTGTTTCGGGGATAGCCGCCAATATTGCCGGTACCTTTTTGGTAAACCTTGTATTCTTCAGGCTGCCCCTTGTACCCCTTATACTCAGCCTAAGCAGCGCAGCTTTGTCCGGGGGTTTGGGCGGTATCATCGCCTACAGCGTGATAAAACAGTTCAGGAAGTTTAATATAGGAAACCTGGGGGTCTAGGGAGGTGCATGGAATGAAAAAGAAAATACTAATTTACGGCCCTGTCCTGATAATGCTGGCGGCATTATTGGCGGCATGCCGGTCGGTGCCTGCCGACACCGAGGCTGTGCAAGGGTTTGTTCCGGCCTTTGAAGTTACCGGGGACGTGGAGCAGCCCCTTTTGCTGAAAAGCCTCGAGGAATTCTCAGATTCCGGGTTGGAGCTGGAGGAAAAGCCAGGCAAGACGGTAAGCCTTGGCGAGATGTTGGCAAAGGCGGTGCCGACGGCAGAAAGCTATAACGTGCTGCTTATAGGGGACGACGGCCTTACGGCGGAGCTGGAGGGCACAAGCGCTGCCGACTGTCATATAACGTTTTCACGGGAAAATGCCTGGGAGGCAGTAAACCCCAAGCACCCGGTTAGCAGCAACATTAAAAGGATAAAGGAGATAGTGGTGGTTGCAAAAGAGAAAAACGCTTCCTATGGACTAAATATTATTAATACAACGGATAACCTGGAGTCTATTACACCCGGCGGGCTGTACAAAAGACCGATGCTTGACTTTCCAATGTTTGAAGGAAGGTCGACGGTAGAACATGACGATAAGGAAAACTGGACCAGCATATATACCCGCAGGAAAATGATGGTCATTGGAGACATTTCGTGTCTTTCGGGAGCGGACAGCCCTATGGCGGTAGCCCGGGACGGCAGCCAGCGGCTGATAAAAAACGACGGGTTTCTGGAGCTTAGGGGAAACAGTATTGACTACGTGTTCCCCAACCTTAAGGACAGGATTGAAGACTTGGTGGGAATAATAACCGATCCGCCAGGAGCAAGCAACATGGACGCCTATCACGATGCGGCCCACTTCCTGGACCGGGATGAGGATGTGCTTGTGGTAATACTGGACGGGTTTGGCTATCACCAGTATGTAAAAGCAATCGAAGAGGGCTATGCCCCGTTCCTTGAAAGCATTGCCCCGGCAAAAATGGCATTTTCGGTGTATACCCCGGTTACCAATGCGGGGCTGGCGGCTATTCTTACCGGTGTTCCTCCATCGGAAAACGGGGTGCATACACGTAAAGAGATGGACGTTTTAGTACCCTCCATATTCGAGCATGCAAATAAGCTGGGCAAGAATTCGGTTATGGTGGAGGGAAACATCAAGATACTAAACCTTGAGATAGATCCTATTCTTAATATAGACAAGAATTCCAATGACAGCACCGACGACGAGATAAGGGACAAGGCCCTGGAGAAAATAGTGGAGAGCCCAAACCTATTGGTGGTGCATTTTCACGGTATAGACGACAGCGGGCACGATTACGGCGACCTCTCCACCCAAACGTTGGAGAGGATTAAGACCACCGACGGTTATATAAAGGACCTTGTATCCCGCTGGAACGGAAAAGTAATTATAACCGCCGACCACGGGATGCACTCCACGCCCGAGGGCGGCAGCCATGGTGAATTCCGGTACGAGGATATGATTGTACCCTATATCATATGCGAAGGGGATGGGGAAAAATGAAAAAGACCGTATTAACAGTGGTGGTAATACTGGCACTGGTTGTAGTAGTAACCGCCTATATGAACCGGGGAGACCTGGCTGCAAAAAGGGAAAGCCAGCAGAATGCTTACGTAATGATTAAATCGGGAGGCGGCGAAGCGGTGAGGGTTGACTTTGAAAAACTGAAGCAAATGAACGTGGTGGACGTGGAAGCCAACCTTAAAAGGAGCGGAAAGCCCGCGGAAAAGCACGTTTACACCGGGGTGCTGCTTAAAGAGGTGCTGGAAGAGGCAGGGGTGGATACCGCCGGCAAGGATACCGTTATCATGAAGGCGGCGGATGGATATACCTCGGCCATAGGAATGGAGGAAACCCTGCAGGACGACAACGTGTACCTGGTGTTTAAGATAGACGGCGAGCCGCTTGGTACCAAGGAGGAGGGCGGCAGCGGTCCGCTGCAGGTTATTATTGCCAAGGACCCCTTCAGCCAGAGATGGTGCAAATTTGTAATGGAGATTGAGCTGCAATGACAATACCCCTTGAAGTACGAGACCTATGGTACCGGTATCCCGGTAGCGGTGAGGATGTACTAAGGGGCGTAAACCTTACCGTGGAGCGCGGTGAAGTGCTGGCGGTGGTAGGGCTTAGCGGCAGCGGCAAGAGTACGCTGTGTTACTGCCTAAGCGGAATTGTTCCCCACATTTATTCGGGGAATATGAGGGGCGAGGTGCTGATTAAAGGTACGCCGACTACTTCCATGAGGATACCCCAGATTGCAACCAGGCTGGGGATAGTGTTCCAAGAGCCGGATACCCAGCTTTTTTCTCCCACCGTAGAGGACGAGGTTGCCTTCGGCCCGGAAAACTTATGCCTTTCAAGGGAAGAGATAGGCCAAAGGCTTAAGGCGGCATTAAAGCAGGTGGGGATGGAGGATTTTCGCTTTTGCAACCCCAACCAGCTGTCGGGCGGGCAAAAACAGCTGATAGCGCTGGCTTCGGTGCTGAGCCTGGACCCGGAGATACTGGTATTTGACGAGGCCATGTCCCAGATAGACGAACGGGGTAAGGCGGCCATAAAAGAGGTAATAAAGGGCCTTAAGGACCGGGAGAAGACCATTGTGATGATTGAGCATGACTTGGATAACCTTGACGTGTCGGACAGGGTGCTGCTGCTTCGGGGCGGTGTGCTGCAGCCCTTTGAGGGGAGACTGTAAGGGGGTATAAAAAATAGAGCCGTACATAGAACTGGAGGATGTAAGCTTTGCGTATAATAAGGATATACCGGTCATACAAGGGCTTTCGCTAAAGCTTTTTAAGGAACAGTTTACTGCAATAACCGGTCCCAACGGCAGCGGCAAAACAACCCTCGGTAAGATTATGACAGGTATACTGAGACCCCAAAAAGGGTGTGTTAGAATCTGCGGCAGCGACAGTGCCGGGATGAAGCTGGGTGAAATTGGCCGGAGGGTCGGGTACCTGTTCCAGAATCCTGCCCTTCAGATTTTTGCACCCTCGGTCCGGGAAGAGGTTTCCTTTGCCCTGGAACTGAAGGGACACAGCAGCGAGGAAATAGGGCGGAGGGTGGATGAAGTGTTGCGGGACCTGGAAATTTCACACCTGCAGGATGCCCTTCCCTTTAAGCTGAGCCGGGGAGAAAAACAGCGGCTTGCCATAGCTGCGGTGCTGGTAAACAAGCCGGGTTTTTTGATACTGGATGAGCCCACCACCGGGCTGGACATGGAGAGGCGAAGGGTCCTTTCGGATATGCTAAGGGACTTAAAGCAAAAGGGTATAGGCATGGCTGTTATAAGCCACGACAGGGCGTTTATAGATCACCTTGCCGACAGGGAGGTCAGGATGCATGGGGGTGAGATTGTTGAAGACAGGACTTAAAGAGCTTGACCCTAGAAGCAAGCTGGTTTTGGTTCTCTGTCTTTCCACCCTCGGAGTATTCATACAGGATATTTGGGTGCTCACGGCAGTGATCTCCATATCGATGGTACTGTCAGCGGCATCCGGCAGTCGGCTATTTGCACTGGTTAAAAAATTCCGGCGGATATTGTGGCTGTTCGTGGCCATAGCCATAATCCAGAGCATATTCTCGCCCTCAGGAAGGGTCCTGGTAAACTTAGGCGGGATAAAGCTTATTACAGTTGGGGGGCTTTACAAGGGTGTGGCAATGGTCCTCCGGATGTCAATTGTAATGGTGTCGGCAACCATTATGGCCACGTCCAATTACAGGGAGATAGTTCAGGGGCTTGTGCAGTGGAGGATACCCTATGAAATTGCCTTTATGGTGTCGGTGGCTATCAGGTTTTTGCCACTTTTAACCGAGGAGATAAAAAACGTGGTAACGGCGGTGCAGCTTAGGGGAATAGAGTTGGACAAGATTCCTGTGCGGCAGAGGCTGAAGGTTTATTCCTACCTCATAATGCCGGTGGTTTCCGGGGCGGTAATTAAGTCCAGGGAACTGGCCACAACAATGGAGACAAGGGCCTTCAGGGCATACCCCAAAAGGACCAGCTACATGGTACTGACCATGCAAAGGGCGGACTATGCTGTTATAATTATAAGTATAGCAGTCAGCATTTTAACGCTTATGTTTTATTTCTACGCGCTTTGAAACGGGGGAGGGTATAACGAATGAGAGTATTTTCGGTATTTGGCATAACCCAGTCGGGTAAAACCACCACTATAGAGAATATTATAAGGGAACTAAGGAAAAGACGCTATTCGGTGGGCTCGGTAAAGGAGATTCATTTTGAGAAGTTTGCCATTGACAGGGAAGGTACCAACACCTACCGGCACCGTATGGCGGGGTCGGAGCTTGTAACTGCAAGGGGTTACAAGGAGACCGACATACTGTTCCAGCGCATGCTTTCAATGGATGAGATTTTAAAGTTTTATCACCATGACTTTGTGGTGTTGGAGGGGGTAACCGACTGTAACGTGCCGAAAATAGTAACCGCCCATAATACCGCCGAAGTGGACGAGAGACTGGACGATACTGTATTTGCCATATCCGGCAGGATTGCCAATGATTTAAAAGAGTATAGGGGCATACCGGTTATAAACCCTATGGAAGATACCGAAAGGCTGGTTGACCTGGTGGAGCAAAAGGTATACGAAAGGCTGCCGGATTTCCCGCCGGAGTGCTGCCGCGCCTGCGGTTATTCATGCAGGGAACTGGGGATAAGGATATTAAAGGGGGAGGCCAGGCGGGAGGACTGCGTGCTGTCAGATTCCAATATAAAGCTTTTGATTGACGGCCGGGAGATTGACATGGTGCCCTTTGTGCAGAAAATTCTTTTTAACGCGGTAGAGGGCGTGGTAAAGGAATTGGAAGGGTATAAAAAAGGCGCAAAGGTAGAAATAAGAATAGGTGGTATGTAAATGCAGCTTGGAAAGGAATTTATCGACAGGTGGAATATAACGGAATACCAAATAGAAAAGCAGTTTAACAGCAAGAAGAACAGGGTGTATCTTGTAAGGGCGAGTATAGAAGGTGCCGGCGAGAAACGCTTTGTGTTAAAACAATACAAAGGTCGGCGCAGCTCCATCTTAAAGGAAGCGGACATTTTGGCCGAGCTTCACAAGAGGGGGATCAGCGTTCCCGAGCTTTATTACAGGGGTGCAAGGTCCATAGTGATGGAGTATGTAAAAGGCCCGACGCTTATCGATGTTATGACCGATGCGGAGTATATGGCCGGGCAAAAGTTTTATTATATAAATGCCAGGGGGATGGCGTCACATATTGCCAGGTGGCTTGATAACTTTTACAAGGCGATGGAGCAGATTACCGGCAGAAGCATTATACTGTGGGACATTAATCTTAGGAATTTCCTGGCAGAATATAAGCTGTACGGTATAGACTTTGAGGACTGCCGGCAAGGGGCGTACGAGGAAGATTTGGGGAGGCTTTTGGCCTTTATAGTCACCTATGCGCCGGCCTTTACCCCGTATAAAATTGAATTT
>DASRVG010000188.1:0-8028 GCA_035655175.1 Clostridia bacterium | reverse complement strand
CATTTTTTTCAACAGTTCTTCCAGTACGATTTCTCCCGACAAAACCTCGGCAGCCCTTACTATTGATTCTACGTCCACCATTTTTGTAAATTCCCTGGTCTCTTCAACCATTGTCTCGGTTTCCTGGGTTGCGGCCGTATCATCAATATAGGCCCGGTCCAGTAACATGGAGTGGCTTTCTTTTAGCTGCCAGACCTTGGCAGCAGCACCCCAATCCCTGTAACCCTCCAGGGCATCGGTCATGTATTTGCCCGCCAGGTCGCCAAAGCCCCTGGATAAAAAATAGTTGGCGGCACACTCGCAGCCTATGGCATAGTCCTGTAAAAAACCGTTCTTTTTTGCACAGCCTATGGCCTGTTGGTAGAGTGAAAAGCTCCTCCCGTGTTTTCCCCTTACCCTTGCCAATTCCGCCTCCACCAGAAGCGACTTATGCAAGAAGTTTTCAGGGCAGTGCTGGGCCCAGTTCCGCAGCCTGCGACGCCTTTTATGCAGTTTAAGCCACTTCTTCATCCTTTCCCCAAGGCCCAGCTGTTTAAAACGGGCAATCTGCGTTAGGCAGTAATAAAGGTCCAAATCGGACAGGTATACTTCGCCGAAATACAGCTTTGACAGCCTGTCGGCCTGTTCGAGCATAGCGGCTGCCCGGTCATACTGGCCCAGTATATAACAAGCTTCGCCCTTCATGAGATAGTAATCAAACTTGTCCCTTTCCCTAACCATGACGCCTCCAAGACTGGTAACAAAATCCTCATCCCTCAGGGTTTTATTGCCGAAACTGCCCGGTTCCGGCGTTAAGCCCCGGAGGCTTCGGATAAACTGTTTATACACTGTCAAAGTATAGGCATAGTACGGGTCCTTAATCCGGGTAGCGTATCCAAGGCTTTTATTAATACGTTCGAGTAGTACCGAAAAGGTTATCCCGGTAAAATGGAGGTTAATCACCTCGAAGGTCATTGCAAAACCGGCATACATCAGGTCGCTTGAAGCAAAACCATATTCCTTTGCCCTTTCGAGATACCCAAGGCTTCCCTTCGCATGATTATGCCATGGACCACAGAAGGCACCGTATATGAAATTCACCGTTGTCTTTACACTGTCCGAGCGGGATTTTTCTGCCAGCTCCAGTGCTGTATCAGCCAGCCCCTTCCCCCATCTATAAAATTTAAACTGGACGGTAAATACCATAGCCAGTGTAATATAGGCACTGGCAGAATTGCTAAAATTCCCGTACCGGAGCGAGAGTTCACAAATTTTAAGTGATATTGCCATAAGTAGAGTACTGTCCAGGTTATAAGCGGAGGGACCAAGGGCAATCAGCAGGTCCATGGCGGCCTTCTTTTCCGTATCGTCGGCATCGGGAAGTGTAGCTATGTTTTGAATACCAACCCTGCCCAGCATTATGCTAACCTTAAGCAACTGTGACGTAATATTTAGCATTGACGGCTTTTCGGGAATAATAAGTCCCAGTTCCCGCAGTCCTTCCAGCGCAATTCGGATGGTTTCCCTGCTAAAATTCTTTTTTGTATAAAACAAAATTTTCAAGGTGCGTAACCTGACCCTGTCCATCCTGTCCTTCACCCTTTCCATTAGGGTATCATAGATACTATCCGCCCTTTCATAATACCCGCAGAGGTACAGGCATTCCAGGTATGCACTGTTTAGTCCGAAGGCCAACCGGTAGCAATCTTCCCAGGCCATTTCATTCAAAAGGCCCAACCCCGAACGCAGGTAGTCCAGGGCTGTGGTAAAGGCTGCCGATTTTTTGGCCTTTTCTCCGGCCTTTAGGTTAAGTTCCGCCGCCTTAAGCCTTTCATTCCCATTCTTAATCCACTCTGTTCCCAGGTTTAACTGGTTTGCCGCCGAGAACAGTAGGGCCGGGTCCTTTACGCCGGCGTCGGCGGTTTCCTCGAGCACCTGAAGCAACAGGCTGCCCAGCCTGTAATGGAACGCCGGCTTTTGGCTATTAGGAATCAACAGATACACCGTCTGCCAGATCCTGTCATGTATAAAGCTGTATGACTTATCCTCTTCCCTTTGGATAAGACCTTCCATTATACACAAGTTTAGCTTCTCTTCGGTTTCGGAAGGGCTTTTGTTAGTTACTTTAGCCAACATATCTATGCTGAAAGGGTTGCCTATACAGGCAGCATACTTGAGCAGTGACAGGGTAGACGAAGGAAGAAGCTTAATCCTTTGTTCCAAAAAAACTATAATGTCATCGGAAAGATTGGCTTCTTTAAGCTTTTCAAGGTCCCAGTTCCATCCTCCGCCGGGGCCGAAAATAATAAGGTTTTCCTTTAGCATGGACTGTATGACCTCTTTTGAAAATAGGGGGTTTCCCTGGGTTTTTTCAAAAATAAACCTGGCAAGGGGGACTGCTTCTTTGCTGTCGCATTCCAGGTTATCGGCGGTCATACGAATAAGGTCCTCCAACGCTAGGGGTTTCAACCGCAGCGTGGTAATATTTGTTCCCGAATCCTTTATGCTTTCCATTACATTTTTGAGTGGATGGCCCTCCGAAACCTCCTCGTTACGGTAGGCTCCAATTAGTAGCAGGTTCTTTATCTTAAACCTTGTAAAGAGTGCTTCTATTATGCTTAGAGTGCCCCTATCCGCCCACTGTAGGTCGTCAAGGAATAGCACCAGCGGACCCTTTCCGGCGGTAAAAATGCTTATTAGAGAGTAAAAAGCACTGAAAAACCTCTCTTCTATGTCGTTATCGCCAAGGTCACCAGGAGCCGTATTATTGCCCAAAAAATATTCGAGGTAAGGCATAATACCGGTTAGTAAAAAGAGCACCGGCGACCTTTTCCGAAATTCTTCTTTCCAGCGGGCAACCTCCTCTTCGCTGCCCCCCATCACCCACTGGAACAGTTGTTGAAAGGCCTCCGCCAAGGGCTTGTAGGGTAATCCGTTCTTAATGGGGCTGGACTTACCCGATGCAAATAACGCCCCGTCTTCCCGGGATTTTTTTTCAAAATGTCGTGTAAGGGCTGTCTTGCCTATGCCCGCTTCACCCTCCAAAAACAGTATGCCGGCACTGCCACAGGCTGCATTTTTTAGTTTTTGCTGCATTATTTGCAGCTCATACTGCCTTCCATAGAACCCCTCAACAGCCCTGGACGTGGTTTTTACATCATGCATCGCCAAGGTAAACCGAGGTATCCTATTTTCCCTTTCCCAGTATTCAAGGCACTTCTCCAGGTCCTTTCTTAAACCATAGGCACTCTGGTACCTGCTGTCGGGGTCCCTTTCAAGGAGCCTGAGCACTATTCGGGACAACGCTTCCGGGACCTTTGGATTAGCCCTATGGGGCGGTATGAAGGTCCCGGCGGTCAGAGCGTGATACAGTTCCAGTACAGAATTTCCCCTGTAGGGCAAGACACCGGTAAGCATCCTGTAAAACAAAACGCCCAGTGAATACAAATCCGAACGGCAATCCACCGGTTTATTCAAGCATCCATTCTGCTCGGGGGAAAGATACATAATACCGGTAAGGTCTTCGGTAGGGCTTTTTCCTGACATATTCGGTATACCGGGTGTTTTCAGCGAAACCAATCCTGAAAACTCTGTAAACAGGACTTTCTTCTGCCGGGGTTCCAGCAGTATAGCCTCTGCCCTCAGGCACCCAAGGACTTTTTTGTGGTGATGCAATATCTCCAGGTTTTTTGTGATGTCAATAGCCGCAGCAAAGAATAGCTCCGGTTTAAATCCCTTTCCGGTAAATAGCTTGGAAATGGGTACGAACCCGTAGGTATCCGTTTCCAACAGAAAGCCTCCGTTGCTTAAGAATATTTCCCTATAGTTCGCCCGGGCGGGAAACTCGTGTTTTTGAACAGCCCTTAGTTCCTGCCGCAGCTGATTTGCACTGAAATCCTTTTCATTACCTCCAATAGGCAGCCTCAACAATACCGGCCGTGTTTCGTTCTCCCTAACGGCCAGGCAGGCTTTCGAGTATAGGTTTTTATATATAGTTTCCGTTAGCGTGTATCCTAAAATTATTGTCATGGTAACACCCGCCTGTTAGTATTAGGATATGGCATTTAAATAGGTCCTCAGGTATGTAATAACCCTTCTCCTGTCATTTGTACCAACCTTGTTATAGATAATACTTATATAGTTTTTGACCGTTCCTTCCGAAAGGTTATAGTAGTATGCTATTTCCCGGTTGCTCATGCCGTTTACCATTAATGTAGCGATTTCCTTTTCCCGGTCGGTTAGATTCAGTTTATTGTTATAGCCGTTCAATAGTTCACTGTTTGCCTTCTCTATAGCCAGCACCTTAGAGACCTTTTTGGCCAGTTTGGCCGCCACCTTCGCCGGCAGTATAAGCTGTCCTGTAGCTCCGTTTCTCACCGTTTGAACCAGTTGATCACCATTCAGGTCCTTTAATAGAAAACCGTCAGCCCCGTTTGCAAAGGCGTCTATTATATAATCATCCTCGTCAAAGGTGGTTAGCATAATCACCTTTACCTCCGGAGTGTTTTCCTTAATAAACTTTACCGCCGCAACGCCGTCCATAACCGGCATCCTTATGTCAAGTAGCACCACGTCCGGCAGATAACGCTCCGCCAGTTCACAGGCCTCCTTGCCGTTGCTGGCGGTGCCTACAACCTCCATGTCCTCTTCGAGGTCCAATATGGTTTTTAGCCCGTCCCTCATTAGCACCTGGTCATCGGCTACAAGTATCCTGATTTTTTCTTTCATGCCCCTACACCGCCTTCTTTGTATGCTCAGAAACTAAACTGCGTCATCATTTCGAACATTGGAACAACAATGGATATTACAATAAATGCAACAACTGTTGCCATTACTATTATAATAACCGGTTCCAGCAGCGTGGTCATCCGGTTCACCGAGTTTTCCACCTCTTGGTCGTAGAAATCGGCGGCCTTTTCCAGAATATAATCAAGGGTTCCGGTTTCCTCCCCGACCTTTGTCATATGAATCAACATGGGTGGAAAGGCTTCCAGCCTTTGCAATGGCACTGCCAGCCCCCTGCCTCCTTTTATCTCCCTTTCAACCTCTTTTATCCCCCTTTGTACTACGGTATTGCCTACCACCTTGCCGGTGACCTCAATCCCCTGCAATAGGGGTATACCACTGGACAGAAGGGCCCCGAGGGTTCTTGCAAACCTCACTGTTACCACTTTTCTGTTCACCTTGCCTATGACGGGCATCTTAAGCCTAACTTTATCAAAAAGTTCCTTACCCGTCGGGGTGTTGGAGTACCATTTCACACTAAAAAGGACGCCAATAAACCCGGTGAGCAGAATTAACCACCGGTCCTTTATGAAGTGACTTAGTTTCATAAGCACCCTGGTGGAAAGCGGTAGCACAGCCCCCATCTGTTGGAACATTGAAACAAAGGTTGGCAACACCACTGTTACCAAAAACATTATTACCAGAATGGCCACTGCGGCGATTAGGGACGGATAAACAAGGGCGTTCCTTACCTTTTGGTTTAGCCTGTACTCCTTTTCATAATGAACGGCCATTCTGTCCATAATCCTGTCTAGGGTACCACTTACCTCTCCGGCCTCCACCATGTTTACCAGGAGCTCAGGGAATACTTCGTTGTGCTTACCCATTATGAGGGACAGGCTTTTGCCTTTTTGCACCTCTTCATATAGCTCTTCAACCTTTTCCCTCAGCCTTGCGTTCTCGGTCTGTTTTCTCAGCATATCAAGGCAGGCAAGTATTGGTACCCCAGCGTTTACCATGGTTGCAAACTGCCTGCAAAACACCGCAAGGTCCCTATGGGATATCCTCCTGGCGAACCATTTCGCAAAGGTGCCTTCCGGTCCCTTTCGCTGCTCCTCTATCAGAACAGGATAACAGTCCCTTAGCTTAAGCATTTGTATTACTTCCATTTTCCTGGTCGCTTGGTATGTACCCGTAATCATTTCCCCCATACGGTTTCTTGCTTTATACCGGTATAAAGGCATCTTTTACCTCCGTACTTTAAAAAATCAGTTGCCCATATTATTCAAACAGATATATAACCTTCGCCATTTCTTCGATGGTGGTTACACCCCTTTGGACAAGCAGGGCACAATTGTCTTTAAGGCTTGACATACCTGCCTCCCGGGACACTCTTTCCAGTTTATCGGAGGATAACCTCCGGCCTATTAGGTCCCTGTGTTTCCTTGTAACCACCATTATTTCATGGACAGCGGTCCTGCCCCTATACCCCGTTTTATAACAACTGCTACAGCCCTTTCCGCGAAAAAGCTTAATATCTGTACCCGGCGTCAGGTCCAGTATCCTAAGTTCCCCCTCGGAGGCTTTGTACCCTATCTTGCATTCCGGGCATATCTTTCTTACAAGTCGCTGAGAAATGACACCCCTTACCGAAGATGCCACAAGGTAGGGCTCCACCCCCATATCCACCAGCCTTACCACCGAGCCGGCGGCGTCATTGGTATGAAGTGTTGAAAGCACCAGATGTCCGGTAATAGCAGCCCTTACAGCAAGTTTTGCCGTCTCTTCATCCCTAATCTCTCCCACCATAATTATATTGGGGTCCTGTCTAAGTATCGACCGCAAACCGTTTGCAAAGGTAAGCCCTGCCTTAGGGTTCACCTGCACCTGGTTAATCCCCTCCAGTCTGTACTCTACCGGATCCTCCAGCGTTATAATGTTTACCGATACATCATTAAGGACCCTCAGGGCAGCATAAAGCGTTGTGGTTTTTCCGCTCCCCGTTGGCCCGGTCACAAGTATAATACCGTTGGGTACGCCTAGCAGGCGATTGAAAAGCGCCTCGTTTTCCTCGCTTAGTCCCAACTGTTTCCGGGACATCAGAAAACTGGCCCGATCCAGCAGCCTTATAACCACCTTTTCACCATGTACGGTGGGTATAATCGACACCCGTAGGTCAAGGGTCCTACCCCCAGCTTCCATTTCCACTCTTCCATCCTGGGGTATCCTTCTTTCGGCGATATTTAGTTCGCTTATTATCTTAACCCTTGCAACCACCGGCCCATGAGCCTGTAAGGGAAGGTCCATTATTTCCCGCAGTTGGCCGTCTATCCTAAGCCTTATCCCAAGCCTTTTGCTACCCGGCTCAATATGTATATCGCTGGCACGGTTTGCCACCGCCTGCTCAATAATCGAATTAACAAGCCTAACAACGGGAGCGTTGTTCACCTGCCCCATAAGGTCCCTTTCCAGTACAACGGGATTATCTATCCTGTATTCCTTCGTAAAGTCCTCCACCGCCTTCTCGGCGATCCCTTTACCATAATACATTTCTATGGCGGTTCGGATTTTCTCCTCCGAGGCAATGGCGGGCAGTACCTCCATCCCTGTAACAAGCTTTACCTCATCTATCGCAAATATGTTCATCGGATCGCTCATGGCCAATACCAGGGCGTTGTGCTTTTCCTGGAAGGGTATAAGGCAATATTTCCTTGCCAAGGCCTCCGGCACCAGCTTTACTATCCCGGGGTCTATGTAGTGTTTTTCTAGCAATACGTGGGGTATACCCAGCTGGTGCCCAAGGGTTTCAATCAACACAGTCTCGGATATAATGCCTTCATCCACCAGTATCTTGCCTAATTTGTGCCCTCTTTTTTTCTGAAGGACGAGGGCATAGTCCAACTGTTCCTTTGTAATGCGTCCAATACCCACCAGGATGCTGCCCAGCTTCTTTGAATTGCTGTACGGCATAGGAGCCACCCCCGGGAAAACGACTATTACAAACCTAATTCGACCTATTTTTGCCAAATCCTCCTATTTTACCTTGAAATTTATATCCTCCGTGTTACTACTTGTTTTTCCAGTTTACCCTCCTTCACCATCCTGTCAAGTATCGTCCTTTCTATCCTTCTTACAAGCCTGGTAGTAAAAAACTCCCTTTCACTTACCGGTATGACAAGCACCGTATAAAGACCCAGCCTTTTACCCCCGAAAATATCGGTAAATATTTGGTCCCCAATTACCGCAGTATTGGATATGTTTTTCCCGATGGTCGCCATAGCCCTAATAAAGGCTTTCTTTCTTGGCTTTCCAGCCCTGTATACG
>DASRVG010000187.1:0-11373 GCA_035655175.1 Clostridia bacterium | reverse complement strand
TTTCTATCCTGTCCCAGCAGCCGGTTGCAGAGAGCATGATGCCCGCTGCAAGGACCAGGCTAACCGCCATTTTTAGTTTGCTTTTCACGACCATTTCTCCTTTCCTTTCCCATCCCCCTGACCTTTGCTATTATAAACAGCGCTGCCGGCAGCACAAAGCTAAAGGGCACCCCGAGATACAGGGAAAAAGCATCCAGATAACCGTACACTTGGACAACATTGTCGGGTATAAGGGCCAGGAAATAAATCAAAAATGCAAGGGGAAGCGCAATAAAGGAATGCTCCCTTAACGACAGAACCCTGCTCAATATTGTCACCGCCGCAAAGAAAAATACCGTCAGGGTCATGTAAATCGCCACCACCCATATGGCCATTACCACGCCGTGGACATTCTCTATGAAGGCGCCGGGAATTTTTATCACCCTGTACACTGCAAAGGGAGGCCAAATAAGGCGCTGAATCTCCACCACGCCGAAGATGGATACCGCCGATACCACCGCCAGCGTGTAAATCAGCATGACTGCAATCAAGGCCACCGTCATGGCCTTCGCCGCGTCCCGGGGCCGGGCCATAAAGGGCTGAAAAAGAAGCAGCGCCTCAAACCCGAGGTAGCTGATCACTATGGTGCCAATGCCGGTCAGGAATCTTACCGGCGGCGTTCTCATAAAGGGCAGCAGGTTTGTAAGGTCCATTTCAGGTATCGCCGGCAACAGAAACAACAAGGACGGTAGGATGAAAACCGGTACCAGCATTTCCCCTATCCTGCCCACGGTGGCGATATCCTGCCTTGCAAGGTATACCGAGCCCAGCAGCATTGTGATGATAATGGCCTCGGTGGGGGTCCGGTCCAGCAGAAACTGCTTGGTGATCTCCGCAAAAACTCTGGCCTCAAAGGCACAGAACAAAACGTAATATATAAAAAAGCCCAGCGAAAAAATGATTCCCAGCGGTTTGGTTATGACATCCCCGCTGTATTCCACCACCGTCTTTCCGGGGAACATAAGCCCCAGCCTGGATATAAAAATAGATATTATTATGGCAACAACACCCCCGGCCAGTACCAGAAGCCAGCCGTCGGGGCCGGCAGCCTCGGTAACCGCCCTGGGCAGGGTTAATAAGCCAAAGCCTATTATCGTTGTAAACATTATCGCCATAAGCTGGTTGGATGTAATCTTTTCCTGGTCATTCATGGGTACCCGGTCCTCCTTCCTTTTGCCCGCCGCTTTTTTGACCGTTGTCGCGGCCGCCGCTTACCCTTCTTCCACCGGCCTTGCCCTTACCGTTCCCGTCACCGGCCTTTACGCTGCCCCCCTTGGTCCCGCCGCTGCCAGCATCATCGCCATCCCTGCCACCACCGCCGCCGGAGGCTCCCTTTGCCCCGCCGGTCCTCATCCTTATCATGTTGCCCCCCGCCAGGGTTTTGGGCCGCCGGTACATCACTGTCTGCGGAACCCTCACAAGGGCATCCCCCAGTTCGTAATAGGTGTTGCCCACAAGGGGGGCAAGGTATGGAACCCCGAAGCTTTTAAGCGAGCACAAATGCACCAGTATCATAAGAAGGCCCATCACGAGACCGTAAAGCCCCAGCACCGCCGACAGGACTATCATAAAAAACCTCAGAATCCTGAAGGCTATGCCCACGCTGTAGGAAGCCAGCGAAAAGGAAGCTATGGCAGTAATGGCCACCACTATTACCATGATGGGGCTCACCAGCCCCGCCTGCACCGCCGCCTGGCCTATTACAAGGCCCCCCACTATGCCTATGGTCTGCCCTATGGGCCCCGGCAGCCTGATACCCGCTTCCCTCAAGAGCTCCAGTGTAAGCTCCATGAGTATCGCTTCTATAAAGGCCGGGAAGGGCACGCCTGTCCGGGTCCCGGCAATGTACAGCGCAAGGTCGGTGGGTATAAGGCCCGGGTGGTATGAAGTAATGGCTATGTATGCCGCAGGCAGTACAAGGGATACAAAGGCCGAAGCATACCTAAGTATCCTGATAAAACTGGCAATAAACCACCTCTCATAATAGTCCTCCGACGACTGGAGCAGTATGTTGAGGGTTGCCGGAACCAGCAGCACAAAGGGGGTGTTGTCGGTTATTATCGCCACCCGGCCCTCCAGAAGCGAGGCGGCAACCTTGTCCGGCCTCTCGGTGCTTTGCACCTGCGGGAATATGGAATACTTCTCATCCTCGATAAAACTCTCTATATAGCCGCTTTCCAGCACACCGTCTATGTTGATGCTTTCCAGCCTTTTTTCCACCTCTTTTAGCACGTTTTTGTCCACAATGTTGTCCATGTATGCGAGGGCTACGTCGGTCTTTGAGCGGACGCCAACCTTGGTCTGCTTTATTTTCAGGTTGGGGTCCCGCAGCCTTCGCCGCAGCAGGGCGGTGTTAGACCGCATGGTCTCGGTGAACCCGTCCCTTGGACCCCGTATAACGGCTTCGGTCTGGGGCTCCTGCACCCCCCGGTTGGGCCAGCCCTTGGACCCTATTACCAGTACCTTTTTATAGCCGTCCACAAGAACCAGCGAATCGCCGGATAAAAGGGATATCATCGACTTGTCGATGTATTCCTCCTCTTTTACTTCACCGGTGGTCAAACCGCTCCTTAAGGCAATGCTGAAAACGTCTCCGGTGATTATGCCGGGGTTTAGGTTGGCATGCCTTGTCTGCAGCATGAGAGACTTCAGTACTTCTTCGTAAATCATGTTCCTGTCTATAAGCCCGTCGACATAAATAAGGGCAAAGCGGAACTGCTGCCTGCTTCCTACCCTGAACTCCCGGTAAACAACATCGTCGCAGTCCTTCAGCTTGTCCTTAAGGTATTTTAGGTTTTTGTCCAGCGATGAAGAGACCTTGTCCTTCGCTTCTTCCTTTGAAGGCTCTTTTTCCTGTTTTTTTGGCCTAAACCTTTCCAGAAGTCCCATTACCGGCCTCCTAAAAGATTGTTGCGAGAATGTATAGTATTATTGAAAATAAAAAGTATAAAACCCCCGTAACCTTGGCAGCAAACTGCTCCTTCCTAAGGCCCTTCTTTTTGTAGTTATTTCCGTCCACGAAGAAGCAAAAGACCCCTATACCCATTCCAAACAGCATCAGGTATAAATTATAAAGGTCCTTGATTTGCTTCCAGAATTCCCCGGCCAGTTTGGCTGCAAAATCCATTTGTCCTGCTCCTTTCATGGGATGCCCCGCACCGGGGCCGCGGGAATATCTCTACCTTCACTTCCTGCTTAGCAGGTGAATATCCCCAATTAAGTATAATGTTTGCACATAACCCCAAGTCTATTCAGAGGGATAAAAAAAACGGCTTTCGCCGTTTTCATCCTATTTTCTCCATGTATTCCCTTGCAAGCATCAGGTCGCTTTCCTTGTCCACGTCATTGCCCACCTCGGGATAGGGGGATATTATTGCCGCCAGCTTTATGCCCAAAAGGGCCGACATCCTTTCCTCCACTTCGGCTATGGAAAGTTTCCCGGACAGCAGCCGCAACACAAAGTCCCAGCCCAGCACGCTGCACATTTTCCAGGGCTTTTTCCTGTACCCCACCAGCCGCCGGGCAAGGCCCGCCGACCCTTCCACCACCCGCGGGTTTACATAAAACATATTCCCGCCGGTGAAGGTGCCGTCCCTTAGCTTGGTATAGGTTCTCTTTGTGCCGGGATACTTAATTTCGTTGCTTTCCCTGGTTACAATGGGATAACACAGGTCGGCGCCGGTTTTCTCGCTTTCGGTTATGAAATGGTCCACCGCCTCCGGGGTAAGATAGGGTATATCGCAGGTAAGCACCAGCACCCTCGGTTGGTCCATGAAAAGGGCCACCCCTACCAGGGTGTTGTCGATGAGGTCGTCGGCGCCTTCGACTATGTACGAAACCCTGTCCCCCAGGCATTCCCGCAGCCGGGTCGCAGGGCCCACAACCGCTATTTCGCCTATGGTGGCGCTTTGGTGCAGGGCTTCCACGACGTATTCTATCATATACCTGTCCTTGATCCTTGCAAGGGCCTTTGTATAACCGCCGGAAAGGCTCTCGTTTTTATCACCCGATAGTATTATTGCGTTTATCATATACCCACCCTCTTTTTATGTCACCGTTTTTGTGGTTATTACCTCTTTGTACAACCTGCCGAAATACTCCGCCGCCGAAAGGACGCTTTGTACATCCCGGAAAAGTCCGACCACCGTGGGGCCACTGCCCGACATAACCGCGCCGAGGGCTCCCCTTTCCATCATCTTATCCTTAATCCTCAGTATCTCGGGGAACCTTAAAGCCGTTACCCCTTCCAGGACATTGACCATCCCGGAAGCTATCCGCTCCCTGTCCCCCTTGGCAAGGGCCAAAACCATACCGGGATTGTCCGGCCTTTTGGTTATGGAGGATAACCTTAGGTTTTCATAGGCCCAGGCGGTGGACACCGGAAAGTCCGGTTTTACCAGCAAAAGGTCCAGCATCGTCGTGGAAGGAATGGGGGTGAGAATCTCTCCCTTTCCCTGTGCCAGCGCGGGCCCCGTCATGAAGCAATAGGGTATGTCGGCGCCCAGCAAGGCCCCCAGCCGCATCATGCCGGCAGTGTCCAGGTCAAGCCCAAGGAGCATATTGAGGCCTTCTATAACCGCCGCCGCGTCGGCGCTGCCGCCGCCAAGCCCCGCAGCCACCGGTATGTTTTTCTCTATGCCGACCGTTATACCGCGGTCTATGCCGTATCGGTCCCTTATAAGTTGTGCAGCCCTGTAGGCTATGTTGGCCCTCCCCTCCGGCACCAGCGGGCTGTCGCTTTTAACCCGTATTGGGCCTTCTGTGCTGCCGACGGTGATTTTGACCCGGTCGGCCAGGTCCAACCGGTGCAGCACCATTTCCACCCGGTGATAACCGTCCTGCAGCCTTTCAACCACGTCAAGGGTTAAGTTTACCTTGGCCCGGGCCTGAAGTATAGTTTCCGTCATAACCCTCCCCCTGTGCAAAAATTTGTGCCCTATTATTTATAATTATATACCCGCCGGAGAGATTATCCAATATAAACCTCATCTTTGGGGTTCTTATTTACCTGCGCTTTTTTGCAGCACTTCCCTTTGCCTGGGTTTTGCCTGCATAAGAGCGGAGGCTTTCTCGATGGTATCCAGCACCGGCTGCAGGTCTTCGTAAAATATTGCAATCAAATCCCCCGGCCTGGCACTTTTCATGGCCTTCCACAGGGCCTTTGTTTCGTCATATTCCACCTCCATGTTTTCCCTTGGAAAACCTTCCCGCAGAAGGCCTTCCATCAGGTACCCGGCGGTCTCGCCGGGCTTCCTGCCCCTTAAGTCCTTATCCTCCTTTATGTATACCTTATCGAATATGCCGGCGCATATGCCGCCCACCTCTATCATGTCCCGGGTCAGGCGGTCGCCGGGCACCCCTATTATACCCACCAGCCTTTCGGCCCCCATGCCGGACAGCGCTTCCCCCACCGCCCTATATCCGGCGGGGTTGTGCCCGTAGTCCACCAGCACCCTGAAGCTGCGAACGCTGTATATGTTGAACCGGCCGGGATTGTTCTGATGGTCATTGTAAAAGGCCTTGAGCCCGGTCACTATGTCCCCGATGGGTATGTTAAGCGCATAGGCCCCGCATACCACCGCGAGGGTGTTCTCTATATTGTGCTTCAGCCGCCCTCCCATGGTGCATGGCACTTCGTCCACCGCTATAACCGGGTAGTATTTGCCGTTCTTTGCGATTACTATGGTACCCTCCTTTACAAATACCGCGGTCCTCCCATTATTTATATGCCTTATAACCAGCATATTGTCTTCCCTTTGCGAGAAATATATAATATTACATCTCACCCTGCCGGATACTTCCGCCGTCATGGCGTCATCGGCGTTTAACACGGCATAGCCGTTGTATTTTACCGCTTCCACCACCAGGCTTTTGACATGGGCGAGTTCGGACAGCGTTTCAATACCGTCTATGCCCAGGTGGTCGTTGGTGATGTTGGTGATTATGCCCACATCCGCAAGGTCGTACCCCAATCCCGAGCGCACTATGCCTCCCCGGGCGGTTTCCAGCACCGCAATGTCCACCGTCCGGTCGGTCAGCACGATCCGGGCACTGGAGGGACCGGTGGTATCGCCGTCCAGTACACATTTTTGATTTATGTACACCCCCCCGGTGGTGGTAAGGCCTACGTTATACCCGCTTATGGCCAGGATGGAGGTCAGCATCCTGGCGGTGGTGGTCTTGCCGTTGGTCCCGGTTATGGATACTATGGGTATGGAATACTTGCTGCCGTTGGGAAACAGCATGTCCACGATACACCGGGCGGCGTTCCTTACCTTGCCGCGGCTGGGGTAATGGTGCATCCTTATACCCGGGGCGGCGTTCACCTCTATTATCGCGCCGCCGGTTGACGTCAACGGCTTTGATATGTCGGTGGTTGTTATGTCCACCCCGGCCACGTCAAGCCCGATGATGCCGGCGGCCCGTACCGCCATCATGGACACCTGGGGGTGTATTTTGTCGGTCCTGTCCACCGCCGTGCCGCCGGTGCTTATGTTGCAGTTTTCCCTCACCGTTACCCTTTCACCTCTCGCGGGTATGTAGTCAAGGCCGATGCCCTGCCTTTCCAGCGCCAGCAGTGCATGGCTGTCCACCTTAATCTTGGTGAGGGGCATTTCGTGGCCCTCACCCCTTAGGGGGTTTGAGTTTTCAAAGTCTATGAGCTCTTTCACGGTGTGGACGCCGTCCCCCTCCACCGCGGCAGGGAACCTCTCGGATACCGCCGCCACGCTGCCCCCCACCACCAGTACCCGGAAGTTGCTCCCCTTTATTTGCCTCTCTATTATTACCTTATGGCTTATGGCCGATGCCAGTTCATAGGCCTTCAGCAGTTCCTCGTCGGATGAAATGTTAAGCGTCACCCCCCTGCCCTGGTTTCCGTTATGGGGTTTTACCACCACCGGGTAGCCAAGGTCATGGGCCAGGGCCAGGGCGGATTCCGCACAATGGGCCACCCCGCCCTCCGGGACCGGTATGCCCGCCTCGCTGAGCAGTTCCTTGGTAATCACCTTGTCGCAGGAGATGTCCACCGAGATACAGCTTGTGTTCTCGGTGATGGTGGCCTCTATCCTCTTCTGGTACCTGCCGTAGCCCAGCTGTATTATGCTTCCGCTGCCTATCCGCATACAGGGTATACCCCTCAGCTTTGCCTCCTCCACTATTGCCAGCGTGCTGGGACCAAGGCCGGTTTCCCTCCCTATTTCCTTTAGGCGGGCTATCTCGGCCTTTATATCCACCGCCTGCCCGGCAATAAGGCCGTTTATCAGGTCCAGCCCCACGCGGGCCGCCTCCAGGCCCACGTCCTCGTTCAGGTACTCGTATATCACGTAATAGGAATCCTCCTGCTCCGCCCTCCGGGCCTTCCCGAACCATACGTCATAACCGGCGGCGTTCTGCAGTTCAATGACCACGTGCTCCAGGACGTGGGAAAGGTATGTACCCTCCCCAAGCCTTTCCAAGAAACCGCCGGCATGGCCCCTGGAACAGTGGTGGTTTGCCAGGCCGGGCAAAAGTTCAATCACGGTTTGGTTGAAGTTCTCGATATCACGGGTGGGGATATCGCTGTATCCCTCCAGGTCCACCTTAAGCCTTATCACCGGGCTGTGACTGTAAATGTTCCTGCCCCTGTATATCCTTTTCTCCAGTATTTTCATTTTCATCCTCCTGAGGTTTAAAATATATTGGCTTCCTTTGAATAAGGTCAAAACCGTAGCCCCTGGGCAGCACGTGTATCGTCATTCCCACAAGCGCCAGCGGCTGGTCCGGCCTTGTTTCGGATACATTGCTGAAGGAAAGGGTGCTGCCGTCCACCACCGTCACCGCGCCGGAACCCGAAACCTTGAGCCTGTCTTCATCTATCACCGCCGCGGTGTCCTCGTCTATGCCTATGCCCAGCACATGGGGGTTTTGGGCTACCGCGCACATGAGCCGCCCTATCCTGCCCCGTTGGGCGAAGTGCTGGTCTATGACACAGCCGTCCAAAAAGTCAAGGCCGGGGGCCATCTTGACGGTGCATTTCCTCGGCGAGTCCTCTTCGTCCCCGGTTACTATCATGGTGCTGCTCACGGCGGACGCCCCGGCACTGGTACCGGCTATCACCAGCCCTCGGCCGAAAAGCTCTTTCAGCCCTGCGCCCATCGTCGTGCCCCCAAGAATGCTGGTAATCCTTAACTGGTCCCCCCCGGTAAAAAAAACGCAGGTGGCCCCCTTAAGGACATCCAAGACTTTCGGGCCCGAGGCGTCCTGCCTGCTTTCGATTTCTACGGCCCGGACATCTCCCACCCCGAGCCTTTGGAATATTTCCACGTATTTTTTTGCCGCGGGGCGCGGGTTCTGCGTCGCGGTGGTTACTATCACTATCCTGCCCCGGCCGCCGCCGGCGGCCCTGGCAACCTCTTTCAATACTTCGCAGTCCCTCTCCTTGTCCTCCGCCCCCCCTATTATGATAAGTTTTCCTGCCATGCCTCTTCCTCCTTGAAACCACACTAGTTATTTTTACCACTCGGTGGTAGTTTATACTTAAGGCTCCCAGTTTACGGCGCATAAAAAAAATCCGCTAATGCAGGTTCGATCTTAAGAAACCCAATTGCCCAGTCTCTTAAGGCTTCATGAATGATAAGCGCATGCTTAAAATGGTTTGGTAAGGAAACTCGCCGAAGCTTTGCAGAAAAGCCGTAGGCCTGGCAGGACGCCAGGCCAGGCTCCTTTGGGGCATGGACGCCCCATAGGATGCGTTAGGTTTTTCAAGAAGCGAGGCTTTAGTTTCCTCCAAAGCATTTTCGCATAAGCGGGTATTCATGAAGCCGGGTTTACTTTGCCTGCAGACTGTATTCACCGGCGCATAAAAAAAATCCGCTGGCGCGGATTTTTTCAAGACAACTGGTACTTTAACATCCGGGAGATTATCAGCTTGTCGCCGGGTGCCAGGTTTTCCGGGTCCTCTATGTTATTTGCCTTAATCAACTCCTCGATGGTGGTATTAAACCGCTTCGCGATCATCCACAGGTTGTCGCCCGGCTGGATGAAGTACACCACAATGCTTGGCTGCTCCCTTTTTTCCTCCGGCTCGACTTCCTCTACGTCCAGCAGCACTTCCTTTTCAAGGGTACTATATGCATCCATATCCACCCTTACCTTTGCCCTTATCTCGAACAGGTCGGCGTCCAGCACGCGGTACTGCAGGTCTTCCAGGTAAAGGTCCACGTCCAGGTCCACCGGCTGCCCGCCGTCGGGTAGCTGGACGCTGTGACGGAAGGGTATTTCGTCCCTGTACAGGCACATCGGCTCCTCGCTGTCGGTGGTTAGATAAAGCGCCTGGATGGAAAGTACTCCCTCCACCACCGCCCGGTCCTCGTATGCCCCAAAGTCGGTCAGCACCGGCGCAGCTTTAACGTCGCATATCTCCTTTATTTGAGGGAAGTCCGCCGGAAGACCCAACTCTTCCTTTACGGCAATTTCATCCCTTAGGCTGTCAAGGGTCTTTTTAAACCTTATTTTGGACTTGAAGGCCTCAAGGTTTACAGTGGGCGAATAGGCGTCCACCAGCACCTCCGTCGGCCGGACCGTCTCCACCCTGCCCTCGGCCTTAACCACCGCTTCATATTCAATAATGCGGTTTTGCCCCTCTTCGTTTTCCTTTACGGTGGAATAAAAGTCCTCCACCGCGCAGCGCACCTTTTCCCTCATACCGGGCATTACCCCGGCTATTTCTATATAATGGCTGAAGGGCACCTGGTATTTCACGCTGTTTATTGACCCCTCTTCGTCGTTTCCTATGTACAAGGTCGCTATGTTCAATATGCCCCTGATTGAGACCCTGTCCTCGGATATGCCGCTGTCCCTTTCACCCAGGCTTATGTCGGTGGACAGTATTTCCTTAATGACGGGCAGGTCTGCGGGTATTTCAAATTCCTGTCTCACCGTTACCCGGGACGCGCCCTCCCCCGCCGTATCGCTTAGCTCCAGGTGGTCCCTCAGGACCTGGATATCGCCGACGCCTTTTATATCCCTTATTACATCCACTTCAGACTTTTCCGAAACCTTGCCGGTCAAGTTAAGCACACATTTAACGTTAAGTTTCCTGCTGTTTATCATGCTGAAGTCAAGGTGCTCTATATCCGCCTTCACCTCGGCGTCCATCCTGCCGGATGCGCCGGGCAGGTCTATCTGCTGGGTAAAGCCGAAGGACCCTTCAAGGTGATGCAGGGCTTGTTCTCCCTCGTAGGAAATATAAAGGGACTTAACGTTAACAACTCCATCAACTATAACTTTATCCTCCACGGTTTCCCTGTCGGTTATTACCACCCAGCCGTTCATGCTGACTATTTTATCTACATCCGGCTTGCTATCCGGGACAACAACATCCCCCTCCACCACTGCCTGGGTCATTTCTTCCCCAATAACCTGGTCTATCTTTATCAGGTCTCTTATAAGCTCTAGAGCCATCCCCAGTCCTCCTCTCCTTTTCTTAATACAACCTATTAGAATAATATTAATGAGTGTCCGAAAATATGTTAAAGCCCGTGCAAAAAACAAATAAAAAAGCCGCCGGGGCGGGGCGAGGGTGTAGCTTTGGGAGTATACTAATGGTAAAATAGATTAAAACAGCGGAAAGGGGAGTATACGCGATGGACGTTTTGGAGGCAATTTCAACCCGCAGAAGCATACGCAGGTTTACCGGGCAGACCGTTTCGGACCAAGACCTTGACGTCTTACTCAGGGCGGGGTTCCAGGCGCCGTCGGCCCACAACAGGCAGCCGTGGCATTTTGTAATAGTAAGGGACAAGGAAACGCTTGGCAGCATAGCCGGGTTTCATCCCTATGGCAAGATGCTGCCCAATGCAGGGTGCGGCATCGTGGTATGCGGGGACAGCCATCAGCAGGCAGAGACGGGTTTCCTGGTGGCGGACTGCTCGGCGGCCATACAGAATATACTTCTTGCCGCCCATGGCATCGGGCTGGGTGCCGTATGGTGCGGGCTGTACCCTAAACAGGGACTAACAGAGCCCATGTCCAAGCTGCTGGGCCTGCCGTCAAACGTCATACCCGTCGGTATCATAGCCGTCGGGCACAAAGGAGAGCAAAAAAAGTCAGCCGACCGGTACAACCGGTCCAAAATACACCTGGAGCGATGGTGAAAGCGGGCTAATAGTTCGTCTAAAGTAGAGCGGGATGCCCGGTGAAAACCGGGAGACATTTAAAAGTCAGCCGCTGAGATATAAGTGTATGCCTAGGGGGTGTCAATGTGGACAGTAAAGAACAGCTGCCCGGATACATGGAACGCATAAACCGGCTCAAGAAAAGGGTCCTTGAAACCCGGCCGGAAATAGACCTGGA
>DASRVG010000186.1:0-21865 GCA_035655175.1 Clostridia bacterium | reverse complement strand
CTGTTCATTACTGTCTGTGATGTTAGATCCACAGCTTCAGCTGCTTCCTTTGCACTTCTACTATAGGGCATAAATACTGCTTCCTCTATGAGCCTTGCCTTTAGTGAAGCATCCATTTTATCATGGGCTTTTATGCCCACAGCCTCATCTGACAGGTAGCTGTATTCGCCTGTCTTTTTATTCTTGTAATATGTCCTTTCATACCTTACTTCGCCAAATATTGTCATAAGGGTCTTTTCAGCCGCTTTCTCTTTTACTGTCCAGTTTCGTTTCCGGTCTTTACTGTTTCTATACGCCTCGTTTATTGTTTCCAAGGCTTCGGCCACTAGGGCTACCCCAATCTCGTCCAACGTCTTCTTAGTAGCTAGAATAAATTCGGATATGTCTCTTCTTTCACGTATCAGATTCTCTAGTTCCTTTTCAAAACAACTACTGATTTTTTCTATGATTTCCTGTATAATTAGTTCCATAAGAGTATCTCCTTTTCTGTGTTTATTGTGGTTCTTTCACAAATTACATGATATCACAGGAGAGATACTCTTATCTTTTATTTTTTGGTTTTTTCCCAAAGTAATTTTACACTAACCACAATATTACAAACAAAAAGAGTGCATAAGCACTGGGTTTATCTGTTCCACCAATACTTTATCGTACCATTTTCGAATTCATATCTCATATTAATGCTTTCAAACACATTGATCATTTCCTGTGTGGAATGCTTTACGGTTTCATTGTATTTATTTATTAGTTTTTTTATTTCCTGTATACAACTATTAATGTCGTTTTTGTTATTCATATTACTGATTCTAAGAATCTCGTCGAAAATGTTCTTACATAATGCAAGCCTTTCTAACATTATGCCATGGTATTCCAGCATCTCGGCAGGAGGGCTGATGCCTTCAACCATTAGTATACTTTGCTTGACATCTTCTGAATATCCTGCAATATCCGCGAAATAGTCGGATGTATCGGTTTGTTTCTGTAAAACCTCATTTAGGTTCACTATGGCATAGTTCAAATTTTTATCATGTATATCCTCGCCGGGTTTAAGACTTTGCAAATACTCCGCTATTTGCCTGTGCTTATTTCCCTGTATGTCAAGGGCTCGATGAATAACGGGCAGGGTTTTACCGGTCATTGAATAATAAATGGGATTAATCCATGTATATATTGCATAAAAGTTCCACAACAGAGTGAGGATTCCAATAACTCCGGCTGAAATAAATATTCGTTTTCTCTTTCTTTTCTGATAGTAACTCTTAATATAATCTCTTTCTATGTAGCTGTAAAAGCCGGTATCGCTGTTGTTATTCAACTCTTTCTGAAGCTCTCTCATCTGTTTTTTGTAGTTCTTTTGTGTTTCCGTAGCCATTTTACTACCCCGTTTAAAAACATTTATTTTAATATAAAATACTATATTACATCAAAAAATCCTCTAAAATGGAATTTTTTGTTGGCAAAGAAATTTAATGCTATAAAGGTTTTCATGCATTTATGAAGAATTATTGCGAGATAGGGCAAGCCGTGCCAATGAAATCGCATATAATATATGCGGAGGGATTGTTTATGCTGGTAATGGCATTTGTACCGCTGTTGTTCGTGGTTTTGGGGATACTGATTAAATACTTCAGGTGGTATTGGCTTATATCCGGCTATAATACCATGCCTGCAGAAAAGAAGAAAAACGTTGATGCCCAAGGGCTGGGCAACTTTATGGGCAACTGCATGTTTGTTATTGCCGGTATATTCCTGTCCGGTATTATCATAGACAGCATGGGATTCTCATGGGGGATAATGGCATCCGCCCTGATAATGAGTGTGTTTGTTATCTACATTTTAGTCGCGGCACAAAAGTACGACCATAACAAAAAGACCAAAACGGACAAGGCTGTGTTGGCAGTGGTCATTACAGCTGTGGTCATAATTATTGGCAGCCTGGCAGGCAGTATGATTTTCGAGACAAGGCCTGTCAAAGTGGAAATAACGTCACAAACCATCGACATAAAGGGGATGTACGGGGTTGAAATACCGGTAAGCAGCATAGAAAACATCACCCTGGAAGAAGAGATGCCCAAAGTGCTGGCCAAAACTAACGGTTTTAATACCGGGGGTACATTGAAGGGTAACTTCCGGCTTGAGGGGATTGGTGCTGCAAAGCTTTTTGTCCAGTCGCAGGCTGGGCCCTTCATATATATCGTCACCGCCCAGGGGGATACGGTGATAATAAATTATAGGGACGGACAGCAAACAAGGGAATTATACGACAAACTGCTGGCCGCTGCCGGGCGATAGCAAGGTATGGGATGCAGTCGGGCTATTATTGCATGTTTTTAGCTTTAAGCTATTGGGACGAATAACAAGGGGGCATGGCTGTGACACGGCAGGAAGAAAAAATATTTATTAACGGAAACTTTATAACCATGGACAAGGAATGCCCAAGGGCTGATTATGTAATTGTGAAGGACGGTATAATCAAAGAGGTGGGAAAGGGCCCTGTCACCATTTCGCCTCAAAACCATGGTAGCGTTGTAGACCTCGATGGCAAAACCGTCCTGCCCGGGTTTACCGACTGCCACATGCATCTCATGAGCCTTATGTGCAAAAAGGAGCGGGAGGTGGACCTTTCAGGCGTAGGGTCAATCCCGGAACTAAAAGAAAGGGTAAGGGATTTTATCGTGCAAAAGGGCTTAAAACCCGGGGAATGGGTGGTAGGGTCCGGCTGGAACAACGAGGACTTCCCCGGAGGGGTGCTGCCGGACAGGGCAGTCCTCGATTCGATATCTTCGGTCTATCCCATGAAGTTAACCAGGGCCTGCTACCACCTGTGCTCGGTAAACAGCCTTGCCTTGCAACTTGCGGGTATCGGCAGGGAAACGCCCGGCGCAGGGGTGGAGGGAATGGACAGGGACGACAAAGGCTATCCCACCGGGGTCCTGAGGGAAAATGCCATTGAAGCGGTAAACAGGTGTATTCCGGGGATCGAGGACAAGGAGCTTATGAAGCAGCTTATACTAAGGGGCTGCATATTACTGGCCGGGGAGGGCATAACCACCGTCCACACCGATGACTTTGGCCATGTCCGGGACAAAGGAAGCCTCCTTGAAGCCTACATGGAACTCGACATGGAAGGCCGTCTTCCCATAAGGGTGGTGCTTCAGTTTAGGGTAACGAAGCCTCGGGATATAGATACCTATAGGGACCTTGGGGTGAGACTGGGAAAGACTTTAAGAAGGCTCACCTTCGGCCCGGTCAAAATAATAGCCGACGGGTCCTTGGGAGCACGGACCGCGGCACTGTCGGAGCCTTATTCGGACTGCCCCGGGGACAGGGGAATCATGATATATGAAAAAGGCATCCTGGACGAAATGATTTCAAAGGCCTTTGACGCCGGCTTTGACGTAGCGGTGCACGCCATAGGCGATAGGGCCTATGAAACCGTGCTGGACCTGTTTGAAAAACACAAAGGGGTCATTGACGCCAAGGGGCTGCGCCCATCGGTTATTCACTGCCAGGTAGGCAGCAGGCGTATTCTTGAAAAAATGAAAGCCCTGGATGTTACGGCAAATATACAGCCGGTATTTATTAACTCCGACTGGAGGATGGCGGAGAGTCGGGTGGGAAAGGAGAGGCTTGGATACAGCTACTGCTGGCGCAAATACATGGATATGGGCATAAGGTGTGTTGGAAGCTCGGATGCGCCGGTTGAACCCTTTGCCCCGCTAAAGGGTATATATTCCGCCGTTACACGAAAAGACTTAAAGGGCGAGCCTGCCGGGGGATGGATGGCGGAAGAGGGATTAGCCCTGGATGAGGCTATAAAGCTGTTTACCGTGAATCCATCCTACCTGACACGCCGGGAGGGTAGTTCGGGAAAGATTGCCAAGGGCTGCCCGACGGACATGGTGGTGCTGTCCGAGGATATATTTTCGGTTCCGCGTGACCGGATAAAGGATATAGGAGTTGTCCGCGCCATCGTGGACGGACAGGAAACTTTCTGGCAGGGGAACGACATATAACATACTCACCAAAAAAAACCTCCCCTCATAATATGTACTGCAATAGAGGGGAGGTGAAGATGTGTCTAAAGGTTTAAGCGGTTTCTTTGGCAAAGGGTTTAATACCCTGTTTCTGTTGCTGATAATAATAATTATCTTCTTCGCCTTCGACCTGTAAAATTTCGGCAGGCAGGAACCCAACCGGGGCCTTTCACCCCTTTCCCCGGACATTTTACTGCAAACGGGACATAGGGCGGTCTGCGACGGTGCAGCCCGCCCTATGTCCATAAGAAGGTCTTTTTGCATGTTAAGGTTTCAATTGGCGCTCTGTGAAATAACCGTCTCGGACTGCCTGTAGGATTCCGCCAGGCGCTGGTCGGGATTTTCATAGGGACGGTACCAGCCCCGTGTCACCGCCAGGTTCATCAACGCGCCATGGCCTGCCAGTATCTGGGTAAGGGCACTATTATACATGGTCCTCAGTTCGGGGGTTGATGACTTAAGCACTGCCATCAGGTACGCGGAGGCTGCAGCCTCGGACCCCAACAGCATATCATTTGCCACCATTTCATCGTTTGCCTGCTTTCCAACTCCCGTGAGCGCATTAAGCAGTGAAGGCATATCAGTGCACCTCCCTGGTAGGAATTATTCCATTTTCATTGATAAACTGCTGTATTCCCTTGATGCGGCCCTCCGCCGCCAGGATGGAAGCTTCAATCATCCTCTGAAGTTCCTGGTCGCTCGCCAGGGCCCGTGCCGCCTTAACCTTTGCAAGGGCGTTGGTCTCCATCTGGAGCAGCTCGGTAAGGGACAGCATTTCAGCATCGGATAAACTTCTCAATCACATCGCCTCCAATGTTTTTAATACATTACTATTGTTTAACGGCAGGAATAAAAGTATGTGCACTGGAAGTCATTTTTTATTAAAGGATTTTGGCAAATACTGCACGAATATTATAGGCATGACCGTGTATGGAGGCATATTCCGCCTTTACCTTAGACAAATTAACCTATAGTGCGGTGACTTGACAAGGAGTGGATGAAAATGGACCATGAAAGGCTGCAAAAGCAGATAAAATTTATTGTGGAGATTGATAAAATAAAGCACATTCTAAGAAAAACCCTGCTGATGGACGGAACGAGGCATGAAAACGATGCGGAGCATTCCTGGCACCTGGGTGTTATGGCAGTACTGCTTTCGGAGTACTCCAACCAAAAAGACCTGGATGTGCTGCGGGTGCTAAAAATGGTGCTGGTGCACGATATTGTTGAGATAGATGCCGGCGACACCTTCTGCTACGATGAAAAGGGGTGCCTGGACAAACGGGAAAGGGAGGAAAAGGCTGCCGATAGGATATTCGGCATACTGCCTGACGACCAGGCCCGGGAGATAAGGGACCTTTGGGAGGAGTTCGAAGAGTGTGAAACCCCCGAAGCCCGGTTCGCCAATGCGCTGGACAGGTTCCAGCCGCTTCTTCACAATTATATTAACCGCGGCCGGTCATGGAAAGAACACTGTATAACCAGGGACAGGGTAATAAACAGGAACAAGCCCATACAAGAGGGGTCCAGGCAGTTGTGGGCCTACGTGGAAAAACTGGTGCAGGATTCTGTGGATAAGGGCTATCTACCTGAATAAATGATATCCGGAAGGAGGATGCATATGCCAAGGGAAAGAGTGTACATAACCAGGCCCATACAGCAGGAGGCCATAGAGCTGCTTAAGGAACATTTTGATGTAGCCATGAACCCCGAGGACAGGGTGGTGGAAAGGGATGTCCTGTTAAAGGCGGTGGAGGACGTGGACGCCCTTTTGTGCCTTATTAACGATACGGTGGACAAAGAGGTTATTGGCCGGGCAAAAAGGGCAAGGATAATAGCAAACTACGGGGTGGGCTACAACAATATAGACGTCCCGGAGGCAACCAAAAGGGGCATTATAGTAACCAACACCCCCGGCGTTCTTACCGATGCAACCGCAGACCTTGCATGGGGTCTGCTGCTGGCTGCGGCCAGAAGGATAGTGGAGTCGGATAAATTCACAAGGGCGGGCAAGTATGAAAGCTGGTCCCCTACCCTGCTTTTGGGGCGCAGCGTGGCGGGTAAAACCTTGGGGATAATTGGCGCCGGAAGGATTGGCAGGGCTGTTGCCAAGAGAAGCCTTGGGTTTGACATGAAGCTGCTTTATCATAACAGGAAAAGGGACCCGGACCTGGAGAGGGAGCTAAACGCCCGGTGGGTAGACAAGGAAACCCTTCTTAAGGAATCCGACTTTATTTCGCTGCACGTGCCGTTTACCGACGAGACCCGGCATATGATAGGCCGCAGGGAGTTCGAGGTCATGAAGGACACCGCGGTGCTTGTAAACACCTCCCGCGGCCCGGTGGTGGATGAAAAGGCCCTGGTGGAAGCGCTGCGAAATAAGCTTATCTGGGCGGCGGGACTGGACGTGTACGAAAGGGAGCCGGAAATCGAGGAAGGCCTTAAGGAACTGGACAACGTGGTGCTGGCCAGTCATATAGGAAGTGCCACCATAGAGGCAAGGACCAGCATGGCGATGATGGCGGCCAAAAACATTGTGTCGGTACTAAAAGGAGGCAAACCCATAACCCCTGTGAATGAAATAACTGTCAAAGGATAAGGCGGTTTACCAGGCGATAGCCCCGGGCGAACCTGCCGGGCGGTCGGGACATCAAAGGGCCCGGGCCGGATAGGGGCAGCCCGGAGGCGGCGCAGGCCGGACAGCGGAAAGGATGGGGCTGCGCTTCAAAACAAGGTGCAAGGAGGGTAATTATGGATTGTGAGGCTTTGCTAATTCATCCCCTGTACTCAAAGATGCAGGATATAAATGAGAATATAGGCATAGGCTATATAGCATCCTATTCAAGGGCCAGGGGAAGGAAAATAGAGATACTGGACATAGCCGCCAGGGGCTGGTCTTTGAAACAGGCGGTGGAATACATATGCGCCGGCCCGCCCCCCCTTATAGGTATAAGTATCCTGTTCCAGGAAGGGGCGGCGGAGGCCCTTGCCTTTGCCAGGATGCTGAGAAAGGGAGGCGTCAAAAGCCATATAATCGTCGGGGGCATATACCCCACCTTCGAATACCAAAACCTTCTGCATAACCACCCCGAGATAGACTCGGTGTGCATCGGGGAAGGGGAAGAAACTTTCCATCACCTGTTGGAAAGCCTGTTGAAGGGAGCGGATATTTCAAAGGTGGAGGGGCTGGCCCTAAGGAAGGACGGCAGTATTGTAACAACGCCCCCCAGGGCCCCGCTAATGGACTTGGACAGCCTGCCCTTCCCCGCGAGGGATGTGCTGCCCTATACATTAAAGCGAAAAACCTATGCCCCCATTGTATCCAGCCGGGGGTGCTACGGCCGCTGCAGTTTTTGCAGCGTGAGCGGGTTCTTTACTTCAATAAAGGCAAGGTACAGGGCCCGGAACCCCGAAAGGGTCGCGGATGAAATAGAAAGCCTTATTGAGGAATACGGCGTCAGGAGGTTTACCTTTGACGATGCCAATTTCATGGGCGCCGGCAGGGCGGGCAGGGAAAGGGCTGCGGAATTTGCGCGGATAGTAATGGAAAGGGGACTTAAGATAGAATACAGTATCCAGTGCCGCTGCGACAACGTGGAACGGGAGCTGTTCAAGCTTATGAAACAAAGCGGGCTGGTGCGGGTATACCTGGGTGTCGAATCGGGGTCCCAGCCGCAGCTTGACAGGTACTGTAAGGACGCCGGAGTGGAGGAAAATCTCCGGGCCCTGCAAGTGCTGGCGGACCTTGGCATATTCGTCCAGATGGGCTTTATAATGTTTGACCCCCTTGCCACGGTGGAAGACATATCCGCCAACCAGCGGTTCCTTGCCGACGTAAAGGCCATGTTCCCGGCGGACAAGCTGGGGTACCTTTCACCCACCACGAAGCTGATCCCGTTGTCCGGCAGCGAGTACATGGAAAGGCTGAAAGAGGCGGGGCAGCTTAAAGGGAATTACCTGGATTATACCTATGACTTTGCGGACAAGAAAACAGCGATGCTTTACAACATATCATCAAAATCGGCAAGCATGCTGTGGGGGGCCAAGAAGCTTTTCAAAAACAAAAGTGGCGATGAGGAAGGTTTCCCCCCGCACTGGAGAAAAGCGCAGGGGGAATAACAAATGGGCGTTAGGCTTTAATCAACTGCTCGGCTATTTCGTTTATAATATCCTTGACCGAGGACATTTTGTTCACCCGGTGCACATTGTCCCCTGCAAAGGCAAACCCCTGCTGCATATTTCCCCGCTGCGCGTTTATTAGGGCGTCGGCTATGCAGTAGGGCGACTGAAGGGGATTGCAGGGTTTGAGACAGTTGGAAAGGCACCGGAAGGGCTTTTTTACGCCCTGCTCCACGTCCCTCAGGTAATCGTTTCTTATGGCTCTGCCCGGAAGTCCCACCGGGCTTTTTATTATCACAACGTCTTCCTTTTGGGCGTTTATATACTGGTCCTTGAACCTCTGGTCTACGTCGCATTCGTGGGTGGCGACAAAGCGGGTGGCCATCTGTATCCCCGAGGCGCCCCTTGAAAGCACCCCGGCGGCGTCGATGCCGTCGAATATGCCTCCCGCGGCGATAAGGGGGATTGCTTTCTTGTACTTTTCCTCAAAGGGTTTTACGGCAAGGCGTACTTCTTCCACCAGCCTTGTCAGGGGATACTCGGCCATGTTTTTGAGCTGTTCCAGCGAAAAGCCCAGGTGTCCCCCTGCCCTTGGCCCTTCAACCACAATGGCGTCCGGCAGGTAATTGTATTTTTTATCCCAGTGCCTGCACAGCACTGCCGCCGCCTTTGCCGAGGAAACAATGGGCGCTATCCTGGTAACCGAATCCCTGACCAGGTCGGGGAGCCTTAAGGGCAGCCCCGCCCCGGAAAAAATGATATCGATCTTTTCCCTGACAGCGGTTTGAACCATCTCCTCGAAGTCGTTAAGGGCGGTCATAATGTTAACGCCGATAATACCGGCAGGGCTCGCCTGGCGGGCTTTTCTTATGTTGTAGGCCAGGGCCTCCTTGTTGGCCTCTTTCTTTCTGCGCTGGTAACCGGGCAGCGCAAACCCCGGTTCAACACCGGAAATTACGCCTATTCCCCCGCTGTTCGCAACGGCGGAGGCAAGCCGCCACATGGATACCCCCACGCCCATACCTCCCTGTACAATGGGCAGCCGGGGTTTAAGGTTTCCTATCCTTAGTTCGGGAATTATCATTAAAACACCTCTTTTTTTAGTACCAGATAATAACACCAGTTAACAATATCAGTTAACAACATTATATAACTATAACCTTCCTAATACAACAAGTATTTCACATTATGCGAGGTTATATGCCAAATACTGTTCGACCGGGCCTTGCCGACCGGATGTTTGGGCGGCTGCTACGGGGCCCGGACGGTTGAAGGACAATGTTTTTAATGGTATAATCTGTCTGACGTGTAAGCAGATTGGCGGAAAAAAGAATAAGACCAAGGGGCGGTGGATTTAGTGGAGAATACAGGGATACGCTGGGTTTACAATAACAGGGCAAGGGACGGCGGATGCGGCAGGGTGCCGGTAAGTGACTTTTCGGAGGATGAAGTCAGCAAGGTAAGGGACTTTCATAGGGCCTTTGTGGAATATGAGCCAACGCCGCTGCACCGGCTGGACAGCCTGGCGAAGGAATTGGGCGTAAAAAACATATGGGTTAAGGACGAATCCAAGCGGTTCGGGCTTAACGCCTTCAAGGTGCTGGGGGGTTCCTATGCCATAGGGAAATACCTGGCTATCCGGCTGGGTATTGACATAGGCGGCATTTCCTTTGAAGCCCTCAAAGGGATGACCGCAAAAGAAAGCAAGCAGAAAATGCTGTTTGTAACCGCCACCGACGGGAACCACGGCAGGGGTATCGCGTGGGCCGCCCGGCAGCTGGGGCAGGACGCGGTGGTGTTTCTGCCCAAGGGTTCGGCCGAGGCGCGGGTTTGCAATATAGAGAGGGAAGGCGCCAGGGCCTATGTCCTTGACATGAATTACGACGATGCGGTAAGGCACGCCAGGGACTATGCCGAAAAAAACAATGGCATATTCGTACAGGATACCGCCTGGGAAGGCTATACCGAAATTCCCGGGTGGATCATGCAGGGTTATTCCACCATAGCCCACGAGCTTACCGAGCAGCTGGAAGCCCAGGGAGAGAATAAACCCACCCATGTTTTCCTGCAGGCCGGTGTGGGTTCCTTTGCTGCGTCGATACAGGCCTATTTCGCCCACAGGTATGGGGCGGAACGGCCGGTCACAGCGATCGTGGAGCCGGAGAGGGCGGCTTGCATGTTCAAATCCGCCTCGATAAACGACGGCGGGGCCCATACGGTGGCCGGGGACCTTCATACCATTATGGCGGGGCTGGCCTGCGGCGAGCCAAACACCGTTGCCTGGGGCATACTGAGGGATTATTCCGATATGTTCTTTTCCTGCCCCGATTACGTGGCGGCCAGGGGAACAAGGATACTGGCAAATCCAATCGGTCACGACCCGGCAATTGTCTCGGGAGAATCCGGTTCGGTGGGGGTGGGGCTTCTCAGCCTGCTGATGGAGCGGGAGGAGTACAGCCAAGCGGTACGGCTGCTGGGGTTAAGTAATGATTCGGTGGTGGTGTTTATAAGCACCGAGGGGGATACCGACCCGGTGGGTTATAGAAGGATTATTTGGGACGGGCTCTGCCCCACGCCTTAGAAACCAAGAAACCAAGGGGACGGTTCTTCTGGTTAATGCTATCCCATGATTCCTATGCAACAACCAAAAATGAAAGCTATGAATTTAGGAGGAGTAATTATTAAAAAGATTATTAAATTTGTTAGAGCCACTTTAGCTATTTTATCATGCTTATTACTTATTTTAAGCATATATGCCTGGTTAGTGGAATTAAGAATAAGAGATTCTGAATGGTTGACAATAATGGTTCCAAGTAGTTTGAATTTATTGCTGCTACTTGTTTACTGGGTATTAGGAATATCATGTATTAAGCCTTCAAACATACAAGAAAATAAGGTTGTTAGAGTCTTATCCAAGGTAGGGTTTGGCGGAAACATAGTTCTATTCATATGCTGTATATTAATTGTTATTGGATTTGGTATTATACCTTGATTAGGAATAGAAGGCATAGTTATTATCACATCCTTCTGCTTGTGCGATTTATTAATAAACAAAACGGCTTACCAAAAGTGGTAAGTCGTTTTTCGTGGGCATTAACATTAATATAACCCTACAAAGCGAAAAAAAGAAAACTATTTTTCGATGCGGCGGGTATAAATAAGTGAAAGGGAATAAGGGAGACAAGATGAATGGGAGGATACCGATGGACATACAGCTTATTCAAAACATAAAAGCGGGGGACAGCAGCTCTTTCAAAAAACTCTATGACATGTATGCCGATTCGGCATTGAGAACGGCGGCGGGAATTACCGGCGACAGCGAACTGGCAAAGGATGCGGTGCAGGAGACTTTCATCCGGGTGTACCGCAGCCTCAACAGCTTTGACACCTCCAGGCCGTTTAAGCCCTGGTTTTACCGCATCCTAATAAACGAATGCAGCCGGCTGCTCCGCAAAAGGCCCAGGGTCATTTCATTAAACCGGCTGTGCGACGAGGAAGGGTACCAGGTTGCCGACAGGGAAAGAGAAGATTACATGGACTTATACAACGCCGTATTATCACTTAAGGACATATATCGCATTCCCATTGTTTTGAAATACCTGCATGGGTTCACCGAAAGGGAGGTAGCGGGCATCATGGAACTTAACCAAAACACGGTAAAAACAAGGCTTTTGAAGGCAAGGGAAATGATTAGAAAAAAGTTGGAAGCCGCTGAAGGGAGGGTTGGATATGGACACTAGGAACCTGGATGAAAGACTTGAACGGTTGTTTGCCGAGGGGGTCGAATTCGAGCCTGAAATAAAGAAAGAAATATGGAATAATATAGGGCATGAACTTTTTGAAGACGGCAAAAAGGGGGACATAACTGAGATGAAAAAAAGAAGGAGCCTTATAAGGCTGGCGGCATCGGTGGCGGCGGTGGCAATAATAGTCATAGGACTTAACACCCAGCCCGGGCTGGCGCTGGTCAACCGTATAAGGGAAATGTTTGAACCGGAGAAGAATATCACCCAGGACATAGAGGGCGGCAAGGAAGAGCAGAATGTGCAGCTCAATGAAGGCGGAAATGCGGAGTATGTTATATACGTGGACCAGGAAAGGTACAAGATGATAAAGGACGTCGATGCCGACAGGATTGTGCCAAATCCGCCGCTCCCGGAAGGGTATCCGGAAGTGTCCATGGAGATAAGGCAGGTTACTGATAAGGACCCTGAAAGGCTGGTAAGGGAAATGGAGGCGCTGCTTAAGGAAAAGTACGATGATGTGACCGCGCCCCAACCGGTGGAGGACCCGGTTAAGGGCTGGACGGTAAGGGGGCTTGGCGGCAAAAGCTGGGACAGCACGGTAGAGAGGGTTTACGTGATAAGCAACCGGAAAGAGGGCAGTTTCATTATAACCCAGAGGTACTTCCTTGAAGCCGCGGAAGGGCATGGGGCCAGGTTCTACCACATGCTAAAAGAATTCTATTTAGTGGAAGACTAAGGCTTGCAAAAAAGCCGTCCCCGATGCCCGGCGGGACGGCTTTTTTTGGAATAGACATTAATCCTCCTGGGGGGCTTCAGGCTCCACAGGTGCCAAGGGGCCTTGTTCCATTATATCTTCCTCGGTGATTACCGGGAACTCAACTTCTCCGTCGAAGTCATATATTTCAAATTCGCCCTCCGAACGGCTCAACATTTTGATGGAGAAATCCGGCGCATCTTCACCAAGGGATTCCATAAATTCCGTAATAAATCCTTCCATGGGCATTGTCATATCCTGGGACATCCACACTCTCTCAAACAGTCCTGTCTCATTGTTGATGTAATATCTGTAGGAGAGTTCCACTTCCATCCCGGATACAAGGGCTGCCATCATTTGTTTGTACTGCTGCGGGTCAAAGTCCGGGTCTTGCTGAAGGGTGGGACTTTCCACCTGCAGCGTTACCACCGATTCCATGACTTTCTCCATAATTTCCATGTAGTACTCCCTGTAGGCTTCCTGGTCTATGTCAAAGCTTATTACGTAGTATTCCCCTTTGTCGGTTTCAACGTCGTCTTCGTATTTTGCAAATTCCTTAAACATCTTAAGCTCGTACTCGGACAGCTGGGCCAACTGGTAGGGCTCGCGGTCGGTTATTGTCCGTATTTGCTCCATGGCCGGGCCAAGGTCCTGTACAATCCATTTGTCGCTGCCCGCCATCCTTTGATACATAAGGGGTCTGTCCATAAAGGTCTCCACGTCCTGCATAATTTCTTCCGCTCCGGCGGTTGTTACCAGCGATTGTTTTATATATGTCCTGTCGGGCGCCTGAAAGGAGGCGTCCATTTCCATACGCATGCTCATTTCCATTCCGCCTTCAAGGAGCTTTTCAAGGTCCTCATTTTCCTCAATCTGTTCCTGTGGGATGCCCTCCAAAATCATTCGCATTACTGTTAACATTGTGCCTTTTTGCTTGTAGGTTCCAAGCTCGGCCAGCTTTTCATTTATGCGTACAAGCATATCCGGGGCCGATAACCCGTCCCGGGTAAACAGCTGCTGGTATACATCCTTTGCCGCCGCTATCATTTCATCGGCCTGAAGGGCTGTGACAGCATCCTTGGGGCAAAAGGAATCACTTTCCTTGGTTATAAGGCCGGTTTTCAGTGCGTAGGCTATGTAGGGTTTTGCCCAGGAAGATATATCCCCGCTGTCGGCAAATTCAAGGTCGGCGTCTGTAAACGCTTTGGCCGCTTCCTTAAAACCCGCTTTTTCTCCAAATACATCCACAATTATTTTGACGGCCTCTTCCTTGGTAATGCTCTGCCCGGGAGCGAAGTAATCGCCGTATCCCGATACTATTCCTTTTTTATAGGCGGTTTCTATGTAAGGGATTAAATCAGGGTCGGTCACATCGATAAAGGACGATTGGGCTGCCTCCTCAATTTCGGTGCCCGCCCGGGTCAATATTTCCTTTACGAATTCCGCCCTTGTAATAAAAGATTCCTGCTCCTCCGCCGGTACGGCCGCAGGCAGGCACAGGACAATGACGAGAGTCAGCAGTGCACACAGTTTTTTCATAACAAATCCTCCAGACATTGGTTAATTAATACATCGTTGTTATTATACCATTAATTCTACATATAACGCACTAGTAGTATTGCAATTCTTTATGTATCATTCTAAGTTTATCCTTTTATTCCCCTGATTACTGCCACAAGCAGCACCAGGGCCGGAATGCCGTATAGGATAGGTATGGTATATAGGGGGAATACGGTATCCAGAAACAATATCAGTTCATTGGAGCTGCTGACAAAATACTGGGTGCAAATGAGCAGCGCCACTGACGACGGCAGTACCAGGGGGCGGTGGCTTTTCATGCCCAGCCACTGGGAAAGGCATAGAACAAAGATATATAAGAATACCGATAACTTCACAAAGTTTCCCAGTAAATTTATGGTGACAAACAGTATGTCGTACCGTTCAATAAAGGCGGTGGGTTTTATGTATCTAATTAAGGAATAAAAGGGATTTGCGAAGTGCTGCCGGAGAAGGCCGAAAACTCCAGTGTAAAAAAGCTCGTTAACAAATCCGCCAAACCCGATCAAAGCGATTGTGATAACAGAGTATTTGGCGGTTTTACTTATTTTGTTTATTGAAGGGGCAAGGAATACCACAAACATGATTTCACCGACCCAGGCGAGAGGGGTTATACTGGACCTCAGTATATTGGCCGCTCCGTCTTCAAAGACCGGCAGCAGATTCTCCAGGTTGACATCGGGAATTAGCAGTACGAACAGGAAAAACAAAATTATAACGGCTGGCAGGAACACAACCTGGCTGCTGCGGGCAATGCCCTCGATTCCACTATGGACAGCGTATGCGGAAGGAAGAAGCAAAATGGCCATAATTGGTACGATAGGCGTATCAGGCAGCAGCGAATGGTTGTTAAAATTTGTTACCTGCCAGAGTACAAAGCCCATGCTATGAAACAGCCATACCAGGAAAGCCAGTATTAGCAGTTTGCCCATAAATGTCCCTAGCACCTTTTGGGTATAAACAACGAAGTCCTCCCGGGGGAAGCGGTTGGCCAGAGCCCCGACAACCAGGCTCAGTACAATGCCGCCTAGTGTGAATAACACCGCTGCTGCCCATGCATCCCTTGGAGCATGGAGCCCTATCAAAACCGGGAGGCTGATTATTGCTGTTCCCATGATGGTCCAGAACATCATTCCTATAAGCTGGCCGGCGCTTATCCTGTATTGTTGCATATCCTTCACCTACTCGCTGGTTTTGGGGACTATGGGCTTGGAGCCAAGGGAAGTCCCGGTGATTTGTGCTTTTACATCAATGTCAATACCTATTTCAGGATATATGGAGTACCAGTTTTTACTTAATTCTTTCCATATTTCGAGCTTCCTTGAATGAATTAAGCGCCCTATACCAAGGGCATCCGACCCCAGTTCCTTGCACCTGTTAACAGTTTCCAAAAGGGCCGCCTCTGCCTTGGCGGAAAGGCTTTTCTCCAGGCTGTCTATCTCAGCTTCGGATAGATCTGAGTAAAAATGTATTTCTTCCAACAGTCCCTTTAACTTAATATCAAAGTGTACATTAATGCGGCCGTCTTCAATAACCAGCCTTCGTTTGACTTTGGCCTGTTCATACCTGTATGACAGCTTCCTCCCGTTTCTCTCAATATCATAAATGCCGCTATTTGACAGGCCCTTTAGAAGCAAAAACCGCTGGGTTTCTTCGGCGTCCAGGTATCCAACCAGCCTGTCGGCCTTAAATAGCGCCATTCCTCTTATGATAACAGACTGGTTCGTACTCCTAACGGATGCCTGGGCGGAGGAAAAGGTTTCAATAAAAGGAGCCCATGGGTCCTGGCCGTTTGTGAGTATGCCTTGGGCAATGATGTTTAAATCGGAAGGATAATAGTAATCCCCCTCGCCGATGCTTGTTTCAAGAATGGAGAACAATTCCCCCGCCAGGGTATCCTCAAACTCTGGGCTTGATGTCAACAAGTCAGGGTCATGTCCCTTGATAACCAAAACGTAATTCCTGAGCCTGATGTCCCTGGACCTTACCAAAAAATCAACCGCTTGCGAGATACCTTCCTTGGCCAGGTCTTCTTCAAACATGATTATCCTGTTATGGGCAAGGTATAGATGCCTGGGTGAGCGGAGTGAAAATTTTATTATTGCTTCCTCCAGGGTGAACCCATTGGAGCTTGCCTCCCACTGTGTCACATCCTGTGCAGCGCCTCCTTCGCTGCCTATTCCCATCTGCCCTCCGCCGCCGGAAGAGGGCTTCGCGGTGATGAAGGATATTCGGTATTGTCCTATGCCGCCGGTATTTGATTTGCCGAAAACTATGGAATCCACAAGAAGCAGGTCTTCGGTTTCCCTGCGGTCCCAGCAGCCGCTGGGCAGTAGCAATAACGGGATAATTGCAAGAAGTACCAAGACTCTTCCGGCCATGCTCTACTCTCCTCCCCGTTCCCAACTGCCTCGCCGCCTGATGTTGGATTTTCCCGTCTGGATTGGCCTTTTTTTCATAAAGGAGGACGGAACCCTTACGAGGAAGTCCTTCCAGTCACTGAGGAAAAAGGGACTTATAGTAGAAAGATAGGGCACGCCGAAGCTTCTCAACCCCGCCAGGTGCACCAAAAGCATCAGCCAGGCCGTAATGATTCCCGGCAGCCCGAAAGCCCCGGCGGCCAATAATACGGGGAACCTAAGCAGCCTGTGATCGTCCGAGCCCTCGGGGATGGGTATGGTAAAGGAGGCGATAGCGGTAAGGGCTACTATTATTATTGAAGGGGGTGAAACCAGCCGTGCTGCAACCGCCGCCTGACCGATGACCAGGGCGCCGACAATGCTGACCGCCTGCCCCACTGGACGTGGGAGACGGACTCCGGCTTCCCTGAGTACCTCAAGAGAAAGTTCCAAAACCAGCATCTCCAGGAATATTGGGAAGGGAAGCTGCTCCCGTGCCTGGGAAATGGATTTTAAAAGCTCGGTGGGTATCATTTCGTGGTGGTATGAAAAGATTGCTACGTAGAGTCCAGGAAGTAAAACAGTTATATTTAATCCGATGAATCTTAACAGTCTTTCAAAACCGGCACCAGGTATTTTGAACTGTAATCCTCGGCCGACTGGAAAAACTGGGTTATAACCGAAGGCGCGACAACGACAAAAGGAAAATTATCCATAAGGATTACCGCCCGCCCTTCCAGCAAGCAGCTGCATGCCCTATCCGAGCGCTCGGTGGAATAAGTCTGGTGAAATATCGAAAAAGTGGAGTCGTCTATCATTTCCTGCAGCATTCCAAAATTCGCCACTCCGTCTATATCAATTTTCGCGATACGCTCCTTTATTTCCTCTACCAATCCTTCCATAACAATACCGTCTATGTATGCAATATTGACTTCGGTATTGGTGATCCTGCCCAGGTTCAGCCGTTCAAACTTCAAACCGGGGTATCTGATCATTCTTCGAATAAGCGACCTGTTAACCCTAATATTTTCAACAAAACCCGCCCGGGCGCCCTTAACAACCGTTTCGGCCTGGGATTCCTCCACCGCCCTTTCCTGCCAGCCTATGGCCTCAACCGCAAAAGCGTTCTCCCGGCCTTCTATTATTATTGCAATACTGCCGGACAATATCCTGGATACCAGCATATTTGGATTTTTTATAATATCTACGGTACCAGCCGGCAGCAGGCTGTTGAATATTTCCTCATCAAGCTTTTGCCCGCTGGTATCCCCGGGGTCCAGCAGCATCAACGGTTTCAGGACGTTTGCTACCATAAAGGCCGAGTCAACCATCCCGTCCAAGAAAAAAATATGGGCACGAATTTGGCGGTCCCGGCCTATCCTTATGGGCCGGGATTCCAGGTCGCAGCAGTTGACCAGCGCATCCTGGACGCACCTTATATTTTCATCCAGATTCTGCGAAAACTTTTCCCTTTGCACAGCCCGGGCAGCCTTGTTTGATTCGGATCTGTTCTTCCTGAAGATGTGTCTGAACATACTGCATAACTCCTTTGTTGAAGCATACATTATTTATAATGCCGGATTTGCCCGACATATATACCTGCTACCCCCTGGACTTGCAGGCAGGTCATAGCGGTTTATTTCCACTGCGAAGTTTATGAATGAAAAAATAGGAAAGAAATGAGGGAAAATATGATAGTAAGATTCGGATATGTAGCCATGTCCATGGTGCTTAAGGACTGCTCGCCATCCAGGATGGTCACTGCTACCAACCTTGAAAGGATACAAGAGCCAAAGGCCAGGATATCCAAGCTTTTGAGGCTCGCAAGGGAAAACCTGCGCAACACCCAAAGGCTTCTTTATCACAACAGCGCCAATGACATATCGGTGTACCGGTTTACTTCTAAACTTATACCCCTTGCCACCCATCCCCTTGCGTCGGATTGGAACTGGATGGAGGACCTACGGGATGAACTGGAGTCGCTGGGAAGCTATGTAAGAGAGCGGGGGATGAGGACAAGCGCTCACCCCGACCATTTCACGCTGCTAAACTCACCTAAAGGCGAAGTGCTGGAAAAGGCCCTGAAGGACCTGGAGTATCATCACAACGTTTTTAAAGGTATGGGACTGGATGCCTCCGCAAAGCTTGTAATACATGTGGGTGGTTTGTACGGGAACAAGGAGGAATCGGCGAACAGGTTTTTGGAAAACTATAAAGCCGTGCCGCCCTATATAAGGGAACGAATGACCTTGGAGAACGATGACAAGATATACACGGCGGAGGATGTGCTGGGTATATGCCAAAAAACAGGGACGCCGATGGTTCTGGATGTACACCATGACTGGTGCAACAGGGGTATAAGGGATGCGGGCAGCCTGCTGGAGGATATTTTTGATACGTGGCAGGGGCAGCCCCTTGTTCCCAAAGTTCATATCTCCAGTCCCAAAAGCGAGAAGAATTTCAGGGGGCATTCGGATTACATAGACCCGGAGTTCTTCCTGGGATTCCTGGAAAAGGCGAAGAGGGTGGGGCGGGACTTTGATGTGATGGTTGAGGCCAAGTACAAGGATCGGGCGCTTTTTAGGCTTATGGAGGGCATTAAAAGCATAAAATGGGTAAAGGTAAAAAACGGTGCTGCGATTGAGTGTTAAATTATATGTTGACAGGGAATGATATTGTATGTATAATAAAAATGTAATAAATACAATATAATAATGTTTACAATAAATTTTTTCGGGTATATAAAAGATTGGGAGGACGGTTGTCGGATGAAAATATCGGTAGAGACCTTGATGGATATATTTAAAAACAAGGGTATAAGGCCCTCCTATACCAGGGTGAGAATCATGGAGTACCTGGCGGCAAACCGGAGCCACCCCACCGCGGACGAAATATACGGCAGCCTGGTGGGCGAGATACCCACGCTGTCAAAGACCACGGTGTACAATTCCATGAATGCATTCGTGGAAGCGGGGCTGGCAAGGGTCATAACCATTGAGGACAACGAGGTAAGGTACGACGCCGACATATCCGACCACGGGCATTTCAAGTGCACCCGGTGCGGCAGAATATATGATTTCCCGGTGGACGTGGAAGCACTTCAGCCGAATGGCCTGTCGGGGTTTAAAGTAAGTCAAAGGGATGTTTATTTTAAAGGCACCTGTCCCGGATGCCTTGATAATAAATAAAACAATATTAATAATATGGAGGTCTGATATTATGAAGAGTCTGAAGGGTACAAAAACAGCGGAGAACCTATTGAAGGCGTTTGCGGGGGAATCCCAGGCGCGCAACCGCTATACTTACTATGCATCGGTAGCGGACAAGGAAGGCTACAAGCAGATAAGGAATATCTTCCTGGAAACCGCCGACAACGAAAAGGAGCATGCCAAGAGGTTCTACAAATTCCTGCTGGCGGGGTTTAAGGGTGAGCTTCCGGCTATGATAGAAATCAACGCCGCTTATCCCGTTGCCCAGGGCAACACCCTTGACAACCTAAAGGCTGCCGCCGCCGGTGAGAACGAGGAATGGGCGGACCTTTACCCGGCCTTTGCAGATGTTGCGGAACAGGAAGGTTTTAATGAAATAGCCAGAGCCTTCAGGGCGATAGCAGTATCCGAGAAAAGGCATGAGGAAAGGTACAATAAGCTTGCCGGCAACGTTGAAAAGGGCGAAGTTTTCAAAAAAAGCGGCAAGGTTTTATGGAAATGCGGCAACTGCGGGTATGTGCATGAAGGGGTCGAAGCGCCAATGGAATGCCCTGCCTGCATACATCCCCAGGCACATTTCGAATTGTTCGTGGAAAGCTATTAATATAACGGTTGGAGACATGGAGTCCCTGCGCTGTAATGCAGGGCTTCGTCTTTTTGTATCTTTGTGTAGGAGTACGGGGTTCCGGCGAAATTGCCTTGCAATTATTATCCGGGTTGACTAAAATATAACTGACAGTATCTAAGACAAGCATAGAGGAAAAAAAGGGAGGGTATTTAAGTGTACAAAAAGTTCTTGGGGTTTTTAGCGGTTGTTCTGGCGTTGACAATAGCCCTTGCGGGTTGCAGCCAGCAGGCGGAGGGTTTCAAGGTGGGAATGATAACCGACGCCGGAACCATAGACGATAAGTCCTTTAACCAGGGAACCTGGGAAGGCGTAGTGAAAGCAGCCGAGGAACTGGGGCTGGAGTACCAGTACTTAAAGCCCGCCGGGACCACCGAAGCGGACTATATCAAGGAAATTAGCAATATGTACGATGCGGGCATTAAATTCATCGTATGCCCCGGCTTCAAGTTTGAGACCGCGATTTTCCAGGCCCAGGACAAGTATCCGGACGCGAAATTCGTTATCCTGGACGGGAACCCCCATGCCGGGGACTTTGTACCGGTAGTTAAGGAAAACACCGTATCCATTTTCTTTGCAGAGCACGAATCCGGGTTTGTTGCCGGAGTTGCCGCGGCGCTGCAGCTTAAGAATGCGGAAATGGGCTATATAGGCGGGATGGAAATACCCGCAGTGCAGAAGTTTAACTGGGGTTTCCAGCAGGGCATAAAATATGCCAACGAGAACCTGGGAACCAATATAGTTATGAAACCCGAAAACGTCATTTACCAGGGGTCCTTCGACAACGTGGCCGCAGGCCAGCAGCTTGCCGCCCAAATGTTTGACAAGGGCGTTGACGCCATATTCTGTGCCGCCGGCGGTGTGGGCATAGGCGCGATAAACGAAGCGAAGGCCAGGGCCAAGGCCGGTGAGGAAGTATGGATAGTAGGCGTTGACGTTGACCAGTATGCAGAGGGTATATATGAAGGCGACAAGTCCATAATACTCACCTCCGCGATGAAGTGTATCGACCAGGCGGCCTATGATATGATTATGGCCGAAAGCAAAGGCCAGTTCCCCGGAGGCCAGACCCTTGTTTTTGACGCCAAGAATAACGGCGTAGGCATTCCCAAGGAAAATCCCAACCTGAGCAAGGAAGTGCAGGACAAGGTTGCGGAGATATTTGCCAAGCTGCAAAGCGGGGAAATTACCGTATCCGACCAGCAGGGAGACCTGATTAGGTAGCGTTTATATGACAATAGAGCCGGAAGAGGACAGGCGTTGCCGTCCTCTTCTTTGTTAACACGATTGTTGGTTAAGAATGGGAGCATCAGAAACGGTAATTATCGGATTAATGAGTACAGGGAGAGGATGCCATGAAATACGTTGTGGAGATGCTGAACATCCGGAAAGAGTTTCCCGGCGTTGTAGCCAACGACG
>DASRVG010000185.1:0-3382 GCA_035655175.1 Clostridia bacterium | reverse complement strand
TACTGGTGAACAGGACCAGGGATACCGGAATTCTTAAGGGAGACATTAACTTTGAACTTACCGGTTCAATCTCTCCCGAAGCGGCAATTGTTGAGGGCGACGACCTGGTCACATCAGGCATGGGCGGAATTTATCCCAAGGGCCTTTATGTTGGCAAAATAACCGGTATAAGCACCGGTGGGGGCCAGCTTCTGAAAACCATAAGGGTTGAGCCCGCCGTGGATTTCGATAAACTGGAGGAAGTGTTCGTTCTAAGACACGTGGAGGAACTTCCCTTTGAAGGAGAGACGATAGATTGAGCGGGTGGGCCATTGCGCTAATGCTGCTTGTAAACTTCATACTGCAGTCCACGGTGTTTCGGTATATTGCAATAATGGGTATAATGCCGGATTCCGCCCTGGTCATGGTTATTGCGCTGAGCATCCTAATAGGGGACCGGCGGGGAGCAGTGGTCGGCGCAGCCGCCGGGATAATGCAGGATATTGTATATGGAAAACCCGTAGGGATAACGACCCTCTCGTATATGCTGACCGGTTACATTGTAGGGGAGTACAGCGGCAAGGTATTCAAGGAACGCCTGGTGGTGCCGGTGTTTTTTACCGCCGGGGCGACACTTTTAAAATATTTTATAAGCATCTTCTTTAATTATGTGCTGGGGGTTCCAACCGATATGCTTGTGTACATACGACATTATATTCCCGTTGAGCTTATATACAACTGTGCTGTTTCGGCCCTTTTGTACAGGGCGCTGTACCTGGCCTTCAACAGGGATAGTACGCAGCCAAGGGTTAGGGCCAAAAAGAGAAGGTGATTAAAAGGTGGTGCCGCAATGGTCTGGAAAAAGCTAAAGGACAGGAACAACGTAATAGCGCTTCTTTTGGCCGTCATTGCCATAGCCCTTGTTTTCAGGCTGATACAGCTCCAGATAGTAAGCGGTGAATACTACAGCGACCTGTCGGAAAATAAGCGGATAAGAAATATCTCGGTGGATGCTCCAAGGGGGCTTTTCCTGGACCGGTACGGCAGGGAAATCGCCGGCAACCGGCCGGGATACGTGGTGGAAATCATAAAGACCGAGATAGTGGAGGAGAAGATAAGCGATGTTGCCCAGGACCTTGTCCGGATACTGGACAGCAACGGGGAGCATATCAGGATAGAATTTGTCATTGCGGCGGACCCGGTACGGTTTGTTTTTGACAGCTGGGAAAAGGAATTGGAATGGAAAAAGAAGAACAAGATACCGGAGGAGAGCAACGCGGCGCAGGCCCTTGAGCTTCTTAGGGAGAAATTCGGAATATCCCCGGACCTGCCGGATGCGCTGGCAGTACAAGCCCTTGCAATACTGTACAAAATTGGTGAGCAGAGCTACCTTGCTTACCAGCCCCTTGAGATTGCAAGGGATGTGTCGATGTTGACGGTTGCACAGATAGAGGAAAGGCACCTGGACCTGCCCGGGGTCAACGTGGAAGTAAAACCCATAAGGTATTACAGGGAAGGCAGCATGGCCGCCCACGTCCTGGGATACCTGGGAAGCATAAACCAGGAAGAACTGGAAGTGCTGAGCGATAAGGGATACACCCAGAACGACATAATTGGAAAATCCGGCCTTGAGAAGGTCCTTGAGGAGGAACTCAAGGGAATAAACGGTGCCAGGCAGGTGGAGGTTAACTCGGTGGGCCGGCTTATAAGCACATTGGGAGAGAAGCCCTCAATACCCGGAAACAACGTGTTTCTTACGCTGGATATGCGGCTGCAGCAGACCGCGGAGAGGGCCTTAAGGGAGACCATGGAAAGAATACAAGCCGGTGAAATGGGAACCAAGTATCCCAATGCAAAATCGGGGGCGGCGGTGGCAATTGATATTAACACCGGCGAAGTGCTGGCCATGGCAAGCCATCCTTCCTACGACCCCAACCTTTTTGCAACCGGGATTTCCCGCGAGGACTGGGAAGCTTTAAACCCGAAGTCCAACGACCCGCTGGAGCCGCGGCCGCTGTATAATAACGCCATCCAGGCCGCGATACCGCCGGGGTCCACCTTCAAGATGGCATTGGCTGTTGCCGCCCTTGAGGAAGGCGTGATAACACCTAAGACAACCATTGTCGACAGGGGAGTATACAGGGTAATACCGGGGGCCAGCCCCGCATGCTGGATATGGAACCAGAACCGCACCACCCACGGGCCGGAAAACGTTGTGGAAGCCATAAAGGATTCGTGCAACTACTTTTTCTACGAGGTAAGCAGGCTGCTGGGGATTGGCAAGCTGGAGGAATATGCGCGGAAATTTGGACTTGGTCAGAGAACCGGCATCGAACTTACGGGAGAATCGGCGGGCATTGTGGCGGGACCAACCTACAAGACGCAAGTTTGGAAGAACGTAATCAAAAGATACATGACCGATACGATGGGTGTCAAGGACCAGCAAGTCATAGACAAGGTATACGGACTTCTTAACGTTCAGTTTAATACCTGGACACAGATGCGAAGGGCACTGGAGAGTATTGGAATAAGCGAGACAGAACATATAAACAAGCTTATCAGCTATATAAACGCGAGCAAGTGGACCGCAGGACAGACCCTTAGCGCGGCCATAGGCCAGGGTGAACATATGTACACGCCGCTTCAGATTGCAAATTATATAGCCACCATTGCAAACGGGGGTACCAGGTACAAGCCGCACCTGGTTAAAAAGATATACGACCAGCAGACCGGGGAGTATAGGGAAATACAGCCGGAGGTACTGGAAAGAATCGAAATTTCGCCCGAGAACTTAAAGGCGGTATTCGACGGTATGCTGGCGGTTACCAAGCCCGGGGGAACCGCAAGCTCCGCCTTCCGGGACACCAAGGTTAATATCGCCGGCAAGACCGGTACCGCGCAGAACCCGGGCTATGACGGCTACGCATGGTTCGCGGGCTTTGCGCCCTATGAAGACCCGCAGATAGCGGTGGCGGTGGTAATAATACAGGGCGGGTCGGGTAACTATTCATCCCCGATGGCAAAGGCTATAATAGAAGAATACTTAAAAATCAACAGCTCCGGGGCCCGGATGGAAGCCGGCAACGTCATGGCAAGATAGACAAAAATATAGCAGGAATTACGGGCTTTGTGAAGAATAGTAAACGGAGGTATGAATAGCCTATGCAGGAGGTCAGCTTGGAGTTCAAGGGTTTGAAACAAGGGCTGTACGCGGTATACAAGGGCCCAACCACTTTTGAGGACTTTTTAGGAGCCCTGGAGGCTAAACTGGAAAGGGCTGGAAGTTTTTTTGAAGGAGCACACCTTGCGGGCGTTTACGGTATTGAGCTGGACGATATTGAGGAGGACATACTGGCGGAAACGCTGCAAAACAGGTACGGCATAAGTATTAAGCGTCCCCTTT
>DASRVG010000184.1:0-17773 GCA_035655175.1 Clostridia bacterium | reverse complement strand
CCCCGTCAGCTCATCCTTCATGGTAACCGCACTATCGGGGCATACGGCACTGCAGGTGCCGCATCCTTCGCAGGCAAGGCTGTTTACCATAAAGTCCTGTATCGCGTCAAACCGGCAGGCTTCACTGCACAGGCCGCACCGCGTGCATTTTTCGCTGTCTATTTCCGCTACCCTGGCACCAATAAAGTCCTCCTTTAAAATATCTTCGGCGCTCATAAGCATATGGAGGTTTGGCGCTTCAACATCGCAGTCGGCAACTGTGGCGTCCCGGGCAAGGTACGAAAACGAACCCGCTATTGTGGTTTTTCCGGTTCCCCCTTTACCGCTTATAATAACAAGCTGCTTCACGGTTTAAAACCTCCTCCAGCCTACGGGCAATATCCTCAAAATATTTTCTGTACCTTGCATCCTCCGTCAAAAGGCCTCCCTTGGAATAAGCTTCGGCTATCCCCCGCTCGAAGGGTATCCTGCCAAGCACCGGAATACCTTCGCTACAGCAGTATTCCACTACCCTTTCGTCGCCCTCCCCTGAACGGTTTATCACCACTCCTGCCGGTATTCCCAGCTTTTTGACAAGCCGGACCGCAATCTCCAGGTCGTGCAGGCCGAAATTGGTGGGCTCGGTTACCAGCACCGCATAGCTGCTGCCCTGAATAGCGCCAACTACGGTACATGAACTGCCCGGCGGGCAGTCCAGGATGTTGGTCCTGTCTTCCCTAAGACCTGCCTTCATCTTCTTTATTATAGGCACTCCCACCGGCTCGCCTATCTCCAGCACACCCCTTATACACTCCAGGCCGCCCCCAACCCCAGTGTCAATTCTGCCAATATCCTTTTTATCTTCAGTTACTGCGTTTTGGGGACAGACATGGATACATCCCCCACAGCCATGGCACACCTCCGGGAAAAGGAGCACTTGCCATTTCACAAGGGCTAAGGCGTTGAAATAGCAAAACCTGACGCATTCGCCGCATCCGCTGCACTTTTCCTTGTCGATGGCGGGCACCATTACTTCTACCCGCTCTGTCTTTGAGTATACCGGGTCAAGAAATATATGCCCGTTGGGCTCCTCCACGTCACAGTCAACGTAGCAAGCATTCTTCATAAGAGCTGCAAGGTTTACGGCAACGGTAGTCTTCCCCGTCCCTCCTTTGCCGCTTAGAACCGAGATTAACATTACTTGTCTCCCCTTTTGTTTTGCATGCCGAAATGGGCGGACACCGGGCTTTCTATGGGCTGCAGCTGCCCCGCCTCATACATCATGACGGCCCTGGCTGCGTCCGTCTCTTCGGCTCTGTACGCCTTAACCCCGGCAGCCCTTAACACCCTCATTGCATTGGGGCCAAGATTCCCAGTAATCAGTACTTCCACCCCTTCATCCACAACCTGTTGAGCGGCAGCAATCCCCGCTCCTCCCTGGGAGGAAGCCCCGGCGTTTTCCAGCACCTTGGTTTCTCTGCTCACGGTATCGTATATGCAAAAATACTTGCACCGTCCGAACCTTAAGTCAACAGCCGAATCCATTCCTTTCCCCGAACTGGTTATGCATATTTTCACTTTTATCCATCTCCCGTTAGTTAGTTAGTTGAGCCGCTGAGATACTGCATATCGTGTTATTAGCATATGCTAATTATATAATAATTAAACGCAGGGTTTATGTCAAATGACAATTTCAAAAAAACCTTTTATGAGCCGGGGCTTTTCAAAAAATGTAAAAACCGGCGTTTCCGCCGGTTCTGAAGCTTTGTCACCTTCTCCCACCCGGTCATGTTTATTTAAAACCGAAAAGGAGATGCCCTTATATTATTTCACTTCCAAAATCCAGTTCTCGGGCGCTTTTATGTCCCCAAACTGTATCCCGCACAGGGTATCATACAGTTTCCTTGTTACAGGGCCTACTTCCGTTTCGCTGTAGAACACATGAAGTTTCCCCTTGTACTCAATTCCTCCTATGGGAGTTATTACGGCAGCGGTACCGCAGGCACCGGCCTCTGCAAACTCATCCAATTTGTCAATATATACATCTCTTTCTTCAGCTTCCATGTTTAAATAATCCTTTGCTACTTGCAGCAGCGAGTACTTTGTAATACTGGGAAGTATGGAAGGTGATTTCGGGGTGACAAACTTGTTGTCTTTGGTAATGCCAAAGAAGTTTGCCGCACCGACTTCTTCAATCTTTGTATGGGTAGCCGGGTCCAGGTATATACAGTCCGCGAAACCTTTTTTTACTGCCAGTTCATGGGGCAGGAGGCTTCCCGCATAGTTTCCGCCAACCTTTGCGGCACCGGTACCTTGAGGAGCCGCCCTGTCATAATCCGATACGGTAAAGTTAACAGGCTTCAGGCCTCCTTTAAAATACGCGCCCACAGGCATGCAAAATACACAGAATATATACTCCGGAGCCGGTTTTACTCCTATATTATCGCCTACACCTATCGTCAATGGTCTCAAGTAAAGGGTGGCGCCGGTACCATAGGGAGGAACATAATGCTCATTTGCCTTTACAACTTGAACACATGCATCAATAAATTTCTCTACGGGCACTTCGGGCATGAGCAGTCGCCTGCAGCTTTCCTGCATGCGTTTTGCGTTTTGGTCGGGTCTAAACAGCTGAATCTTGCCGTCCTTTGTCCGGTAGGCTTTAAGCCCTTCAAAGCACTGCTGCCCATAATGCAGGGCTGCGGAACCCTCGCTGATGCAGAGCCTGTTGTCTTCCACCAGCTTGCCCTCATCCCATTTCCCGTCCTTCCATGTAGAAATGTAACGAAAATCTGTCTTTATGTAATTAAAGCCAAGGGTATTCCAATCAATATTTACCGATTTGCTCATCTTCTCTCCCCCTCGAGTTATATATTTAATTCCGCCCGTTATCTAACGGGTTCTCCTAAAATAAAAAGTTGCTGCAAAGCGCCCCCGAAAAAATGTCCGGGGACATCGGCACGGGTACCGTACAGGCTATTAGCTTATTTCGATAGCTCTCATCCTCCTTCATAGTTTATTAAAATTTTTGAATAGGACATAAACAAAATTTAGTTCACTACCATTATATACATTTTTGCATATTGTTTTCAACTCATCTGCGATTATTTTTGTCTTTTCTTGCATGCACCTCTTCGTACGTCATATACCAAATGACTTATATTAGCCGGTTTCTTTTGGCCTAGATCCCCTCTTCTATATTTTTTATAACTTTAATTATTCCTTCGGCATCTATGGGAACCCTCAGCCGAACGCTGTTTTTACCAAGTTCTACAAAGCCCTCCCCCGGCTCCGTCAAAACCCCTTGTTTATAGAACTCCTCGTGCAGGTCGACGTTCTCCGACGGGTGCTGCAGTGTCATTATGGGCACACGAAGGTCGGTTTCCAGGGCCCTTATTCCCTTTAGGGTGTCAAGTATCTTATGCTTGGTATTCCTTACTTTCCTTATACTGTCCCGCAGAAAGCCTTCGTCTCTCAACGCGACTTGTACCGCAAACTGTCCAAAGGTACTGACAATAAACAGCAGCTCCACCTTCGAGTAATAGTCCGCTATCAACCGGCCCGTCACCATATAACCCACCCTTGCTCCGGCCAGTCCAAACCCTTTGGAAAAGGACCTGACCACCGCAAGGTTCTGATACTGCATTACAATGGAAATGGCGGAATCTTCCTTGCCTACGTAATCCCCGTATGCCTCGTCCACAACCACGCATACGCCTTTCTTAGCCGCTTCCTCCACCACGTGCTGAATTTCCGGCAGCGGGATAACCTGCCCCGTGGGGTTGTTGGGGTTGTCTATGTATATGAGCCTGTGCCCGTCATCCAGCTTAGAGAGCAGTGCTTCCCCGTCAAACCTGTAATTCTTTTCGGACACAAGCGCCGCGTACTCGAATACGCCCCCGCAGCTCTCCACATCGGTCATGTAATCGGTAAACTGGGGACAGTACCCCAAGACCTTTGCTCCCCTGTCTATGAATATTTTGTTCAGCCTTTCCAGTATGTCCATGGAACCGCATCCGAGTCTTATGTTATCCGAATTTATTTCGGCTACACCCCTCCAGTATGAGACCAGGTCCTTTTTAAGCTCACGGTAGTTGAGGTCCGGGTACTTGTTCAAGCAGGTTACGTCAAAGGACTCAAGGGCTCCCTTGAGCAGCGGAGAGCACCCGAAGGGATTAATCCCCAAGGCACAGTCAATGAATCCTCTGCCATCGTTGTCGACATTACCGTCGTCCTTCACGTAGGTTGCCCTACTATAGCTCTTCAGGTGGTCCCTAAACTTAAGTTCCACGTTAATCCCCCCATCATTTTTACTGACTATTGTAAACTTAAGTTGTCCCATGCGCAAGCATTTTTTGTACTCTCTATCTGTTACCGCCGGAATCAAAATACTTCTGCTTGTTATAATTCCGTATATTTACTGTCAAAAAAATTCAAGCCGGCTGAATCCGGCCGGCTTACTATTATTTCTTGCTGTTAACCATTTCGGTTATTTCTTCAATGAACTCATTTAGGCTCCTTGTGCCAACGTCTCCCTTGTCCCTGGTGCGCACCGATACGGTGCCCTCCTGCAGTTCTTTATCACCCACTATCAGCATATAGGGTATTTTCTCCATTTGCGCTTCCCTTATCTTGTACCCGACCTTTTCATTCCTCAGGTCCGCTTCCGCCCTGAAGCCCAGGTCAAACAGCTTCCTTCTTACCTGCTCCGCATACTCGTTGTGCTTGTCGGTAATGGGTAAAACCTTTACCTGGACCGGGGCAAGCCATACGGGAAATGCGCCGGCATAGTGCTCGGTCAGTATTGCTATAAACCGCTCTATGCTGCCAAAAATGGTCCTGTGTATCATTACCGGCCTGTGCTTTTCTCCGTCCGCGCCAATATATACAAGGTCGAACCTTTCGGGCATCTGGAAGTCAAGCTGTATGGTCCCGCACTGCCAGGTACGGCCTATGCAGTCTTTAAGGTGAAAGTCAATCTTGGGCCCGTAGAAGGCGCCGTCCCCTTCATTGATTTTGTACTCTATGCCCTTTGCCTCCAGGGCATCCCTCAGGGCGTTTGTGGCGGCTTCCCAGTCCTCGTCGGAGCCCATGCAGTTCTCCGGCTTGGTGGACAGCTCCACCCTGTATTCAAACCCGAAAATACTGTAAAGGTAATCGGTAAGGTCAATAACCCCAATGATTTCCTCCTTTATCTGGGAGGGCAGCATGTAGATGTGGGCATCGTCCTGGGTAAAGCACCTTACCCTCATTAGCCCGTGTAGGGCCCCCGACAGCTCGTGCCGGTGCACAAGGCCAAGCTCCGCCACCCTCTGCGGAAGGTCGCGGTAGCTGTGCAGCCTTCTTCCGTACAGCAGCATCCCCCCCGGGCAGTTCATCGGTTTTACCGCGTACCCGGCTCCGTCAATCTCGGTAAAGTACATGTTCTCCTTGTAATGGTCCCAGTGACCCGAACGGTGCCACAGTTCCTCGCTCAGTATTATCGGTGTATTAACCTCCTGGTACCCGCGCTTTATATGCTCCTTCCTCCAGAAGTCCTCCAGTATGTTTCTTATCACCATTCCCTTTGGATGGAAGAACGGGAACCCCGGACCCTCTTCCATTATGCTGAACAAATCCAGCTCGCGGCCTATTTTTCGGTGGTCTCTTCTTTTGGCCTCCTCCAACATGTTCAGGTATTCTTCAAGGTCCTTTTTCTTCTCAAAGGAAGTTCCGTAAATCCTCTGCAGCATTTTGTTCTTTTCATCGCCGCGCCAGTATGCCCCCGCTACGCTTAACAGCTTAAAAACCTTTATCCTGCCGGTGGACGGGACATGGGGCCCGGCACAAAGGTCTGTGAACTCTCCCTGGCTGTAAAACGATATGGGTTCATCCTCTTCCAGGCCTTCTATAAGTTCCACCTTGTAAGTCTCACCCTTGTCGGCGAAGTATTTTATCGCTTCTTCCTTCGCCATTTCATGCCTTACCAGCGGAAGGTCCTCTTTTACAATCCTTGCCATCTCCTCTTCAATCGCCGCCAGGTCGTCGGTTGAAAAGGGCCTTTCCACGTCAAAGTCGTAGTAAAACCCGTCCTGGATGGCCGGCCCTATAGCCAGCTTGGCCTCGGGAAAAAGCCTCTTTACCGCCTGGGCCATAATATGGGAGCTGGTATGCCGGAAGGCGTCCTTCCCATCCTCGTCCTGGAATGTCAGAAGGTTAAGCTTGCAGTCGTCCTGCAGCCTGTAATCCAGGTCCACCAACCTTCCGTCCACGTCGGCTATCACCGCTTCTTTCGCCAGTTTTTTACTGATATCCTCCGCCACTTCCCGGACGGTAATTCCCTTTGGATACTCCTTGCTTGATCCGTCCTTTAGAAATACTTTTATTTTTTCCATTCCCTCTCCTCCATTCGTTATTTACCTGCCAAAACAAAATCCTCCCGCCCCAAGCATGCTGCAAGGGACGGGAGGTTATTCCCGCGGTTCCACCCTAAATAGACCATAAGTCCACTCATTGGGGTTATAACGGTACCACCGTTTGCGCTCATCGCGCAAGGCTCCGGGGCGGTCTTCAAAGCATTTGCCCTGAGGATGCTTTCAGCCGGCGGCATCCTCTCTCTTAAGGGTTCATAATGCCTTTACTCTTCCCATCATTGCCTTTATCCTGTATTTCTATGTAATTATAAAACTATTTTCCCCCGATGTCAACCGTATGATACTTCGATTGTTTGGAAATCTTGTTTAACTCATAGGCATCCGGTGCAGCAGTATCGAAAACATCACCATGCCCAGCAGCGCAAAGGGATAAACCGCCCCGTACCCCGCCGCCGGGTCGTCACTGCCCACGGCGTCTATCGCAGCCCCCAAGCCGGGTGTTGAGGTCATGCCGCCGCAGATTGCCCCGGACAGCATAACCCAGTTTATGCCGAACAGGTGCCTCCCCACCAGGTATCCCGCAAGTATGGCTAAGGTGCCTACCACAAGCGATACAAAGGCCAGGTACGCCCCGCCGCTTATAAGGGCGTCGAACACCCTGTAGCCGTACCTAAGCCCTACTATGCTCAAAAAAAATGCCAGCGATACTTCCCTTATTACTCCCAGTACTTTGCTTCCCATCCTGAAATGAATACCGCCCAGTTTTCCCATATAGCCCAGAAGGAGAGCGCCAATCAGCACGCCGCCGGTGGAGCCAAGGCTAAAAAAACCCAGCGGGCCCATGTGAACCCTTATGCTACCTATGGTATACCCGATGATTATGGTCAGAAAAAAACCCGCTATGTCAAAGGACACTTCCGGTATTTCCCTTGTGCCCACTGCCGACCTTGCTTCGGCCATTTCCCTTTTGAACACTTCTTTTTCCCTTTCCATGTCAATACCCAGCATAAGTGGTATGAAGTTTACCGCAAGTATAACCACCAATACGCCAAAGGGATAGCTTATTGCATAGCCTGCCCCCACGGCGGCCTCCGCATCGGTACCGTACCTTGACACCGTTTCTATGGCAGCCCCGAGGCCGGGGGAGCTTGTAAGGGCACCTACATAGACGCCGGACACTGCGAAGGGGTCCTGACCGGGGCTGGCCAGCACCATGAGGTAGGTAACCGCGGCACCCGCAAAGGTAATTAAAAAACCCAGTATTATAAACTTTACCCCGTACTTTTTTACCACCGCCCCAAGGTCCTTGGATGCCAGAAGCCCCACTGAGGCCACGAAGAGCATTAGGAAAAGGTAAAAGAAGTCTATATGTACCACGCCGTCGGACAGTATACCGGCGGCGTATCCCGGCGCCTCAGGGGTTCCTTCATAGGGCAGCGCAAACTTGTTGTATATAAACCATCCAACCACAAGGCCGGTAAAAAGAGCGCCGGAGATTCCCAGGCTGAACCTGCCCACCTTAATCCTGCCTATCAAAACCCCTGTAAACACCGACACCGCCATTAATACGAAGGGGCTTGTTACCCATTCCACCCAGTCAAATTCCATCCCCATCCCTCCTTTAGGTTGGAGCTTGTGGTAATTAATACATCAATATTCTAATATCATAAAATTGGCCTGCTGTCACTGTCTTTATGTCATACTTGTAATAATTTTTTCTATCATTACAGGGCACCCAGCAGCCGGGGTAGAAACATGCTTATAGGTTCAATGAAAGTAACCAGAAGGATTACTATGACCAGGGCGGCAATAAAAGGTATAGAGCTCTTTACGATTTGCTCCAGCTTAATTTTAGCGACACCGCAGGCAACAAATAGGCACGCTCCAAAGGGAGGCGTAATCATACCAACTGCCAGGTTTACGCATATAATCATCCCAAAATGAACAGCATTTACGCCTATAGCCGTGGCAATGGGAAACAGGATAGGAACCAGAATTATCAGGGCGGCTACGGTATCCATGAATGTACCTACTATAAACAGCAGCAGGTTTATAAGCAGCAGGATAACTACCTTGTTGCCGGATATGCTCAAAATACCCCCTGCAATTATTTTGGGAATGTTATTGCTGGTAAGAATCCAGCCGAACACGGAAGCCGCCGCTATAAGCAGCAAAACACCGGCAGTGCTTACTGCAGAATCTGCAAAGATCTTGATAAGTTTCTTCATGTTAAGATTTTTATAAACGAATATACCGATAAATAGTGCATATACCACTGCTATTACAGCGGCTTCGGTGGCGGTAAAGTAACCGCTGTATATACCGCCCAGTATTATTACGGGCATGAGCATGGCCAGAATAGATTCTTTAAAACTAATGGCAATGTCTTTAAAGCCGGCTCTCTTGTCCTCCCTGTAACCTTTCTTCCGGGAAATAAACGCTACTACGATCATCAGCGCGAGGCCCATTAGAATACCGGGGCCAAAACCCGCTATAAAAAGAGAGGTTATGGAAGTACCGGTTAAAACTCCATAGGTAACAAAAGGAATGCTGGGCGGGATAATAACTCCGATGGTACCCCCGGCTGCATTTATGGCGGCGGAAAAGCTCCTGCCGTATTTGCGCTGTACCATTTCAGGAATCATAATACCGCCTATTGCCGCGGTAGTTGCTGCCGAAGAGCCGGAAATGGCTGCAAAGAACATGCAGGCCGCGATGGACACCATGCCCAGACCACCGCTTAGATGACCAATAAGGGAATTGGCCAATTTAACCAAACGCTGCGATATACCGCCCTCGCTCATCAGGTTGCCGGCCAGGATAAAGAACGGCACAGCCATATAGGGAAACGAGTCGGTTGCGGTAAACAAACGCTGGGGGATAATCTGCAGCGGTGTATCAACGCATACTATCAGGGTGATAGCGGAGGACAGTATCAGGGAAAACCCGATAGGAACTTTTAAAATGAAGAAAAGCAGCAGTGAGCCAAAAAGCACGAGTGCCACCATATCGGGAGTGTTCATTCTGTCACTTCCCCTTTCGCCAGGACTTTCTTAACATCCCATACAATATTGTTTAGCGTATGGACCGTCATGATAACAGCACCCAATACCAGCGAAAAATACATGTAACCCATTTTTACCTTCATCGCCGGGGACTGCTGGTTCATTGTAATACTTACAACCTTCATACCGTAGCGAATCAGGATGTAGAACGCTGCTAAAAGCAGTATATCGATTAATACCTCGGCCGCCGCCCGCAGCTTGGAAGGAAGTATCCCGACAACCGCCTCCACCGAGATATGGGACTTATACTTGACTCCTACACCGGCACCAATGTAAGTCAAAAATACCATAGTGTAACGCGCAAATTCTTCTGACCATGGAAGGGACGCTCCAATCATGCGGAAAATCACCTGTGCAAATACAACAACAGTCATAACCGCCAGTGCTATTCCCAAGAATACAACTGCAACTTTATTCAGAACATCGCTTGTTTTCTGGAGCCACTGCACCATAATCCCCCCTTTTCTTAGTAAGAACAGGCTGCTGCCCAGGCAGCAGCCTGTTATCCGCAAGTGTACGAAACAGTTATTTAGCCATGGCCAGTATCTCATCGATCAGGTCTTCGGTGAATCTATCTTCGTAATCGGCATAAATGGTCTGCGCTGCCGCGATAAATTCGCTCAGGTCAGGACGGGTAACTATCATTCCGGCCTCTTCCAGCTCGGCTAACTGCTGTTCTTCCGTGGAAGACAGCAGTTCACGCTCGTAAGCACCGGCTTCCTTGGCTGCCTCAATTAATATCTCCTTGGTAGCTTCATCAAACTTGTCCATAGTGATCTTGCTGATTAGTAATGCAGAAGGAGAATAAACATGATTGGTTATCGCAAGGTAATCCTGTACAGTATTAAGCTGCTGGGCATGGATGATAGCTATGGGGTTTTCCTGTCCGTCCAGGGCGCCGGTCTGAAGAGAAGTAAATACTTCGCTCCAAGCCATGGGAGTGGGGTCGACGCCAAAGGCCTTGAACGCAGCCATATGCACTTCGTTTTCCATCGTGCGAAGCTTCAAACCCTTCATGTCCTTCAGAGAGTTTATGGCACGCTTGGAATTGGTAACGTTGCGGAAACCGTTCTCCCAGAAAGCAGCGCCAACGATTCCGATCTCGCTTAAGGAATCCAACAATTCCTGGCCAATCTCGCTGTCCAAAACGGTGCGGGCATGGGTTATATCTTTAAACAAGTAAGGCAGGTCAAGCACCAGAAAGTCTTTTTTGAAGTTGCCCAGTGGGCCGGTGGAACTTACCGCTATGTCAAGGGTTCCCAACTGCAAACCTTCTATGCATGCACGCTCATCGCCCAATACTGCATTGGAATAAATTTCAATAACCACTGCGCCGCCGGTTCTTTCTTCAACCAATTCTTTGAACTTAACCAGTCCCAAATGGTAGGGATGGGTTTCAGCCACAGAATGTGCCGCTTTAATGGTTACTGTCCCTGCGGGTGCCTGCTGACCGGAATCCTCCGGCTTTTCTGTCTTTCCGCCGCAAGCCGTCATAGAAATCACCATTACAAGGCAAAGAAGTATTGCTATAACTTTTTTCATTTTTTCACCTCCGTTTTTTATAATAATATATTTTGTAACATCTAGCGAATCAAAACGTTTTTTCCAATGCGCATATTATATCGGTAATCATGGTATTGTAAGGAGTTTCCATGCCAAGTTCCTTGGCTTTTTTAACTATGGCTCCGTTGATCTTCATGACCTCGGTCCTACTGCGCCTGGTTACGTCCTGGAGCATGGAAGAACGATTTGCACCGGTTCTCCTTGCAACCGTGCATACATTTTTAAATACTTCATCCACATCAAAACTCATGCCCTCAGCGTTTGCTACTGCAACCGCTTCTTCTACAAGGCACCTTGCAACTTTATTTGCATAAGGGTTGTCCACTATGCAGGAATTCACAACACCCAGCAGGGCAGTAACAGGGTTGATGCCTATATTCACGAACAACTTGCTCCAAACCAAGCGGAAAATCTCATCGGGTACATCGATCTCAAACCCGCATTCTTCCAAGACTTTGGCAACCTTCAGAGCGCTGCCCCGGTCTCCGCTCATGGCACCGATGTGAGTAGGACCCTGCCCTGCATGAAAAATATGCCCGGGGCCTTTCATGGTGCATCCATGCCCGGTGGTACCGATTATTATTTGCTCCCTGGGAACAAACCTCATTATGTCCTCACCGTTGCCGTAACCGTTCTGAAGCGTCATAACGATCGTGTCCTTGCCGATGAGAGCCATATTTGCCTCCATGGCCGCTTCCGTCATAATGGACTTGACAAATACAATAACCAGGTCCGATACGCCAATATCTTCCGCCCTTGTAAAGGCCCGGGGAGTAAAGACTTTACTGCTGCCATCGCTCTCGTCAATAGTAAGGCCTTTGCTGTTAATGATATTGACGTGTTCTTCCCATATATCCAGCAGGTATACTTCATTTTTCTGAGACAAGTAACCGCCGTACAGGCTACCCATGGCACCGGAACCGATTATTGATATTTTCATGGGTCACGTCTCCTATACTTTTTTTATAATATATTAGTATAGCTTGGGAATGTCAACTTCTTTATGCAAAAGCCCGTCGGCTTTCCAGATTTTTCAACGCTGTATATGAAATATCCTGGTCTTGCTGCCCACATTTCCTCCCTGGCTGGCAGCCTGGAAGGTTACAACATGGAATTTCTTCCGGAGCGTTTCCGTCAACCTAATAGAAATCACACCGGTTTGTTCGGAATATTCCGGCTCATACACCCTACCGTCAACTATAATCTTAAGGCTTGATTCATCAATGGAAGTTCCATCCACCGACTTGACATGGGCGGAAAGAACCGGGCTGTTTTCATCCAGCCCTTCCCCCATGCCAATGTCGGGCCGGATGGCCGGTGTACCACTGCTGCCCTGACCGCCCCCGGCTTTTCCCCATACTTTCCTCATAACCCTCAGGGTATTTTTACCCATTATTTTTTCTATGTCCCCTTCACTATAACCCCTTCTTTTGAGGGCTTCCTGTAGTCTTGGAATCATGGAGGCATCTTTTAAGTCCTTCGGCATGGCTGCCCCGTCAAAGTCCGAGCCGATGCCCACGTGCTCAACCCCCACCAGGTCGGTTATGTACTCAATATGGTTGACCACGGTTTCTATGGAGACGGTATCCTCATCCTCTGCAAGATACTTGGGGTAGAACACCACCTGGACCACGCCGCCCCCTTCAGCTATCACTCTTATCTGGTCGTCCTTCAAATTCCTTGGGTGGTCCCTTAACCCGAAGGCACCCGAATGGCTTGCAACAACCGGGGCCCTTGATATCTCCATCACGTCCCAGAATGTGGCTTCGTTCATATGGGAAACATCGATAATAATCCCGAGGCGATTCATCTCGGCCACAACCTCCCTGCCAAAGTCAGTAAGACCGCCCCGGGACGGAGTGCCGTCCATGTATGCCCCGTTTACGCCCTCACCCAGCTGGTTGGAATGGTTCCATACAAGTCCCATCATTCTCACGCCCAGGTCATGGTACTGGCGAAGCAGCCGAATCCCGTTGTTTTTTTCCAGCGAGTATGCCCCCTCCACGCTGAGCACAGCCGAAACCTTCCCGGCTTCTGCAAGGTCCTCAATATCTTTCATCGACATCGCCAGCCCTATACGATCGGAATTGTTTCCAACCGTCCAGTACATTGCATTAAATAGCGCCAGCAGCCGGCTGTTGGCCCTTTCAAAATCCGGTTTGCCGCCGGTATAATAGCCCGATGTAAAGGCTCCGAAATACTGTACGCCCACACCGCCCCTTCTAATCTTTGGTATATCTATGTGAAATTCTGTATCCATGCCTATGTCCACAGCCGGCAGCCAGGTCTTGTCATCAATAACCTTAATAAGCGTATCCGAGTGGGTATCCACCACCAGCGCCAATTCCCTCCCCGCTGCCGGCGGGGGCTCCAGTATCTCCGGCACCTTAACCCGGTGGACTAAAAGATTAAACAATATATACAGCACCACAGCAAATACCGAGAAAACCAAGAAAGCCCTTTTCATCCTTCTATACCCCATTTCGCTACAATACAAAATACACCACAAAGGCTTGGGCAATACCTATCAGGAAACCAATGACCGCTCCCAGGTACTCAATATGCTTAAGTTCCCTGTCCGCAACCGATAGTATGATGTCCTCAAGCTTGCCCAGGTCGAACTTGTTTATCTTGTCTTCTATCATCTGCCGCAAGTTTAACTCCCTTGCGGCTTTATGTACAATTTTCTTCACCAGCTCGTTTATAACCTCATTCGCCTGTGATTCTATTATATCGTTCACGTAGTCAGCAATAAGGTCTTTAATATAGCCCGGGACCAATCCCGGAAGCCTGCTTTTTATGATTTCCTCAACTCTTCGTTTTATCGTCTCTATTATCTCTCCCCTGTTCCTTTCCGCCGCAAGGCCCAGAACGATCTCCTCTATGGACACCAACTCCCTGTCCACCACCTCACCTATGCTGGCGGCTATTTCAAGGCGCCGTCTCGGTATCAAGCCCTGGATGGATAAGCCAATAATTGGTATCCTCAATGGGTTTTGAGGTCTGAAAAGCATCCTTATTGCGATTCTATTGGTAAACCAGCCAATACCTGCCCCTATTGAAGCCATTAAGGCAAATCCTAGCAGCATGTTATATCCTCCGAGAATTATTTATATTACCGGATGAGTATATCATATTTTCCCCCAAAATAAAAAGCATGTCCCACACAGCCGCAGCGCGGTTAGTGATGGTTTTGGCCACAGAAAAACTTCACTAAGAAATTAGTGAAGTCGTACATGGATGCTGCAGTACCGGAACGGTAACCCTTTGTTGAGGGAGGGCTATTCCTTTTCCACCGGCTTTTTTACGTAGCACAGTTCGCAGCCCCTGCAGTATGCAATTTTGTTATGGAATACCTTCTTTATGGTATCCATTATCTCGGAGCCCTCGGTTACAGCCCCGTTGTGAAACACAATCCTCGTGGGCGCTATGGTTATCAGTGAGCTGATAAGCAGGTCATCGTAATTTATATTGTTTTCCAAAACCTCTCCTGCCAGGTCGTCAATCAGTTCGTTGTTTATGGTTATGCCCTGGCCGTCCAGCAGCCTATAGCTGTTGTCTGAATTTTTCAGCACGTTTACGGTATCAACCTTTGGTTCCTGGATTTCCACAAAGTAGCGGAGGAGTTTTATGAATTCGTTGTACTCCCTTTCCATCAGGTACTCCTCCACCGCCCGGTCTATTGTGTCTTCAAGTTCCGACACATAGTCCTTCATTCTAAACCTTACAAAGCCTGGGATTATTAAACTGCTGTTGGTTTCAAGGTAATCCAGCACCTTTTGCAGCACTCTGGCCTTCCTGCTGAGTCGGTACACGCTGCCCTGGTCGCTTTCTTCCCCGTCGGTCCCCAGTGCCTTGCATGCATATTCCAGTATTCTATCCCTTTCTTCCTCACCGAAATAGTAATAGTTGCTCTCTATACATTTTTTTAGCAACCTTTTCTCAATAACATCGATTATTATATCCGAAACGGCGTTAGCCACGTAATGCTTTGAAATATATATTATATCATTATAGGAAAACTTGCCCAAAATACAGTTGGATACACTGCAGTCGAAGAAGCGCAAGTTTCCCTGGTCTCTCTCATTTAAATTTAAGTCGATGCCCTGTTTGCTAAGTACCCTAAGTTCAGCCTCCAGCCTTTCACGCACCGTCTCATTGTCTTCGCTGATGCCGATGGAAATCAAGTCCATTTATTCTTTCACTCCTTTCAGTAATATTATGCGTCGCCTGAAACTCGATATTCCGCTTTAAGAGTAATACAGATATTGCATATCAATTAATTGCCACCACAGGAATAATTGAACCTACATCCATCAAAGGACCGTCAAACAACGGCACGGCTGTTATGCCACGTTTTTCAAGGAATTCGGACAGAACGGCCCAATCGGGATGGAGCGATGGGTTTCCGGAAAAAGCAAGCAAGGACTCCCCAATTCTTCCGCAACAGCCGCCGATAAATCCGTAGTCAAATGCTTCCAATTTTATATGCCCCGGGCTGATAAGCAGGGCATCCACACCATTTTTCAAAGCCGCGGTGTAGATGCCTCGGTCCGCCGTTACAATGCTGTTGTCGTCAACCACAGCGGTGGAACATTTTGTGTACCCCTGTTTGACGTTTATTAAAACGGTATTGTTCTTTCTTAGTTCATCAACGATTGTCTTATCCGCATGCCGTAAATACAAGAATGCCTTGTTTCCCGTCACTGCTATATTATATGCTATGTTCAGGGGATAGTTGCGTGGCAATTCGGTCTTCCCTTTGAGCACCACGGTCCCGTAACCGGAAAGGATTTCGCTGAAATAATTGTACATCGTGGGTTCCACCACCATTTTTCCGGCCCCTACCGGGCATATTACCATATCGGGATGGAATGACACAGCGTCGTACAGCCGCGGGTGTTTTAAGGTTTTTATTACTGCTATGCCCATGGACAGCAATCGTTTTTCCATAAGGTGGGCAGCCCTTCCATCAACAATAACCGCCCTTACTTTTTGTTCTTTTTGTTTTGGCACTTCTTCCCTAACCAACATCCGGTTCTTATCCTCCCAAGCGTAATACTCTTTTAAAAAAGTACGGATATATATATATATTCTTGACCAAAACCAAAAAAGTCAAGGGTGGTATCTGCAACCCATGACTTCCTGAAGCGCCGGGAGCAAAAATGCCCCATTAATCCTACTGGGGCAAAATTATTTTATCGTTTCCAGGCCTTTTATTTTTGTCCGGATGATTTATATGCATCTTTCCCACTGCATTTATCATATCCACAGGTCAAGGACCTAATATATAAATAAAAATGCAATAAGAGCTTTGAAAACCTAGTACTAAGCCTTAAACTTAACGGACGATATGTATTCCACAACAAGTTTATCCAACATGATGCAGAGCTCTAATATTTTTTTTGCCTGCAGTTCCTCCGGCTTTTTCTGAATCTCTTCCAGGATTTCTTCCCTTAGGCTGTTAATTCTGCCTCTTAAATCACTCATGCTCCCGTATCCCCCTTCGTGATATAATGGGCATTTTACCAGCATCTAAGTAGAATTTTGTCGGTTTTTTCTTTTTTTAAACGGTTTTTCGTTAATTACATCTCCTTTCCAAGGCCTTTAAAATCAACACTATCCACCCTAAGCGGGTGTTCTCTTAATTATTTCTTTGTTTATTTTTTGACATTACATGCATAATCCCTTTAATAAAATTCCACAAAATTAGCCTATAATCCGACAAATAGTGCCATACCAGTCACCGGTTTGGCACTATTTGTTCAATCATGGGCATTCATTCTTTTCAATCTATCTATTCTATGCGCTTTTTATTTTGGCAAAGGCTGCCGCCAGTATTTCGGCTTTTTTAAAGGTCCTCATCTGGTTTCTTAAATAGCAATAGGCCAGGATATGGTCACGGCCGATTTCTACAACCCTTATCTCTCTCCCGGTGATACACTCGCCATTGCTGTATATTATGGTCAGCCTTTTGCCGGTCTCTTCAGCCATCCTTAGTATATAGTCCAGCATTTAATCACCCTCGTATTGCTGCTTTTGTCAACATTATACGTCGAACATCTGTTCGTGTCAAGTGGGGATTAAAAATCGTCTACTCCGGCAGAGAAGAAGATTATTATTATAATCAGAAGCAGGAACAGGGTCCCGAACCCACCGGATTTGCCGCCGCCAAAGAATCCAGACATGCCAACACCTCCCTCCTTTTCACTATATGCTATGGGAAAGGAGGGGTTTTGGTGAAAAGTTTTTATGCAAAAATAAACAGAGGCTCGAAGCCTCTGTTTTGCTGGCAGGGGCAGCAGGAATCGAACCCGCAACCAACGGTTTTGGAGACCGCTAAAGTACTGTTGTTTAAAATCTGTATAAGTCGCTTAACCTTGCTGTATCAATGTTTCCGTCGTTTTACAATTTGTGTAAACTGCTTAAAATCGGTCGGTATTTTTGAAAATGGTCGGTGAAAGTGTCGGTAGAGAAAAATTGAAAGTGTACGATTTGGGCGATTTCGTACAAAAAAATTGTAAACGATTAAGGAGAATGCTTATATAAGGCAATTTACATACGAAAATGGTATCTAGCCCTTTTCTGATAAGGCTTTGAGGGCATTTTAGGGTGGTATGGACGGGTATCCCACCCCCCCTTGTTGAAATAGGTGGTTAAATCGAAGTCAAATTACCAGCATTGACATATTATAACACATTACCCAATATTACGCAATATTAAAAGTGGCAAATTTGACATTTTTTTAATAAAAAAAGCCCTGTTTTCAAGGCTCCTAGAGATTCTACTATTTATACAAGTGTCAAAAACCCG
>DASRVG010000183.1:0-15015 GCA_035655175.1 Clostridia bacterium | reverse complement strand
ACATCCCTGGTTCCCCTCGGCGCTTTTATTGCCATGACTATACCTCCCTTTTTCCTTCAAAAAATGATAAAGTCCCCAATGACAGGCCGAAACCGTCATCAGGGACGGGATTTTCCCGCGTTGCCACCCTGCTTGGATAATTAATATCCCCCTCGTTGAATATAACGCATTAATGCGTTTCGGCTTACTCCCGGTTTTCAGCCGAAAGACTCGGGAACGTCTTTCACCGTCCTTGCTGCGCCCGGGGGCTCTCAATCACGGCCTCCCTTCCCTGTACGCCTTCAAACGGCTACTCTTTCCGTCATTGTCTTTAGCCCTATGGATTTTAAAACCATTATAGTCCACAACCCCGCCGGTGTCAACTACAAACAATTGGCATGGCAGTGCCTTGCAATAACCTCCTCCTTTTCCCTTGCCAAAGCCTTGGCCCTTTCCATGTAATGCTGGAGGCTTTTAGGGTTTTGTATTCTTTCCAGCCGGTCCTCCGAAAGAATAACCAACTTTGATACAGCCCCGGCTCCCAAGCCCAGCAACGTCTGCCTTTCCTCCATTATCTGCATATTATAAATCCCTTCGCAGCCTGGAAAACAAAAGCCTATGTTTTCCAGGTTACCCACCATATACTTCTGGCGGTAAAGGTAATAGGGTTTCATGCCCATACGCTGCAAGTATTCTTGGGCGTATTTCATCATGGCCTCCACCTCGGATTCTTCAACCAGGATAGCGTCAAAGGCTTCCTCGTGCAGCTTGGAGGCCCTTTTTACAGCCAGCGTATGCACCGTGACCCCCTCGGGTTTAAGAACGCCGATATGCTCCAGCGTGTGCAAAACCATACCCAAGTTTTCCCCCGGAAGGCCCATTATTATGTCCATGTTTATATTATTGTGCCCTGACTGCCTGGCAAGCTCAAAAGCCCTTATAATATCCTCCGGGCTGTGCTTCCTGCCAATGGCCTCCAGCGTGGAGTCATTCATGGTCTGGGGGTTTATGCTTATTCTTGTGGCCCCATACCTTTTTATCAGTTCCAGTTTTTCCCCATCCAGCGTATCCGGCCGGCCCGCCTCAACGGTGAACTCCCTGGTATCGCTGCTTACGAAGGCCTGCTGCACTTCAGTCAAAAGTCTCTCCATCTGCGACAGGTTGAGGGAAGTAGGGGTGCCTCCGCCAATATATACCGTGTCACAGGTAATCCCTTTACTTTTCACGGCGGAGCCGGCTGCCTTTATTTCCCCGGCAAGGCAGTCCACGTACATTTCGGTTAAATGCCCACATCTTGTAATTTGGTTGGACGGAAATGAACAGTAGGAACACCGGGTGGGGCAAAAGGGAATGCTGATATATATGCTTACTTTCCCCGGGTCGTTGGGAAATATGAATTTTCTTTCGGTAAGTGCGATATCCATTCCAAGCCGCGCCTTTTCGGGTTCAAGCCGGTAAAATTCCACAAGGTGTTTTAAAATTTCTTCTTGTCCCAGCCCTTTGTCCACCAGTTTATGTATCATTTTCACCGGCCTTATCCCGGTCAGTATCCCCCAGGGAAGCCATTTTTGGAAAAACCTCTCGGCAGCCTTAAGCAGGTTGTGCTTTACATACCTTTTATACTGTTTTCTTACTTCCAGGGCGCTTCCGCCGGCCGGTTCAAATCGGTCCTCTTGGATCACCGGTCCTTGCTCCCCGGTTATGATGCATTTTACTATAACGCCGTCCCTGTCGGCTGCAAATTTGCTGTGCACAAAAAGACCCCGGCCCGTGGCCGGGACCTTTTCCCTTATGAATTCTATTTCATCCCGGCGACAGTAATTTGCCAGGATATCCGCGACCTCATAATAGTAATCATGCCCCTCGGTAAACACCCTTATCATACTAAACATCCTTTTCTATTTCCTTTGCGAGCCAGCCCACCGCCTTTTCGGTTATTCCCAGCTGCTCGGCAATCTCCATGTGGGTCAGACCCTTGTCCATCATTTGGTAAAACTCGTGAAAGTCAATATCCTCTATGGTCTTGTTCATACCGGCTTTGGTAAACCTTTGCAACCCCTTCATCATTAACCTCCCGGACGCATTTTTATTTATCAAATACCCTAATGATTCATGGCTTAAATCTCCCGCTGAATAGGGCATTCGATAAAGGATAAGCGGCGCCTTGCACATAAAACTCGATAGGTAGGCGCCTTAGCGCCCGCGTTTTGGTGCACTATTCGCGCAAGCGCTCATTGAATAGTGTAACCACTACGCCCGGGGTTATTCCCCCAGCTTGCCGACTTGCGAAGCAGACAAGCCCTATTATTAGCCTATATAGCTTAATAGGCGGGAATTGGATTTCAGGTTCTGCCTTAGAACCCGGGACATCCTCATCGATAGTTCCCGGTAAGAAATGGGTTTTTCTCCTTTTCCCTTGCAATGGTTGTAGCAACACCATGGCCGGGGTATACCTTTGTATCATCCGGCAACGTAACAAGCTTTGTCTTTATTGAGTGCATCAATTTGTCAAAGTCTCCTCCCGGCAGGTCCGTCCTGCCCACCGAGCCTGCAAACAGCGTATCCCCGCTTATTAGAACGCCGTCGCCTATTTTAATACATATACCGCCCGGTGTATGGCCTGGGGTGTGTATTATCTCCATTTCAATGTTTCCGACCTTAATCCGGTCGCCATCCTTAAGCAGCACATCGGGGGAAACCGTGCCGGCACTGCTCCCTACCAGTGCTGCAAGGCTTTTGCCCGGGCCCTGCAGCATATGCGCATCCCCGGCTTGTATCGCTATCTTAGCATTTGTCCGGTCTTTTACCCCCTTAAGGGCCCCAATGTGGTCAAAATGACCGTGGGTAAGAATTATATACTTAATATCAAGGCCGTTTTTTGCCACCGCCTGCATTATCCGCTCCGCGTCCCCTCCCGGGTCCACTACAACCCCCTGCCCGGTATTCTCGCACCCTATAATATAGCAGTTTGTAGCGTATATACCGGCGGTTATCCTATCTAGTACCAACTCTTAATCCCTCCTATGATTCAATTATAAGGGTTACCGGGCCGTCGTTTACAAGGGCCACTTCCATGTGGGCTTGGAACTGCCCGGTCTCTACCCTTACGCCCTTTTCCCTGCACGCCTTTACGAACTCTTGGTACAGCTCTTCGGCCTTGTCGGGGGGCGCTGCCTGGGTGAAGCTTGGCCTTCGGCCCTTCCTGCAGTCACCGTACAGGGTAAACTGTGACACAACCAGCAGTTCTCCTCCCACGTCTTTCAGAGAAAGGTTCATCTTTCCGTCGGCATCTTCGAACACCCGTAGGTTTACAACCTTTTCCGCCAAGTACTGGACGTCCTCCATGTCATCGTCTACGGATACCCCAAGCAGCACCACAAAACCCTTCCCTATGCTTCCCGTCTCCCTGCCTTCCACCGTCACACTGCCCTTTGAAACCCTTTGTACCACTGCTCTCATTTTTAACCCTCCGTATCTATCCCTTCATTCTGTATACTTCGCTAACGCTTTCCACCGTTTTAAGCTTCTTAATAAGCTGGCTTAACTGCGTGGTGTCGTTTATCGCCAGCGTCATGTTGATTGTTGCGGTATTGTCCTTGTTGGCCCTTGCATTAATGGCCTTGACCGGCAGTTTTGCCTCGGATACAATCCCGGTAATGTCCGCCAGAAGGCCCGACCGGTCGAAGGCCTTTATCTGCAGGTCGGTCATGTAGGACACGCCTTTGCTTTCATCGGTATACCATTCCACTTCTATCAAGCGGTGGGGGTCTTCCAGGTGCTCTCCCACGTTTTTGCAGTCCAGCCTGTGCACCGATACACCCCTGCCCCTGGTTATATACCCTATTATTTCGTCCCCCGGAACCGGATTGCAGCACTTGGCGAACCGCACCATTACATTGGTAATGCCCTTAACCACAACTCCCGTTTGAGGGTCGGGACGTTCCTTTTTCTGCTGGCTGTTCTGGGTCCCCGTTCCTATATCGGCCTTTCTTTCCTCTGCGGCCTTTTCCTTTCGCATTTCCTCCTTGAATCTTCCCAGCACCTGGTTTAGTGAAAGGCCGCCGTAACCCAGCGTTGCGTATAGGTCATCCATGTTATGAAGCCCGAATTTCTTTAGGACCTTTTCTATCCATTCGGGGCGCAGTATTTCACCCGGAGTATATCCCTGCCTTTTAAGACCCTTTTCGAATATTTCCTTCCCCTTTTCCAGGTTTTCTTCCCTTCGCTCCTTCTTGAACCACTGCCTTATCCTGTTCCTGGCGGAGGAGCTTTTGACTATCTTAAGCCAGTCCCTGCTGGGGCCGGGCGAGCTTGCCGATGTCAAAATCTCTACTATATCGCCGTTCTTAAGCTTGTACTCCAGCGGCACGATTTTTCCGTTCACCTTTGCCCCGACACAGGAATTGCCCACGCCGCTGTGTATCTTATATGCAAAGTCTATCGGCGTGGAGCCGTTGGGAAGGTCAATAACCTCCCCCTTGGGCGTGAACACAAACACCTCATCGCTGAAAAGGTCAATTTTGAGCGTTTCCATGAACTCTCTTGCATCCTTTGTGTCCCTTTCCCATTCTATAAACTGCCGCAGCCAGGAAAGTTTTTTATCAAACTCATCCTGGTTCTTCTTGCCCTCTTTATACATCCAGTGGGCCGCAATACCGTATTCCGATATCCTGTGCATTTCCCAGGTCCTTATCTGGATCTCCAGCGGTTCCCCCTTTGGCCCTATAACCGTGGTATGAAGCGACTGGTACATATTGGGCTTGGGCATGGCAATATAGTCCTTAAACCGCCCGGGAATGGGCTTCCACATCGCATGCACCGTTCCCAGCACACCGTAGCAGTCTTTTATGGTGTCCACAATAATTCGTATTGCAGTGAGGTCGAAAATCTGTTCAAAGGTTTTGTTCTGGTAAACCATTTTTTTGTATATGCTGTAAAAGTGCTTTGGCCTGCCTTCTATCTTGCCGGATATGCCCATCTCGTTCAGCTTTTCGCGAAGTTCGGTAATAACCTCTTTGATGTATTCTTCCCGCTCCAGCCTTTTTTTTGCCACCCTTTCTACCAGTTCATAATAACCCTTAGGGTCAAGGTGTCTTAATGCCAGGTCCTCAAGTTCCCATTTAATTTTGGACATACCAAGCCGGTGGGCTATCGGGGCGTATATCTCAAGGGTCTCCTTGGCCTTTTCTTTTCGCTTGACTTCAGGCAGGTATCCCAGCGTCCGCATATTGTGCACCCTGTCCGCCAGCTTGATAAGGATTACCCTTATATCCTTCGCCATTGCTATGAACATCTTGCGCAGGTTTTCTGCCTGCTCTTCTTCCTTGGTTCGGTACCATATCCTTCCCAGCTTTGTTACGCCGTCCACAAGCTGCGCTATCTCGCTGCCAAATACCCTCTCGATATCCTGCATGGCGGAAGTGGTATCCTCCACCACGTCATGAAGTAGGCCCGCCACAATTGTCTTAAGGTCAAGTTCCAGTTCCGACAGGATCATAGCCACGTGGGCAGGGTGATTTATATACGGGTCCCCGGATACCCTTTTTTGCCCCTCATGGGCCTGCTGGGCATAGTTATAGGCCTTTATTACCAGCTCCAGGTCCATATCCGGGTTGTACTGTTCAATTTTGTTTATAAGCTTTTCCAGCATTTTTGTTCACCCGCTGTTTTCTTTATGGTCCCGAGGAATATTATACACCATATATACCCGCTTTTACAGCTTCATAGCAGTTCATAGCGGCAGCAGCAGCGGCTTTTATTATTTTGATGGGCGGTGCGTCTTGAAGGTTTACCTTGTTTTGCGGAGCCGGCTCCGGCACTATGTCGCCTTCCCTTTTGGCTACCAGGCCAAGGGCATTGAGGCTCTCTATGGCTATCACCGCGGATGCAGGGCTTATGCCTTTTATTACCGCCCGCCGTATAACATCATCAAAGCCCAAACTGCCATACTTTTTAATAGTTCGGTATACTGTCGCAAAGGTATCCCTGTCGGGAATAAGGCTTAAAAGCTCCGTGCCAAGACCAGGGGCTTTAATGTCGGTCAGCATAACACGTTCCTTTGTTTTAAGCCTTCCTACCACCTGAAGCTGCATTGGCATAACCGAGTGGGCAAAAAAGCACAGTTTGCCACTGCAGCCCTCTACCCCTTCAAGGGAATAAGGGTGTACCACTACATAGTTTCTATCGGCACAACAGCCTTCAAGCCGCCCAAACTGAACTTCTACATTGGGATATAAAAGCAGCATGGACAGCACATCCAGTATGTCCGAATAACCGTTTACCAGCACCAGGTTTCCGGTGGATTCGCCAAAAAGTTCCTTTAGAACTTGGTACCCGTAACCGGATTCTATTTTCTCAATCCCGGCCAGTTCGAAGTCCCCTGCCGGTACCAGGGCTCCATGCCGGTCCAAGTCAAGCATGCTTTTATACCAGACCCTAAGAAAGCATTCCTCCTTTGAAAAGTCCCTTATATCCTTTACTGCAAGCTGCAGGTTCTCCCTTCCAAGCCATTGGTTAACCTGCGGGGTAAACGCCAAATCGGTCCTTTGCCCGGCAACCGGCCAGTACGCATCCGTCCAACGGAATGCTATGCAGTCAAGCCTGCCGGCTCCGTCGCTTGCAATCACCTTTAAATGTTCCCGGGCATTGCCCACCCTTTTTATCCCGGCTATGCCCACTCGGCGCTTTATAAAAACAGGCGGCGGGTTGCCGCAGCCAAAGGGCTCAAGCAGCTTAAGCGATTTGGCATCCTCCGCCGTGACTTTTACCCCGGTCAAATCACCGTCCGCCCATATAACGGGCTTTGCTTCCAGCCCTTCCAGCGCACCGGCCGCGGCGGCGTTGACCTCCCGGGCAAAGTCTTCAAGGCGGCTCGTTTCCAGTGTAAGCCCCGCCGCCTGTTTATGTCCACCAAAACTTTTATAGTAATGCCGGCACTTGGACAACAGTTCATACAAGTCCAAGCCCGGCATACTCCTTGCGGACCCCCGGGCTTCGCCGCCGTCTATGCTGAACAAAACGGCGGGCTTGTTATACCTTTCGGCTATCTTTGAAGCCGCAATACCAATAACGCCGGGATGCCACCCCTCGGAAGCCAGAACCAGTATGCTGTCCCCTTTTCTTTTTTCCGCCATTTTCAATGCCCCGGCAAGAATCCGGTTCTCCACCCTCTGCCTCTCCCGGTTTCGCTCATCCAGTTCCTTCGCCAGCAGCAGGGCGGTCTTTTCGTCCCTTGACAGCAGCAGCCGTACAGCATTTCGGGCATCCGCAAGCCTTCCGGCCGCGTTAAGCCTGGGTGCCAGTGCAAATGCAACCTGTCCCGAGCTTATGGGCCCGTCCTGTAACCCTGCAACCTTTATGAGCGCCCTAATCCCTATGTTCTCGGTAGCAGCCATTTTTTTTAGTCCCAGGCTCGCCAGTACCCGGTTTTCCCCAGTAAGAGGCACAATATCCGCCACCGTACCCAGCGCCACAAGGTCCAGCATGCTGTCGGATAACGACTTCTCCAGTGGCAGGCTATAGTTCCCCCCGCCCCTGATCTTCGTCTCCAGTGCACGGCACAGCTGATACGCCACCCCGATACCGGCAAATTCGCTGAACGGGTAACGACTGTCGCTGCGCTTTGGGTTAATAACTCCCAGCGCCGGAGGAAGCTTTTTCGGGCACTGGTGGTGGTCGGTAACTATTACATCCATGCCAAGGGACCCGCACAGTTCAATCTCTTCATGAGAAGAGGTCCCACAGTCAACCGTAATAATAAGACCTACCCCCGTTTCACGGATTTCTTGGACCGACCTTTCGTTAAGCCCGTATCCCTCCTCCAGCCTTCCGGGTATATAATAGGTAACGTCTGCCCCGGCTGCTGACAGCGCCTTCATCAAAAAAGAGACCGACGTTATACCGTCAACGTCATAGTCCCCGTAGATACAAATCCTTTCACCGCTGTCCAGGGCACGAATTATCCTGTCAATCGATACGCCCATGTCCGGCATCAGGAACGGGTCGGCAAGATGACCTATCTGCGGGTACAGGAAACGCTCCGCTTCTTTAATGTCGTCAATTCCCCTGCTTACAAGGACCATTGCGAGAATTGTTGAAATTCTTAACTTCTCAGCCAATCCCTTTACTTTGTTTGCATCCGGGCCGGCGCATACCCATTTTTTATCATGAAACATGGCTGCATCTCCTAGAGTTTATATATTCTATTATAGTTTAAACCGAAGTTCATATCAAATGCCTGGAACGGGCGGCGCGGGCGGAACTGCCGCAGCCAAAAAAAAGACACCGGAACCATCCCCGTGTCTTCCCCGTGTCTTTTTATATCTATTCCTTGGTTTCCCCGTTTTCCCGGCCTGCCAGGATACCCTCCAGTTCCTTTATCCGGCTGTCCCTTTCCCTGATGCAGGCTTCGACCTCCGCCAGCTTTAACTCCGCCTCGGTGTTCCTGTCCACCGTTTCTTTTAACTGCTCCTCAAGATTCTTTATCCTTGCATTCATCTCCCTGGATTTGAAACTTTCCTTAACCTGCCGGAATATTCCCAAAAAACCCAGTATTACCGCCCCCGCGAAGGCGGATACCAGTATTACCAAGGCAAGCGAAATCTGAAACTCGTCATATATGAAATCCACCGTTACCGGCTGCGCGTTAAGCAGCGCAAATATTGCCACCATCAGCGCAAACAGAAGCGCCATTACATATTTAAACTGCAAACATGTCACCCCCGCAAAAGAATTATATTTTAAACAATAATTCGCCGGCCTGTTGCGAATTCCTCCCATTTAGGAACAGACCAAACGGTAATCAAAACCGAAGACAGCAGCTAAAAAAGCCGTACCCTGTTCGGAAGATTTGCTCGAGAAGGCATAAAAAAACGGCTTTCGCCGCTTTTTTATGCCCTTCTCGCCCTTGGCTTTTCCCTTCCCTTCCATATAGCCCACAGCGGACCGGCTATTAGGACCGAAGAATAGGTGCCTGCCAGTATTCCCACAATGAGCGGCAGCGCAAACTCCTTAATGGCGCTAACCCCCAGTATATATATCATGCCGATTGTAAAAAGTGTTGTAACGGAAGTATTGATTGAGCGGGCCATGGTCTGGTTAATGCTTAAATTCACAAGGTCGGCAAGGGAAGTTCCCTTCTTCATAAACCCGCGGTTTTCCCTGATCCTGTCGAATATAACTATGGTAGCATTTATCGAATACCCCACTATTGTCAGCATGGCGGCGATAAAGGAAGTGTTTATGGGTATCTGCATTATTGCATATACCGACAGCATTACAAGTACATCATGCAGCAGGGCCGCCGTCGCCACAACGCCGAATTTAAACTCGAACCTGTACGTGATGTAAATCATCATTCCCACCGCTGCCGCCGCCAGCGAAATGACCGCCTGCCTTTTCAATTGTTCCCCTATAGCAGGACCCACTTTTTGCACCGACAAAAGGTCTTCTTGACTAAGATCATACTTGTCCCTAAATTTGTCGAATATTTCTTTTCTCTCCTTTTCTGAAAGGTCCAGCTTGGTCTTTATCTGCACCTGGGTCCTTTCCTCCCCGGCGTAGGTAATGGACGCCTCCTTGTCAAACCCGTCGGTTATTTCCCTTATCTCCTGGGTAGTGAAGCTTTTGCCAAGGTCAATCTGGATGATGGTGCCCCCGGTAAAATCTATCCCAAGGTTAAGTCCGACCGTCATTGTAAAGACCAGCCCAGCCAGTATTACCAGTGCGGATATTCCCAGCCAAAGCCTGCTTTTTTCAACTATTTTCATTGGTTTCACCCCCTACGCCCCATACAGTTTGGTGTTCCTTGTAATATTCATCCCGACCATCAGCTTCAGCAGCATCCTGGTAATAACTATGGCTGTAAACATACTGGCAATGATACCAATGGATAATGTCACTGCAAACCCCTGTATCGGGCCCGCACCAACGTAAAACAGCACCGCCGCGGCAATTAACGTGGTCACGTTGGAATCCAGTATGGTGGTAAAAGCCCTTTTGAACGCCGCGTCAATGGCCGGTCTTAAGCTTTTTCCGTTTCTAAGCTCCTCTTTCAGCCTCTCGAATATGATTACATTGGCGTCCACCGCCATGCCGATGGAAAGCAATAGCCCCGCTACCCCCGGCAGTGTCAGTGCCGCATTAATGGAAACCAGCACCAGGAGCACAATGATTATATATACCACAAGGGCCAGGCTGGCAGCCAGTCCGGGTATCCTGTAATACAGCACCATGAACACCATCACCAGCAGTATCCCAATAAAGCCCGCCCTTACGCTCCTTTCAAGGGAATTGGCCCCGAGGGTGGGACCCACCGTCCTTATTTCCACCGCCTCCAGGTCAACCGGCAGGGCTCCGGCTTTTATCAGCGTAGCAAGCTCTGCGGCCGCCTCTATGTCAGGCATTCCATCTATTACCGCCTTGCCGTCGGTAATATGGGCCATTACCTCCGGCGCGGATATTACCTCCTCGTCCAGCACTATGGAAATAGCCCTCTCCGGCTGGTAACCTGTAACATCGGGTATTTCCATTATCCTTCCTGTAACATCGGCAAAGCTTTTTGCTCCTTCCGAATCAAGTTCCAGCGACACCACCGGCCGCTTGAGGCCCGAGGGTTCCGTCTGGTATACCGCTTCTGCGTTCCGAACGTTTTGGCCGGTAAGTACCTCTCTTCCATCGGGGTCCAGGAATTTAAGCTGCGCGGTTTTCCCTATCATCTCAATGGCCCTCTCACTGTCGGCCACATCCGGCAGTTCCACCCTAATCCTGTTTTCCCCCTGTTTTACAATAACCGGCTCACTTACCCCAAGGGCGTCCACCCTGTTCCTTATAGTGGCAATGGCCCGGTCCAGCATATCGCCGGTTACCGCCTCCCCTTCATCCGGCCGTGCCTCCAGCACCACGTATACTCCGCCCCTTAGGTCCAGGCCGTATTTTATGGCATCCCTGACCGGGACCACTTCATAATCGCCGATATTGGCCCCAAAGGACAGAGCATAGGCCGAAAGCCCTATTATTAATACTACGGCGATAAAGATAACCGTCCGCTTCAGATTCATATATTCCTTCCCCCCTGCATCTTCGGTTGATAGAACAATTATATTACTGTGGCGCTGATGCGTCAATCAAAGTGGCACATGTTCCCTGGCCAATTTCGCATAGTGCAAGGCCCTGTTTTTAATGGCCTCCTTCTCTTCCTCGGTTGTCCGCCTTACGATTTTCCCGGGAGAGCCCATAACCACAGACCCGGGTTCGATTTTCATGCCCTGCGTTATAAGGGCCCCCGCCCCAATAATCGAGTAATCGCCAATTTCCGCGCCGTCCATTATTATTGCGCCCATACCGATAAGGCAGTTGTTACCAATCCTGCAGCCATGCAGCATCGCCCCGTGCCCTACCGTAACGTAATCGCCTACGACAGTGGGAAAACCACCGCTACAGTGTATCAGGCAGCCGTCCTGTATATTGGTATAGCTGCCTATACTTATGCTGTCCACGTCCGCCCTGGCTATTGTTCCATACCACAGGCTGGAATATTCGCCCATGGAAAAGTCCCCCACTATTATTGTTCCCTCGGTAACATAAGCTTTTTCATTGATTTTGGGCACAGCCCCCCTGTAATCCCTAATCACTTTTCTTCCTCCTTCAGCCTTGTCAGTATTTCCAAGGCTATCGCACATTCTATCCTTTTTTTCTCCATTACGCAGCCAACCCGGTAGTTTTTCCTTATACTCCCCGTTGCCTTGTAGCAGCTGGCATGGCATCCCCCGCTGCACCAGAGCCTTGCCCAACAGTCCCTGCAGTCCTCCTTGTTATAAACATGGGCATCCCGGAAAGCGACGGAGATATCCCTATCCAGTACACCGTCAAAGACGTTTCCCATAATAAAAGTTCTATCCCCGACAAACTGGTGGCACGGGTACAGGTCACCTTCCGGGGTTACCGCCAGGTATTGGTTCCCCGCTCCGCACCCTGAAAGCCTTTTTAACGCGCAGGGGCCGTTATACAGGTTAACCCTGAAATGATAAAAGTTGAACTCATCCGGTGTCCCGGCCCTTTTTAGGCATTCGTCAAACAACTTGTCGTATTCGCAAAGCACGGTGTCAAGGTCCTGCTCCCTGATTGAATAGGGCTCCTCCGACCCCGCCACCACCGGTTCAACCGAGATTTCTTTAATTCCAAGGTCTGCTATATGCAGCACATCTCTAGAAAAATCCAGGTTTTCCCGGGTAAAGGTGCCCCTCACAAAATAGCTCCTGTTCTCCCTTCTTTTAACAAAATCCCTTATGTTATCCACTATATACCCATAGCTGCCCGCTCCGTCCCCGAAGCACCTCATCCGGTCGTTTACCTCCGGCCTGCCGTCCAGGCTTAATACAACGTTATACATGTTTTCGTCAAGGTATTCTGCGGTATCCCGGTCAAGGTCCACCGCGTTGGTGGTAAACGTAAACCTAATATCCTTGCCGGCCCCCTTTGCCCTTTTCTTACCGTATTCCACCGTGTCCTTTACCAACGGGAAGTTTAAGAGGGGCTCACCGCCAAAAAAATCAATTTCTATGCTGTGCCTTTTACCGGACTTTTCAATAAGGAAGTCCACCGCCCTATGGGCCGTTTTCCGGTCCATAAGAAGCCTTTCCCCGTTGAAGTTTCCCTGGGAGGCAAAACAATACCTGCAGCTTAAGCTGCAGTCATGGGCTACATGCAGGCAAAGGGCCTTTATTACTTGATCGTTATACCTTTCCCCTGCAATGCCCTCATAAGCGTCCTTTGAGAACAAAAGCCCGTCGTCCTCCAACTTTTTTATCTCTTCCAGTCTCTCGGCAATATCCGCTTCATTAAACTCGTTTTTGAGGCTGTCAATAACAGCTTTATCGCTATGCCCCGGATAAAAATCCAGTATTCGGAACACCAGCTTGTCCGTTACATGAACGGCACCGCTTGCTACATCCAATACTATTGGTATCCCGTTCTTAATAAATTTATGAACTGCCGTCATCTGTATCCCTCCTCAAAATCTGCCCCATTCTTTACTACTGAAAAAAAAGCAGCTTAGCTGCTTTTTGATTTGCCTACCTCGCATTCCTGGTTGCCGACGGTACATGAGGTCTTGCATGCCGACTGGCAGGAAGACTGGCATTCCCCGCAGCCTCCTGTTTTGACCGAATCCTTGAGTACCGCTCCTATTATGGTTTTTATATGTTTCACTTGAAAACCTCCTTGTCCGTTTGTTGTAATTGGTAGTTCGCAGGTCCCGGCACCCGATACCCGTCATCTGGTACCCGGCACCCATGAACTGTGGCCAAATTATTATGTATTTCCCATAGAATTATAACACAACGTAATACTTTATAAAAGCGTTATTCTTTATCGTATGAGATTTATTCCTATCATGCCTCCTATGGCGCCCACCGCTACACCTAAAAGGACCTTGGACAATACGTATTTATCAAAAGTAAACCCGTCCACCGCAATCCAGCTCACAATTACAACAATGCCAATAAACAGTATGCCGCAAATAATGCCGTATAGCCAGCCCCTGGATTTGGCTCTCATTGCCGCTCCAGCGCCGGAAATGGTAAGCCCCACGATTATTATTCCCTGAGTAATCATGGGCACAATTCCCTCCGACAATCGTGTAAAGGTAACAAGAAGGGCAAGAATCAAAAAACATATCAATGAGAAACCGTATCCGATACCCACGGATTTTAGAATAATGGACATACGCAGCCTGTTGTCTGCCCGGTTATCCTTCATGGCAATCCCCCCAAAATTAATTTCCTATGACAAACTTATGCTTTTTCCGGAATTTTATTACTACATAAAAAAAGAGCATTCTGCATGCTCTTTTTTTGTATTTACTCGTCCTTTCCTACCACGCTGCCTATTGCCCATTTTGCAAATTTAAGCTTCACCTTGTCGGAACTCACTTCCACCGTGACTACATCCTCTTTCACCGAAACGATTTTACCCATTATACCCCCTATTGTAACTATTTGGTCCCCTTCCTTCAGGGCTGCTCGCATCTCCCGTATTTTCTTTTCCTTTTTTTTCTGGGGTGCTATAATAAGGAAATAAAAAACAACCAGTAATATTATTGGCAACCCGAACGATTGGATAAACTGCTCCACCTATACTCCTCCTTTGATATTATTTACCTCTTATTATATTCTCCAAAGGCAATGCAATTCCTCTAATAATGTATTATTTTCGTTCAATACCCGTATTTTGCAAAAAACTCGTCCCTGAATTCCGGTAGGTAATCCCCCTCTATCGCCCCCCTTATTTTATCCATAAGCCGCATTGTAAAATACAGGTTGTGGAAAGTTGTAAGCCTTAAACCCAATATTTCGCCCGCTTTCAGCAAATGCCGTATGTACGCCCTTGTATAATTTGTACACGTATAACAGTCGCATTCCGGGTCCAGAGGGGAAAAGTCTTCTGCGTAAGCCGCGTTCCTTATCACCACCCTTCCCCTGGATGTCATCGCGGTACCATTCCTTGCTATCCGAGTCTGCAGTACACAATCAAACATGTCAATTCCCCTTATTACACCCTCTATAATGGAATCCGGGCTGCCCACCCCCATCAGATACCTGGGTTTGTCCGAAGGCATAAGCGGCACAACTTCCTCCAACATTTGATACATGATGTCCTTTGGCTCTCCGACGCTCAGCCCCCCCACCGCATATCCTGGAAACCCCAGTGAAGTTATCTGCTTTGCGCTTTCCCTCCTTAGGTCCTTAAAAACCGACCCCTGAATAATACCGAACAGGGCCTGTCTCTCGGTGTTTTTATGCGCCTTAAGACACCTTTCCGCCCACCGGGCGGTAATATTCATGGATTCTTTTGCGTAACTATATTCACAGGGATAGGGTGGGCACTCGTCAAAGGCCATCATTATATCCGATCCAAGGGCGTTTTGTATTTCAATAGCCTTTTCGGGCGAAATAAAGTGCCTGGAGCCGTCTATATGGGACCGGAAATGCACACCCTCTTCGCTTATATCCCTAAGGTCCGCCAGGCTGAACACCTGGA
>DASRVG010000182.1:0-32483 GCA_035655175.1 Clostridia bacterium | reverse complement strand
CCCTTATATACATGGTGGTGTATGTTTGGCGGCTGGAAGTGACCTATGTCTGGGTTGCAACGCTGATACAGTTTGTAGTCGAGACTGCGCTGCTGGCGTGGAGGTTTTTGGCAAGGTGTTGGAAGGATATTGACCTTAGGGATATTTAGTAATATAATATTCAAAGTCGAACAAACGTTCCGGATGGGAAGGTGAAGGTATTGCAGGGAAAATTCAGGCTAGTTTCGGAATACAAACCGGCGGGGGACCAGCCGCAGGCGGTAGACAAATTGGTATCCGGAATACAAAGGGGTTACAGGTTCCAGACCCTTCTCGGCGCGACCGGTACCGGAAAAACCTATACCATGGCAAATGTAATAGAAAGGGTGCAAAAACCCACGCTGGTAATTGCCCATAATAAAACCCTGGCGGCACAGCTGTGTACCGAGTTCAAGGGTTTTTTTCCGGACAACTCTGTGGAATACTTTGTGTCCTATTATGACTATTACCAGCCGGAGGCTTACGTGCCCCAAAGCGATACATATATAGAAAAGGATTCGTCAATAAACGACGAAATTGACAAGATGAGGCACTCGGCCACCGCCGCCCTTTTCGAGCGGCGGGACGTCATTATTGTGGCCAGCGTGTCCTGCATCTATGGCTTGGGGGACCCGGAGGACTACAGCCAATTAATGATCTCGCTGCGCCCCGGTATGGTCAAGGACCGGGATCACGTGATTAAGAAACTGGTGGAAATCCATTACGAGAGAAACGACATAAACTTTACCCGGGGCACCTTCAGGGTACGGGGGGATGTACTGGAGATTTTTCCTGCAGAGGCCTCCAACAGGGCCGTGAGAGTGGAGTTTTTCGGGGACGAGATAGAGAGGATCACCGAGATTGACAGCGTTACCGGTGAAATCCTGGGTTACAGGAGCCACCTGTCGGTATTTCCCGCTTCCCATTATGCCACTTCCGGTGATAAACTAAAAAAGGCGGTTCAGACCATATCCGAGGAACTGGAGGAAAGGCTTAAGGAGCTGAGGTCCCAGGACAAGCTGCTGGAGGCCCAGCGGCTGGAACAGCGGACCCGGTACGACCTGGAAATGCTTACTGAAATGGGTTACTGCTCGGGTATAGAAAACTATTCGCGGCACTTAAGCGGAAGGGCGCCGGGCAGCAGGCCCTATACGCTGATTGACTATTTCCCCAGGGACTTTCTTGTCATAATCGACGAATCCCATGTAACGGTGCCGCAGCTCGGGGCCATGTACAACGGGGACCGGTCACGGAAAGAGACATTGGTGGAGTACGGTTTTAGGCTGCCCTCCGCCCTTGACAACAGGCCCCTTACCTTTGAAGAGTTTGAAGGCCTTGTTAACCAGGCGGTGTTCATAAGCGCCACGCCGGGACCCTATGAAAGGTCCAAAAGCAGCCAGATAGTGGAGCAGATAATACGGCCCACCGGCCTTGTGGACCCGCAAATAGAGCTGAGACCGGTGGAGGGGCAGATTGACCATTTGGTGGGGGAGATTAACCAAAGGGTTGAAAAGAACCAGAGGGTGCTGGTTACCACACTTACCAAGAAAATGGCGGAGGACCTTACGTCCTACCTTAAGGATATAGGGATAAGGGTCCGTTACCTGCATTCGGATATAGACACGCTGGAGAGGATGGAAATAATAAGGGACCTGCGGCTGGGGGCTTTTGACGTGCTGGTGGGTATAAACCTTCTGCGGGAGGGCCTTGACCTGCCGGAGGTATCCCTGGTTGCGATACTGGATGCCGACAAGGAAGGCTTTTTAAGGTCCGAGACCTCCCTTATACAAACCATAGGAAGGGCCGCCCGGAACGTGGACGGCAAAGTAATCATGTATGCCGACAGGGTGACCGGTTCCATGAAAAGGGCCATAGACGAAACCGAGCGCAGGCGAAAAATTCAGCTTGCGTTCAACCGGGAGCACGGTATTACTCCGCAGACCATAAGAAAAGCGGTGGCGGATGTTATAGAGGCCACTAAGGTGGCCGAGGAGGAGGTATCCTACAGCGTCCTGGAGGACGTTTTGGAGGACCCCGGGAACATGGATGAAATTTTGAGAAAACTGGAGAAACAAATGAGGGAGGCGGCTGCAAGGCTGGACTTTGAACTAGCCGCCGCCCTAAGGGACAGGATATTTGCAATAAAGAAAAGGCCTCATAAGGCATAGACAGTGGGAGTGAGACCATGGCAAAGGATAGAATAATCATAAAGGGAGCAAGGCAGCACAATTTAAAGGGTATAGATTTACAGCTTCCCAGGGATAAGTTTATAGTTATGACGGGGCTGAGCGGGTCGGGGAAATCCTCGCTGGCCTTTGATACCATATACGCCGAGGGACAGAGAAGGTACGTGGAATCGCTGTCCTCATACGCCCGGCAGTTCCTTGGGCAGATGGACAAGCCGGACGTCGACTATATAGAGGGCCTGTCACCGGCCGTATCCATTGACCAGAAAACCACTAGCAAGAACCCGCGGTCCACGGTGGGAACCGTTACCGAGGTTTACGACTACCTGCGGCTTTTGTTTGCCAGGGCGGGGACGCCGTATTGTCCCCAGTGCGGCACCGAAATAGCCCAGCAAACGGTGGAGCAGATGGTGGACAGCGTCATGGCCCTTGAGGAAGGAACCAGGATTCAACTGCTGGCGCCCATAGTACGGGGCCGGAAAGGGGAATACAAAAAGGTCCTCGAAGAAATAAGGAAAGCTGGTTTTGTCAGGGTCAGGGTGGACGGCGATACCATGGATTTAGGGGAAGAGATAATACTGGAGAAGAACAAAAAGCATACGCTGGAGGTGGTGGTGGACCGCCTGGTGGTCAGGGAGGGCATAGAGAAACGGCTGGCGGACTCCATGGAGACCTGCCTCAAGATGTCCAAGGGCATCCTTACAGTGGATGTGCTGGGGGGCAAGGAAATGGTGTTCAGCCAGAATTATGCCTGTATTGAATGCGGCTTCAGCATGGAGGAATTAAGCCCGAGGTTCTTTTCCTTTAACAGCCCCTACGGTGCCTGTCCCAACTGTAACGGGTTGGGAGAGTTTATGAGAGTGGACCCCTCCCTGGTTATACCGGATTTGGGCAAAAGCCTGCGAGAGGGCGCCATTGCCACCATATCGGGCTCCGAGGACAGCTGGTACTATAACATGGCCCTGGCAGTGCTGGAGCATTTCGGCTACAGCAAGGATACTCCCTTCCGGGAAGTGGACCAAAAAACGCTGGATATTATACTGTTCGGTTCTGGGAGCCAGAGGTTTAAGGTCAGGCACACCGGCAAGTACGGCGAGAGGGTTTACAGTACTCCCATAGAGGGGGTAGTGAACAATCTCCGCAGGCGGTACAGCGAGACCCAGTCGGATTATATAAAAAATTATATAGAGGGGTTCATGAGCACGGTAACCTGCCCGACATGCCATGGGACCCGGCTTAAGGCCGAGGCGCTGGCGGTAAAGGTGGGGGACAGGAACATTACCCAGGTAACAAACATGTCGGTGTCGGAAGCCCTGGACTTTTTCAACCGCCTTGAACTGGAGGGAAACAAACAGGTAATAGCCCACCAGGTTTTAAAGGAGATAAAGGAGCGGCTTGGCTTTTTAGTCAATGTAGGTCTTGATTACCTGACCCTTTCAAGGGCTGCGGGCACGCTGTCGGGAGGGGAAGCCCAGAGAATAAGGCTTGCCACGCAGATAGGGTCCAGCCTGGTGGGGGTTTTGTATATCCTGGACGAGCCCAGCATAGGGCTGCACCAGCGGGACAACCGCAGGCTCATTGAAGCCCTGAGAAAGCTCACCGACGTGGGCAACACCCTTATAGTGGTGGAGCATGACGAGGAAACCATACGATCGGCGGACCATATAGTTGACATAGGTCCCGGGGCAGGCATCCACGGCGGCAGAATAGTGGCGGAGGGGACCCTGGATGATATCCTGGAGTGCAAAGATTCAATAACCGGCCAGTACCTTAGGGGGGACAGGGAAATCCCGCTACCCCAGGCGCGCAGGAAGCCCAATGGCAAACATGTTGTGATAAGGGGAGCCGCGGAGAACAATTTAAAGAACCTGGACGTGGTCTTTCCGCTGGGGGTTTTTGTATGCGTGACCGGCGTATCCGGCTCCGGTAAAAGCACGCTGGTAAACGAGATACTTTACAAGGGCATTGCCCATAAACTGTACAACACCAAGGCAAAGCCCGGGAAACACGATAGAATTGAGGGCATAGAAAACATAGACAAGATAATTGACATCGACCAATCGCCGATAGGCAGGACCCCCCGGTCCAACCCCGCCACCTATACCGGGGTGTTCGACCATATACGGGACCTGTTCGCTTCCACGCAGGAGTCCAAGATGAGGGGCTATAAAAAGGGCAGGTTCAGTTTTAACGTAAAGGGCGGCAGGTGCGAAGCCTGTCGCGGGGACGGGATAATAAAGATAGAGATGCACTTTTTGCCGGATGTATATGTGCCCTGCGAGGTGTGCAAGGGCAAAAGGTACAACCGGGAGACACTGCAGGTGAAGTACAAGGGCAAGACCATAGCGGATGTGCTGGATATGACGGTGGAGGAAGCCCTCGAATTTTTCCAGAACATACCGCCCCTTAAAAGAAAGCTCCAGACCATGTACGACGTAGGGCTGGGGTATATCCGGCTGGGCCAGCCCTCCACGCAGCTGTCGGGCGGTGAGGCCCAAAGGGTGAAGCTGGCAACGGAGCTCAGCAGGAGAAGTACCGGCAAAACCATGTACATCCTCGACGAGCCCACCACCGGGCTGCATTTCGAGGACGTGCGAAAGCTTATTGGGGTGCTGTCTCGTTTGGCGGACGGGGGCAATACCATAGTGGTTATTGAGCATAACCTGGACGTGATAAAGACGGCGGACTATATCATTGACCTGGGTCCCGAGGGAGGGGACCGGGGAGGCACTATTATTGCCGCCGGTACCCCCGAGGAGGTGGCCCAGTCAGAGCGCTCCTATACCGGTCAGTTCCTTAGAAAGGTGTTAAAACCTTTTAAATAATAATTCCCCTGACCTTGCCGCCGGAGTCCAGGATAAAACCGCCGGTACTGCCTCTTTTAAGCTGGTAAAAATGGATGTTTTTTCTTCCGTTTTTCTGCATGACTATTACCGCGTCCCGGTTTACCCTTAAGGGGTTGGTCACAGGTATGCTGTTGTCATCGAAATGCTGATGTATGGTTACGGTATAGTTTTCGTAGTCTATGCCGGTTATTTCTCCGTACACGAATACCTCCCCCTCCTCCGGGCGGCATTCGGCCAGGGGAAACTTGAAATCGGGACTGTTGATTATAACGGTTTTCGTTTCGCCGTTCCAGTCCACGTCCATGCCCAGGGCGCTGCTTACGAAGCGAAGCGGGACATAGACCCTTCCGTTGTATATGAAGGGCTGTTCCTCAAGCTCTATTTCCCTACTGTCTGCCACAATTCTTATATCGCCGCGGTAGACTTGGATTTCCTCAAAAAGTCCCGCGGCGCCGATGGTCGCTGAGGTAATAATTACAAGGATAATTGCAGTGGATAGGGTTCTTTTTAACATCCGGCAGCCTCCTTTCCTTTACCCGGATTATTGCCCGAAGGTGCGGGTTCTATACAATAACCGGGATATTCATATCGGTCTTCCGGAAGGATATAGGAAATGGCGGCTACCGGAAAGAAGAAGCAGTACCCGGAGGTGATATTAAAGGTGCAGCGAATAAACTGCTGCCCGTTTTCCTATTTGGTGGGAGAGACGCTCCTGCAGTAGTCCATCAGTCCCAGCCGAACCAAAAGGGTATGAATTATTATGGGAAAAGTCAGCGTGTAAAACACCAGCGCTAAAATCCTTGGCAGTGCGGCAAGGCCCATGGGTATACCAAAAAGTACCTGCAGGAAATAGGGTGTTAAAAGGGTGGAGGTAGCAAGCTGGGTCACGAATACTATGCAGCCGATGTACAGCAGGCTCCTGCATCCCCTTTCGTTCAAAATTACCATAATTCCGGGTATTATCCCGCTCAGGGCTTTAACCAGCGTGAAATGGGGCATATAGGCCCCCATGGGGTTAATAAAATACCCGGTCACATCGCTTAAGGCCCCCACAATACCCCCGGAAAGGGGGCCGAAGGTCATCCCTGCAAGGATTACCGGCAAATCCCCAAAACCGATTCTTATGCCCTCCACGCCTGCAAAGGCTATTCGAAGGCTTGCAATCCTTGAAAGTATAACGCTGACGGAAATCAGCAAAGCCATAAACACCAGCTGCCTTGTGGTAAATCTCATCTTTTTTCCTCCTGCATAAAAAAAGAATTAACTTGGCACACAAACTCGATACAAAAACACTTATATATTATAATACAATAGGGGAAGAAGCAATACAATAAGAACATACCGGCAGAGGTGATGACTGTGGACAGAGAAAAGAACGTTATTCCCGGGGAGTTCCCTGACCAACCCGGGGTTTATATCATGAAGGATGACAGGGACCGGATAATATATATAGGCAAGGCCAAGAACCTTAAGAAAAGGATTAAGCAGTACTTCCGGAATAAAGATAACCTGGATGTCAAAACCCGGGTACTGGTGAGCCAAATCGCAAACATTGAATATATTGTGACCGAAACCGAACTGGAAGCCCTTATATTGGAGTGCAGCCTAATCAAAAAACACAGGCCGCGGTACAATATACTGCTAAAAGACGACAAAAGTTTTCCCTATATAAGGGTCACCATGGAGGAGGACTACCCAAGGCTTACGCTGGCCAGGAAAATAAAAAGGGACGGCTCCAGTTATTTCGGCCCCTACAGGAGCAGCTATTACGTTAAACAGACCATAGATGCGATAAACAGGCTTTTCAAGGTCAGGACGTGCAGTAAAAAGATTGGTACCCGCAGTAGGGATCGGGCGTGCCTCAATTACCACATCGGGCGGTGCATGGCTCCCTGCCAGGGCGGCGTGGGCAGGGAGGAATACAGGGACATTATAAGGCAGATATGCCTGTTCCTCTCCCACAGGCTGGGGGAATTGACCTCGATGCTTGAAAAGGAAATGGAGCAGGCATCCAGGAACCTGGACTTTGAAAAGGCCGCCAGGATTAGGGACCAGATAGAGGCCTTTAAAGCCATGGCGGAAAAGCAAATAGTTGTCACCACCAGCAGGACGGACCAGGACGTGCTGGCCTTTGCCCGCAGCGGGAACAGCGCATGCATGCAGGTATTTTTCATAAGGGACGGAAAACTGCTGGAGAGAGAACACTACTTTCTTGAGGATATGGAAGGGGTATCGGACCTGCGGCTTATGACCGAATTCGTCAAAAGGTTTTATTCCGCCACCGCCTTTATTCCAAGGGAGATATTGCTGGGATGCGATATTGACGATAAGGACATAATCCGCCAGTGGCTCAGGGGCAAAAAGGGCGGCGCGGTGGACCTGAAGGTTCCGCAAAGGGGCGATAAAAAACAGATTGTGGATATGGCAAAGGAAAACGCCGTACAGCTTTTGGACCATTTCAGCGAAAAGATGAAAAGGGAAAGGGAAGAGGCCTACGGCGCGCTGGAAGAACTGTACAATGCCCTGGCCCTTGATGAGTTTCCTTTTAGGATTGAAGCCTTTGATATTTCCAATATACAGGGAGTACAGCAGGTGGGCTCAATGGTTGTGTTCGAGGAGGGCCGTCCCAAGAAAAACGGCTACAGGAGGTATAAGTTGAAAGAAGGCTTTGGACCGGACGATTACCGAAGCATGAGGGAAATGGTGGAACGAAGGTACAAAAAATGCATCGGCAATGACGGCGAGGAGCCGCCGCAGCTGGTGCTGGTAGACGGCGGCCGGGGCCAGGTTTCGGCGGTGGAACAAGCCCTAAGGGAACTGGGAATTAACATCACGGTATGCGGCATGGTGAAGGACGACCGCCATCGAACCAGGGGAATAATAAAAAACGGCAGTGAAATACCCTTGGAGGGGTACAAGAAGGCCTACCGGCTGGTTGCATCAATCCAGGAGGAGGCCCACCGGTTTGCCGTGAGCTATCACAGGAGCCTGCGCAGCAGCGCCCAGGTACGGTCTGCGCTGGACGGAATCAAGGGGATAGGCCAAAAAAGAAGGAAGGCCCTGCTGCAGCACTTCGGGGATATTAATAAAATAAAGGGGGCCGATGTGGAGCAGCTTGCTGCGGTGGAGGGCATGAACAGGGCTGCCGCCCAAAGGGTTTATGAATTTTTCAATAAACCGGGAAAACCATCGGAACAGGGGTTGTAATCTCAGATAGCAGCTTAAAGCTGCCGGTTTATAGTTTTCGGACAGAGTCTGCGGTTTGCTGACTGCGGATCACAGGGACAAAATGATGAGCCTTAACTTAGAAAAAGCGATTGGAAAAGGGGGTCCGTTTAGTGGACAAAAAACTTTACAGGTCGCAAACCGACAAGATGATTGCCGGTGTATGCGGGGGTATCGCGGAATACTTTGGTATAGATTCAACGCTGGTCAGGCTGGGCTGGGTATTATTTACCTTTGCAGGGGGTCAGGCATACTCGCCTATATTATAGCCTGGATTATTATACCGTACAGAAATTAATACAGCACAGTATATATGGAATTAACCGGTAATATATATAAAGAGTGAAAGGGGTTTGGAGGTAGTACTATAATGAGAATGCCAAGGCCTTTTACTCTTTTTTTATATATTGGCGTTGCTCTTTTTATGGTTTTTGGGTGGAGGCTGGTCCAAAACAGGGCCGGGCTCAACCTGACAAAGCCGGAGATTGTTGAAAAGGAGTGGGAGGGCATTATATCGCTGTGGGACTATCCCCGGCCCTTCCTTGCTGAGGGAAGCAGCTTCGGCTGGATAAGGGAAAGGATAAGGGAATTCGAAAGGATGCATCCCGGCGTGTTTATCGAGCTTTATCCGCTGACCTGGGGCGAGGGAAGGAAACAGCTTGACCTGGCGGTGGACCGCGGTACCTGTCCCGATATTGCGCCGGTGGGTGACAATTTGGGTTATGCCGCCAGGGGGGTGCTGGAACCGCTGGACCAATTCATCAATCCAAACCGCGTCATTCAATACCGGGACCATGTCCTGGCGGCGGTAAGCCATAACGGAGCGGTATGGGGGATACCGGTATACTGTGCCGCTCCCAGCATGCTGCTGAACCTGGATGCATTCGAGCAGGCCGGGGTCAAGCCGCCGGAGAACGGCCGATGGACCTACAACAAGTTTGTATCCGTCCTTCAACAGCTTACCTTTGACCGGGACGAAGACGGAAAACCCGAGCAGTACGGGTTGGGTTCATACATATCCAATGGGTACTATAATCTTTGGGGCATTATATTTTCGGACGGATGGAGGATTTATGACCCGATAACCGGAAGGTATACTGTAAATGCAACCGAAGCGGTGTCCGGCATGGAAAAACTGTCCCGTCTGGTACATGAGTACGGGGTTGTAAAGGATGACCTGGCGCTGTGTACCCCGACCAAGGCATGGAAAGACTTTGCGGTGGACAAAAAAGTGGCGGTTTACCCCGAGGGGCCATGGGCCGTTGAGGAAATGAAAAAACTGCAAAGCGGGGGCAGGGGCTTTGAATATGGCACTGCCCTATACCCGGCGGGGGAATCCGGGGCCTCCGTAACTGTAGGGGATGTGGCGGCTTACGGGGTGTTCAAGCAGCAGGACCCGGCAAAGAAAAGGATGTGTATAGAGTTCATATTGCATATTGCCGACAGCCTTGAAGGGGAAAAGGCCGCAAAGGCAGGGCTCTTGCCGGTGCTTAAGGATGACCCGGCACAGCGGAGCGAGACGCAGGGATGGGAGACCATAATTATTATCCCAAAGCTGGAAAACTGGTACGACGTGGAGGACATACTGAATGGCTGCATACGCCGGGTGGTGCTTGGGCAGCAGCAGCCGGCCGAAGCTTTGGAGGAGGCACAGCGGGAAATTGACCTCTTAAGCACGGATGCCGGCATACAGGTTGTAAAATAGGATAAAATACTATAGAATAGTTACTGATTAATGGGAATTTCCTGGGAGTGGGATAATGGACATTGGACTGATACACCATCAGTTGAAGGAACATATACCGCAGCAATATATAAGGCTTGGCGAGCCCATGAGAGAGCATACTTCTTTCCGCATAGGAGGGCCTGCCGACATTATGGTTTTACCGGACAGTGCCCGGCAAATAGTTGCCGCGGTGGAGATATGCAGGAAAAACAACTGCCCCTATTACATAATGGGTAACGGAACCAATCTACTGGTGCTGGACGGAGGTTACAGGGGCGTAATAATAAAGACGGCGGCCAACATGAATGACTGTAGAATGGAAGGGGAATGGGTTTACGGGCAGTCGGGAATACTGCTCTCCACGCTGTCCAAGCTGGTTACCGAAGCAGGCCTTGAAGGCCTGGAGTATGCCAGCGGCATACCGGGCACCCTGGGAGGTGCCGTTGCCATGAATGCCGGTGCCTATGGCGGGGAGATAAAAGATTCCCTGGAATGGGCCAGGGTGATGAACCCCGATGGGGACATAAGAACATATACAAAGCAGCAGTTGGAATTGGGATACAGGACAAGTATAATTCAAAGGGAAGGCCTGGTAGTGCTGGACTGCGGCCTGAAGCTGCGCAGGGGGAACAGGGAGGCCATAGAAGCGAAGGTTAATGAGTATACAAGGCTGAGGAAGGAAAAACAGCCCTTAGACCTGCCCAGTGCCGGTAGTACCTTTAAAAGGCCGGAGGGATACTATGCCGGAAAGCTGATTGAGGATGCAGGCCTTAAAGGAGCAAGGATAGGCGGCGCGATGGTTTCCGAAAAGCACTGCGGGTTTATAGTCAACATGGGAAATGCAACTGCCGGCGATATTGTTGCCTTAATCAACCATATAAAGAAACAGGTGAAGGAAAAATTCAGCGTGGAACTTCAACCTGAAGTTAAAGTAATAGGCGAACCTTAAGATGAAGTATATAACCCGAAGGGAGAATGCATTTGAATATATTCGCCGATTACCATACCCATACACTTTACAGCCACGGCAAGGGCACCATTGAGGACAACGTTCTGGAAGCCAGGAAAAGGGGGCTTAAGGAACTTGCCATTACCGACCACGGTCCGGGGCATTTTTTATACGGTGTTTCGGTTCAAAGCCTTTCCAAAATGAGAAAGGAAGTGGACCGGCTGAACAGCAAATATCCGGACATCAGGGTGCTGCTGGGGGTGGAGGCCAATTTAATATCCATGGATGGAAGATTGGACGTGGACCAACGAATAATTTCCATGTTGGATATACTGCTTGCCGGTTATCATTTCGGGGCAGTGCCGGCCACCCTAAGGGATGGATACCATATTCATTTTAAAAATTTCGCCGGGCGGTGGACAGGCTGCGCCAGGGTAAGGGAAAACAATACCCGAGCCCTGATTGCGGCAATACACAAATACCCGGTGAACATCATCACCCATCCGTGGGCCAAGGCGGATATTGATACCAGGATGCTGGCAAGGGCGGCGGCGGAGAAGGGGGTTGCCCTTGAAATAAACTCCAGCCACCGGTTTATGACGGAAGACTACGTCAGGATAGCGAAGCAGGAGGGGGCAAAGTTTGTCCTGGGCAGCGATGCACATACGCCCCAAAGGGTAGGGGATGTAAAGGCGGCCCTTGAGGTGGCTGTGCGGGCCGGCCTTGCTCCCGGGGATATAATAAACGTAAATGAGGAGGGAGTAAAGGGATGAGGTTTGTTATTATAACCGGCTTGTCGGGGGCGGGCAAAACCGAAGCGGTAAGGTGCCTGGAGGACCTCGGCTTTTTTTGCGTAGACAACCTGCCCCCGGTTTTAATATCAAAGTTTGCCGAGCTGTGTTACCAGACCGGGGGCAAAATAGACAAAACCGCCCTGGTTATAGATATAAGGGGAGGAGAGTTCTTCAACGAACTGCTCTCAAACCTTGATGACCTTGAGAATGAGGGCATAAGCATGGAAATACTGTTCCTGGAAGCTTCCGACGAAGCCCTGGTTAAAAGGTTCAAGGAAAGCCGCCGAAGACACCCCCTGGCACCGGAGGACAGGGTTCTCAAGGGGATAGAGGAAGAAAGGGAGCGGCTGCAGGAAATAAGGAAGAGAGCGGATTATATAATAGACACCACCAACCTAAGACCAAGGCAGCTTAAGGAGGAGCTGGCAGCCGTGTTCCAGGGCGAGGGGAAGAAGGAAGGCCTGCTGGTATCCGTGGTGTCCTTCGGATTCAAGTACGGAATACCTCTTGACGCGGACCTGGTGTTTGATGTGAGGTTCCTGCCCAATCCATATTACAATGAAGTACTAAGGGACCACAGCGGTGAAAACCCGGCGGTAAAAAATTATGTAATGCGGTCACAGGATACGCGAAAGTTTATGACCAAGCTGCACGACCTGATGGAATTTCTTATCCCGAATTACATACGGGAAGGGAAATCCAACCTGGTCGTTGGTATCGGCTGCACCGGCGGCCGGCACCGGTCGGTGATTATAGCCAACGAACTTTACAGGATACTGAAGCGCAACGGCCACAGGGCGATAGTTGACCACAGGGATATTGACAAATCCGCCGCGGGGGATGATAAAAGATGAATATTAAGGAATTCTTGAGACCGGGCATTAAGATAAAAAGATGGTTATTCGTGGGTTTTGTTGGAATGTTGCTGCTGGGGACAGGTTTTTCAGGTATCTTTACGCGGCTGGGCCTGGGCGTTGATGAGGGCGGGGCGGTAGCGTTATTAATAATGCTGGGAATACTAGCCGAATATACGGCCGTAAGGGGCTTTTTAGGCAGCGGCGCTGCCCAGAAAAGGGTTAAAGGACTGGGCTCCGGCAGGACCGAGGGCAGCAGGAGGATTATTCACAAGCGGATACTCATGAGGGGGCCGCGGGTGGTGGCGATAGGAGGGGGCACCGGCTTGTCGGTACTGCTTCGTGGCCTTAAAAGTTATACTTTGAATATAACGGCGGTGGTAACGGTAGCGGATGACGGGGGAGGGTCCGGCGTATTAAGAACCGACCTTGGAATGCTTCCACCGGGGGATATCAGGAACTGCATCCTGGCATTGGCGGATACCGAGCCGGTTATGGAGCAGCTTTTGCAGTACAGGTTTAGAAAGGGTCAGCTTGCCGGTCAGAGTTTCGGAAACCTGCTCATTGCGGCCATGAACGGTATTTCCCGGAACTTTGAAGAGGCGGTGAAGAAAATATCCCAGGTGCTTGCGGTGACCGGTCAGGTTCTTCCCCTTACCCTTGAGGATGTCATATTGTACGCCCAGCTTAAAAACGGCACCGTGGTCAGGGGGGAATCCAATATACCGGTTAAAGCGCAGGAGCATAATTCACCCATAGACAGGGTTTTTATTAAGCCCGAATCCCCCAAACCTCTGCCGGAGATACTGGAAGCGATAGAAAACGCCGATGCTATAGTGCTTGGGCCGGGCAGCCTGTACACCAGCGTAATACCCAACTTGCTGGCGGAGGGGATGGTGGACTGCCTGCACCGGGCCAGAGCGCCAAAAATATATGTATGCAACATAATGACACAGCCCGGTGAAACTGATGGCTATTCCGTCGCAGACCATATCAGGGCCCTGGAGGAACATGCGGGCAGAAAAATATTGGATATGGTTGTGGTGAACAGCGGCAGCATAGACCGGGAACTCCTTGAAAGATACGAGATGGACGGCTCCAGGCCGGTGGACGTCGATGGTGAAAGAATCCGTTCCGGCATCAAAGTCATCTCACAGGACCTGGTCTCAAGGCAGGGAGAATTTCTGCGGCATGATTCTATGAAGCTCGGGCATCTTATCACAAAGCTGACCCCCGGCAGGGGGCCGGGCCTCTTGGAGTATTATTACCATATTATCGATATGACACAAAAAAACAGGTCCTAATTTCTTTTATATTTTTCATCCAGCAGATGGGCTATCAGGTCACCGGCGGTCTTTTTGTTAAGTTTTTCGGTATCCACCGGTATGTTAAGGCTCTTGGACAGGTCGTTTATTGTCTGGAGCTGCCTTTTGGTAGGTGCAGGCTGCTCGCCTGAAAAGTCTGCCGATGCCGAGCTGCCGTGGAGGTCATGGGCCTTGTAATGCCCGGTGGTACCCTGGCCGCTTTCCTTTTCGCCCAGGTCCAGTTCTTCTATCGCCGTAATGCCGATATTTGTCATATCCCGCAGCGCCCTGGCCTTTGCCCGGGTGGACGCCATTCTCAATATATGGGGCACGAGGTTTTGGCTTACCGAAACCGGGCTTGCATCGCCAAAATCGGTGAAGGTTTTGTCACCGGCCTTGGCTACAGCCCTGCATACCGCGGTCATGTTGTTTTCCTCCGAGGGAAGCTGGACAACATCTACCTTGATTGATTCCAATCCCATACGGTGGGCTTCGTCCAGCAGGCCTTCATAGGTAACATAGTTTTTGCCCTGAAGTTGTATGATAAACCTTTCGTCCATTCCAGGACCGCCTCCTTTGTTTTTCATGGTATCCAACAATCCTGTTATTAGTTTATATAATGCCGGTGCTGTTTTATCCCCTTTGTAGAACTTTAATTTATGGAAACAAAAATCGCATATTCCGTCTTTTTTCTCACCCCGCAATGCGGAGTGTTCCATTTCATTATTTTTTAATAATATGGTATTATTAGATTAATGTAAAAACCAATTTGTTTGGGGGTTTCGCCATGATAACGCTCAAGGATATAAAAGAAAACGACAAATTTCGCACGCTTATAAAATGGGCCGCCAAATGCATGGAGGCCATAGGGTATACAGAACATGGGATACGACACTGCTCGTACGTCAGCGCCACATCGAGGAATATTTTGGAGAAACTGCAGTACCCCGAGCGGGTGCAGGAACTGGCGGCTATAGCCGGATATATACACGATATAGGGAACTCGGTCAACCGTAAGAACCACGGTCTGTCCGGGGCATGCCTGGCCTTCCAGGTGCTTACGGAAATGGGTATGGATACGGATGAAATCTGCATGATTACCTCTGCCATAGGGAACCATGAGGAAGAGACCGGTGCGGTAGTTAACGAAGTTGCTGCCGCCATAATTATTGCCGATAAGAGCGATGCTCATAGAACCAGGGTTGGAAGGGGAAAATACAATCCCGAGGATATTCATGACAGGGTGAATTACGCGATAAGGCAATCCAAGCTCGTGGTGGATGCCGCCAGCAGGGTGATACAATTTTCCATCGAAATGGATTCCACGTCATCCATTATGGAATTCATGCAGATTTATATGTCCAGGATGATGATGTGCGAGAACGCGGCAAAGTACCTCGGGTGCGAGTTCCAGCTGGTAGCCAACGGCCAGCCGATAAACAACCATTCGGTGGTAGCCGGCGGCCGTGTGGACGAGGAAAGTGCTTGATAAAACCCGGCGGAGGGGTTTGAATGGGAAACATTTACCAGGTTGGAATAGTCCGAAAGGTTGTAGGAGACAAGGTGGAGGTTGAAATAGCAAGGACCGGCTCCTGCGGCGAGAAATGCGCCGGCTGTAAAGCGGGGTGTTCGGGTACCGGCATTACCGTACAGCTTGAAAACCGGTTTAACGCGCGGGTGGGGGACATCGTAAGGATAAAGGGCCAGGGCGGAAGCCTGGTTCTTTCCGCTGCCTTTACCTACCTTCTGCCGCTGGTTATGCTGGTGCTGGGAATGGTGTACGGCGGTGCTTATTTGCAGAGGCTGTACCCGGGTATTGATACCGATACCGCAGGTCTTGTATTTGGCGTATTTGCCCTGGTGCTGTATTACTTGGTTCTAAGACTGGCCGGCGGGCGGCTGGGCCTGGCCGGCAGGAACAAACCGAAAATAGTGGAAGTCATAAACCGATAGGAAGGTGGTGTTTGCCATGTCCTTTTCCTCTGCTGCCAAAAACGAACTGTCAAGGATTATCCCGGAGGATCGCTGCTGCCGGATAGCCGAACTGTCGGCCATCATACGGATGGGAGGCATAGTGAGGTTCCACGGGTCACAAAACGTAAGTCTAAGAATAGTGACCGAGAACGCGGCCATCGCCCGGAAATTGTTTTCGCTGCTTAAGGGCCTGTACGGCTTGAACATAGCCATCATGGTGAAAAGAAACAAGCATTTAAAAAAGAATAACAGCTATATACTGGAGATTACAACTGCCATGGGAGCCGAAAAGGTACTGCAGGAGACCGGTGTCCTGACGAGGGAACAAAACAACGGTGTAGAGTTGAACTACGGGGTGCCGGCAGGGATTGCTCAAAGAAGGTGCTGCACCAGGGCATATCTTCGGGGCGCATTTCTGGGCGGGGGCTCGGTAAGCAACCCCGAAAAGGCTTATCACCTGGAATTTGTTACAGAAAGTAGCCAGCATGCCGAGGACCTGAAAAGGCTGATAAACGGTTTCGGGTTGAATTCAAAAATAGTTGAGAGAAAGGGCAGTTTTGTTGTTTACGTGAAGGAAGGCGAGCAGATAGTAGACCTTTTGAATATAATGGGCGCATACAGCGCGCTGCTTAAGTTCGAAAATACAAGGATATACAAGGATATGCGAAACAACGTAAACAGGATAGTGAATTGTGAAACGGCCAATCTCACCAAGATAATAAACGCCTCGGTGAAGCAAATAGAAAATATAGAGTATATAAGGGACACTGTGGGACTGGGCAGCCTGCCTCCAAACCTAAGGGAGATTGCGGAGCTTCGCTTGAGCTATCCGGATGCAAGTCTCAAGGAACTGGGACAGATGCTTACCCCTCCACTGGGAAAATCGGGGATTAACCACCGTCTTCGAAGGATTGAAGAACTGGCGGAGGGTATAAGGCTTACCAGGGGTAGGTAACGGGCTGCAGGATAACGGCCGGTTATACAGTCTTATATAGAAATAGTATAGGATTAATTACCAGCTAGGGGATGATAAAGCATGACAAAACACAGCAGGATTATAGAGCACATCAAGTCATTGGAGGTAGGGACACGTATCTCGGTCAGGTCCATTGCTGAAAGCATGGGAGTGAGCGAAGGTACCGCATACAGGGCAATAAAGGCCGCCGAAGCAGACGGATTGGTATCCTCGATACCCAGGATCGGAACGGTGCGCCTCAATACTGAGGAAGAAAAGGATATCAAAAACCTTACCTTTGCCGAGGTTTTAAACATGGTGGAAGGCAACCTTTTGGCCGGAAGGGAAGGGCTGCACAAGTACCTGAACAATTTCATAATAGGGGCAATGACTCCCGATGCGGCGGCGCGTTATCTCGAAAACAACAACCTGCTTATCGTCGGGAACAGGGAAGAAATGTTTAACCTCGCATTGGACAAGGACTGCGCGGTGCTTATAACCGGCGGTTTTGACTGCAGCGATGAAATAAAAAACAAGGCAAACGCCAAAAAACTGCCTGTTATGAACTGCAGCTACGATACCTTTACGGTGGCCATGATGATAAACAACGCCATAAACAGCAGGATGGTAAAAAAGGATATTGTGCTGGTGGAAGACATACTGGTCAAGGACCCCTACGTAATGAATGTATTGGATACCGTTGGCGACTGGCGGAAGCTCGTCAGGGAAACCTCCCATACCCGCTACCCGGTGGTGGACAATGACGGCAGGCTGGTTGGCATTGTTGCGGCGAAGGATGTGGCCGGCCAGGAGGACGAATGCAGTATTGGAACGCTGATGACCGGGAACCCGATAACGGTGGTACCCAAGGCATCGGTGGCCTATGCCGCCCATGTCATGGTATGGGAAGGCATTGAGATGCTCCCGGTGCTGGACGACAGGCGGCTTTTGGGTATCGTCAGCAGGCAGGATGTAATAAAGGCGCTGCATTACAGGAAAAACCAGCCCCAGGTAGGCAGAACCATGGAGGAAACCCTGCTTGACAGCATGGAAATAGAAGAGACCAGGGACGGAATAACGGTGCGGGGCAGAATAGAGCCCTTTATGTTGAACAGTATAGGTACCGGGAGCTGGGGTGCCCTGGCGGCGCTGATTTCCCTGGCGGCGGGGGCTGCCATAAGGAAGGCCAAGGGCTATGAGTGTTTCATAAACACGCTGACGGTGTATTATTCCAAGCCGGTGCAGCTGGGGGACCTCATAGAGGTCGCGGCAAGAATAACCGGGTTGGGAAGAAATACGTGCAACATGGAAGTTACGATAACCGAAGAAGACCATACCGTTATGAAGGCCATTATGTCGGCCGGCTATATAAAAAGGTAGGCGGTGATACCGGCATGGGTTTTGTGCATCTTCACGTTCATACCGAATACAGCCTGTTGGACGGTGCCGGGCGGGTGGAGGACCTGCTGGACAGGGCAAAAGAACTGGGTATGAAAGCCCTGGCCGTAACCGACCACGGCTGCATGTTTGGCGTGGTGAATTTCTACAAGGAAGCTATAAGAAGGGGTATAAAGCCGATTATCGGCTGTGAAGTGTATGTTGCCAGAAGAACCATGGCGGACAGGGACCCGCGGCTGGATTCCGATCAATACCACCTGGTGCTTCTTGCCAGGGACAATACCGGGTACAAGAACCTGATGAAGATTGTATCCACCGGGTACCTGGAGGGCTTTTATTATAAACCCCGGGTGGACATAAGCGTTCTGAGGAAATATTCGGAGGGTATTATTTGCCTGAGCGGCTGTATAGCCGGGGAAATACAGCAGAGGCTGCTTGAGGGAAACTACCAAAGGGCAAAGGAGACAGCCCTTGTGTACAGGGACATATTCGGCGAAGGGAACTTTTACCTGGAAATCCAGGACCATGGCATGGAGGAGCAAAAAAAGATAAACCCTGCCTTGATAAGGCTCGGGAAAGAGACCGGCATACCGCTGGCGGCCACCAACGATGTTCATTATACCAACAGGGAAGACTGGGAATTTCACGATATACTGCTTTGCATCCAGACGGGTAAAACGGTGGACCAGGAGGACAGGCTTAAGTTCCCCAACCACGAGTTTTATATGAAGTCGGAGAATGAAATGAGGGAACTGTTCCCGGAGGCGCCCGAGGCGGTGGACAACACTGCCGGGATAGCGGAGCGGTGCAGCGTGAAACTGGACTTCGGCAATGTACACCTGCCATATTTTGAGCTGCCGGAGGGCTACACGGCGGACACATATCTAAGGGAATTGGCCTACAGGGGTCTTGAGGAAAGGTATCCCCAAAGGGATGCGGAGATGACCGAGAGGCTGGAATACGAGCTGGAGACCATAAAGGCCATGGGGTATTCCCATTATTTCCTGATAGTATGGGACTTCATAAAATTTGCCCGGGAGAAAAAAATAATGGTGGGGCCGGGCCGGGGCTCTGCGGCGGGAAGCCTGGTATCATACTGCCTGTGGATTACCAATATAGACCCGATAAAACACAACCTGATATTTGAAAGGTTTTTAAACCCGCACAGGATTACCATGCCGGATATCGACATAGATTTTTGCTTTGAAAGAAGGGAAGAGGTAATCGATTACGTGGTGCAAAAATACGGTGCCGACAGGGTGGCACAAATAATAACCTTTGGCACCATGGCGGCCCGGGCGGCCATACGGGACGTGGGCAGGGCAATAAACATGCCCTACGGGGAGGTTGACGCCATAGCCCGGCAGATACCTATGGAACTGGGGATAACCATAGACAGGGCCCTGGAGGTGAATACCTATCTCAGTGACATTTACAACAGTGACGACAGGGTAAAATACCTTATAGACATGGCCAGAGCGGTGGAGGGTATGCCCCGGCATGCATCCACCCACGCGGCCGGCGTTGTTATATCCAAGGAGCCCATAGAGGAATACGTACCCCTTTACAGGCAGGACAGCGGTATAACCACCCAGTACCCGATGGGCAACCTGGAGGAACTGGGGCTTTTGAAGATGGATTTCCTGGGCTTAAGAACCCTGACGGTGATTAGGGATGCGCTGGACAACATAGAAAACACCCGCGGTGAAAGACCGGACATGGATAGCCTTAGCTATGACGACGAAAGGGTGTTCCAGCTCATAGGCAGCGGTGAAAGCGACGGCGTGTTCCAGCTTGAGAGCGCCGGCATGAAAAACTTTATGAAGGAATTAAAACCGGGCAGTTTTGAGGACATAATAGCCGGAGTAGCACTTTTCCGGCCGGGGCCGATGGACCAGATACCGCTTTATATAAGCAATAAGAACAATCCCGGGCAGGTTAAGTACAAGCACCCCATGCTGGAAAAAATATTGGACGTGACCTATGGATGCATAGTATACCAGGAACAGGTTATGCAGATAGTAAGAGAGTTGGGAGGATATTCCTTCGGCCGTTCGGACCTGGTGCGCAGGGCCATGAGCAAAAAGAAGATGGACGTAATGGAACAGGAGCGCAAAAACTTCATATACGGCATTTCGGAAGGTGACAAGGTGCTGGTGGAGGGCGCCCTGCGCCGGGGCATCGACGAGAAGACCGCCAATGAAATATTCAACGACATGATTGATTTTGCAAAGTATGCCTTCAACAAGTCCCATGCGGCGGCCTATGCGGCGCTGGCCTACCAAACCGCCTGGCTTAAGTGTTATTATCCCGTCGAGTTTATGGCGGCTCTCCTGACCAGTATAATGGGGAACAGCAAGAAGGTGGCCCAGTATATCGAATGCTGCAGGAGGATGGGGATAGAGGTGCTACCCCCGGACATAAACGAAAGCGAAGCCGCCTTTGCGGTGGTGGAGGGCAGGATACGGTTCGGGCTGGTGGCGGTAAAGAACGTGGGCTTAAATGCGGTAAAGGCTATAATCGAAGCCCGGCGTAAGAAAGGGAAGTTTAAAAGCCTGTCGGACTTTTGCAGCAGGGTGGATATGTCACAGGTTAACAAAAGGGCCCTGGAAAGCCTGATTAAGGCCGGGGCAATGGATTCCCTCAAGGGACACCGGGCCCAGTACATGGCTGTTTATGAAAGAATAGCCGACAGCGCTTTACAGGTTAAGAAAAACAATATAAAGGGACAGATTTCATTGTTCGAGGGGGTGCAGCCCGGTGAGGATATGATGGCACCGGAGGACAGCCTGCCGCATATAAGGGAGTTTGACAAAAAGACACTGCTGGGATTTGAAAAGGAGATGCTGGGGCTTTATTTAAGCGGGCACCCGCTGGAGGGCTACAGGGAGCAGCTCCAGGCCAACTCGTCGGTGACCACGTACCAATTGGAACAATTATTGGAGCAGGAGAACCAGGTGGGCGGGGCAAGCTCCCGGCTGGCCGACGGCAGTATTGTAAGGATTGCCGGCATGGTAGCCGACGTAAAGAGCAAGACCACCAAGAACAACGAACTGATGGCTTTCGTACTGCTGGAGGACCTTTACGGCACCGTTGAACTGATAGTATTCCCGCGGGTCTTCAGGTCCTGCATGCAGCTGCTGGGAGAGGACAGCATCATAGTGGCTGAAGGGCGGCTGAGCCTGAGGGAGGACGAAGAGCCCAAAATAGTATGTGACAGCATAAAACCCATGCCCCTGGCGGAAAGGAACGGGGAGTTCCGCCCGGCGGCGGGCAAGCTGTACCTTAGAATTCCAAGGGATTCGTCAGCCCAGAAACTGAAAGAGATAAAAGAGGTCCTGCGGCAGGGGAAAAGGGGCAATATTCCGGTCCTGATTTGCTTTGAGGAGGAGGGCAAAAAGCCCATAATGGCGGGCAGGGACCTGTGGGTTATGGCGGACGACAGCCTTATAGGGAAGCTGCAGCGGGTGCTGGGCAGTGAGCACGTCAAGATATGCTGACTTCGTCATTATATAGTCGAAATTCCCTATTATGATATAATAGGGATAATAGGGTACATTCCGAAACCTGTTTACCCGGCGGCAGCCGCCAATAAGGGTTTTGTTTCAACAAGAAGGCGGCATAGGGCGCCGGGTTCCAGGGTAATCCTATGATAAGACACTGTTATGGGTGGTGGGACCATGTGGACTGTGGTTTATATGGCTGCTAACCGGGAGACGGCGGAAAGAATAAAGGCTATTTTGGAAGAGGAATGTATACTGGTGAAAATCAGGCCCGGACCTAAGTGCTCATGCGGGGACGGCTATTATGAAGTGGTGGTTCCGGAAAGCGAGATAGAAGAAGTAAAGAACTGCCTGTACCGGGCGGGCCTGTGAGGGGGGAAACGAGCGCCATATGAACAGGAAAAACATAGCAGCACTTACAAGCGGGGGAGACGCACCCGGCATGAACGCCGCCATCAGGGCGGTGGTAAGGACGGGAATCTTCCACGGTTTGAAGGTTATGGGCGTAAAAAAGGGGTATGAAGGGCTGATTAAAGGGGAAATCTTTGAAATGTCCCTCTCATCGGTGGCGGATATAATCCACAGGGGAGGGACCATGCTGCAAACAGCCCGGAGCCCTGAGTTCGCCACGCCCCAAGGCAGGGAAAAGGCCTTGAACATGATGAGCGTGTTCGGCATACAGGGGCTGGTGGTCATAGGCGGTGAAGGGTCCTTCAAGGGTGCCAGGGACCTGGCTGCCATGGGGGTACAGGTGGTAGGCATACCGGGGACCATAGACAACGATATACCGTTTTGTGACTATACAATTGGCTTTGATACCGCGGTAAATACCGTGGTGGAAGCCATTGGCAGGATTAGGGATACGACGTCCTCCCACAACAGGGCAAATATCATAGAGGTTATGGGCAGGAATTCGGGGGACATAAGCCTTTACGCCGGCCTGGCGGGAGGAGCCGAGAGCATCATTATTCCCGAGGTTAACGCCAGCGTGGAGGATGTATGCAAGAGAATCATGCACGGCAGGAACCGGGGCAAACTCCACAGTATAATAATCCTGGCGGAAGGAGTGGGGGGCGCCTTTGAAATGGCCAAGGCCATCGAAGAAAAGATAGGCGTTGAAACAAGGGTCACAATACTGGGCCATGTGCAAAGGGGAGGCAGTCCCACCGCTTTCGACCGGATCATGGCCAGCAGGCTGGGTGCCAGGGCGGTGGAATTGCTGATGGAGGGCAAGACCTCGAGGATGGTCTCACAGTACCAAAACCAGGTTAGGGACTTTGACTTTGATGAGGTCTTGGCAGCCAAAAAGGAATTTGCCGGCGAGATTTATTCTTTGGCCAGGATACTCTCGATTTAGGAGGAGGGTTTATGAGAAGGACCAAGATTGTCTGCACCCTCGGGCCCGCTACCGAGGACAAGGCGGTATTAAAAGAAATGATACAAAGCGGCATGGACGTGGCAAGGCTTAACTTTTCCCATGGCAGTCACTCCCAGCACCGGGACATGATAAACAAGGTAAAGGAGATAAGAAAGGAGCTGGGAAGGCCGGTGGCTCTGCTGCTGGACACAAAGGGTCCCGAGATAAGGATAAAGACCTTTGCAGGCGGCAGGGTATTTCTTAGGGAAGGAAACACCTTTGTTCTTACCACCAGGGAGGTAGAGGGCGGCGAAAACATTGTAAGCGTTACATATAAGGACCTTCCCCGGGACCTGGAAAAGGGATACAGGGTGCTCATAGATGACGGCCTGATAGAACTTAGGGTTGAAGAGATAAAGGGGGAAGACGTCATATGCCGTGTGGAAAACGGCGGTGAGCTTAAAGACAACAAGGGGGTCAATCTGCCCGGGGCACTGGTGGGCCTTCCGGCCGTAAGCGAGAAAGACAGGGAAGACATACTGTTCGGCATTGAAAACGATGTCGACTTTATAGCCGCATCCTTCACGAGAAAGCCGGAGGATATACTGGAGGTTAGAAGAATACTTGAAGAGAACGGCGGCGGCCATATAAGGATAATTGCCAAAATAGAAAACCAGCAGGGGGTAGACAACCTGGACGGCATCTTGGAAGTGGCGGACGGCATAATGGTGGCCAGGGGCGACCTGGGGGTGGAGATTCCCACCGAGGGCGTACCCATTTTGCAGAAAGAGATTATTAAAAAGTGCAACCTTATGGGCAAACCGGTAATAACCGCCACCCAGATGCTGGATTCCATGATTAGAAACCCGAGGCCGACCAGGGCGGAGGTGGCGGATGTGGCCAACGCGGTGCTGGACGGTACCGATGCCATAATGCTTTCGGGGGAAACCGCCGCGGGGAAATACCCGGTTGAAGCCATCCGTACCATGGCAAGGATAGCCGAGCGGGCGGAGGAATCCTATAAATTTGGAATGCTGGTGGGAGACGCTGCTGGGGAAAAGAATGCCACCGTAACCAACGCAGTCAGTTACGCCACCTGTGCCATGGCACACAACCTGAATGCGGCAGCCATTATCACCGCCACCCAGATGGGCTATACGGCAAGGATGGTTTCCAAGCACAGACCACAGTCGATGATAATCGGCAGCACGCCCAACGAAAGGGTGCTAAGGCAGCTCAACCTTTCTTGGGGGGTTTACCCGGTGCTGGCCAAGCCGTCGGACAATACCGACGATACGCTGGATACCAGCGTAAAGGCAGCCATGGCCGCCGGATACATCCGGGAGGGTGACCTGGTAGTGATTACGGCAGGGGTGCCTACGGCGGTTACCGGTACCACGAACCTCATCAGGGTGCATACCGTTGCCAAGGTACTGACAAGGGGCAAGGGAGTGGGTAACCGTTCCGCCTTCGGCAAGGTTGTATTCATTACCGATCCCGAGGCCCAAAGGGAAAAATTCCAGCCCGGCAACGTGCTGGTAATAAAAGCCGGCGAGAAGGAAATGGTGCCCTATATGGAAATGGCTTCCGCCATAATAGCCGAGGAGGGCGGTCTTACTTCCCACGCCGCCATTGTGGGCTTCAACCTTGGCAAGCCTACCGTCGTGGGCGCGGCAAGGGTTTTTGAACTCTTGGAAGACGGCGAAATAGTGACGGTGGACGGCACCACCGGCCTTATTTACAGGGGAATAGCAACAGTCATGTAGCGGGGGTGCTTTAAATGTATACGTGGGATGCAAGGGTGAGGGTCATTTACAGGGATACCGACCAGATGGGCGTGGTTTATTACGGCAATTATTACGCCTGGTTTGAGGTGGGAAGGAACGAATTCATAAGGTCCCTTGGTTTAAGCTATAAGGAGCTTGAGGAACTGGGCATTATGCTGCCGGTCATAGAAAGCCGCTGCGTGTACAAGATACCGGCGAGATACGACGACCTTGTTATCGTGAGGACCGGCATAAGCGAAATGTCGGGGGCAAGGATATCCTTTGTTTACGATGTTATAAGGGAAAGGGACGGCTCACTGCTGGCACAGGGAAGCACCGTCCACGCCTTTACCGATGCAAAAACCTTCCGGCCGGTCAATCTTAAAAAAAGATGTGTAGAATACTATGCGAAACTTGCGGACTGTACGCGGAACGGGGGTTAACGGAATGCTTTTTAGGTTGATGCTTCTTTTTACAATTGCCCCGATTGTCGAACTGGCAATCCTGATAAAGCTGGGCCAACACATAGGGGCCGGATATACCATATTGATTGTGCTGGTTACCGGTATTGCCGGGGCATACCTTGCAAAAAGCCAGGGCATAGATGTGCTGAGAAAGATACAGTCCGACATGCAGCAGGGAATAATGCCGGGCAATCATATAATAGACGGCTTGTGCATCCTGGCAGGGGGCATAATGCTGCTGGCCCCGGGTCTCGTTACCGATACCATTGGGCTGCTGCTTGTGATACCCGGCAGCCGTTTTGTTATAAGGGAATGGATTAAGAAACGCCTGCTGGGCATGATTGACAGGGGACAGGTAATATTTCGCTGGCACAGATGGTAAAGCAGACAGCTGACTGTCTGCTAATTTTTTTCCGGGTTAATGTATAACGGCCGGGTTAGCGGTTTTGAAAGCGAGTAATCGGCGAAGGAATACTGGTCACTGCCTTCAACCAATACCTGGATGTTTTTAACCGTTTCTACCGAACTAAAGGTATACAGTATGGAATCCATCATCATGTACTGCTTGTGCCTTTCACCGCTGTAGGCTTCAAGGAAGGCGTCATTAAAGTCAAGCGTCAATGTGCCCCTTAGGAAATATACATTTAAGAGTTCTACTTCCTTAGGTACCACAGCTTTTACCAGCGGGTCCCCGGGGATACCGAGCTTCAGCGTTTCAAACAATGCAAAACACTTGTCCCTTATGATTTCCGCTTCGGATATATCCGGCCTGTAGGGGAACAAAAGGTACCTGTCAAAGGTGTTATAGGCCAGGTAAGCGGCGGGACCTGCATCCGGCAGCCACGGGTCCCTTGCTGCTATACCGGGAGCTATTTCGTCCACCCTTTTACTGTCCAGCAGGAATTGTACCCTTCGCATTTGCGGTATTTCAGTCATGGTATACACAATTGAATCAAGGGCCATATGCAGGTTTCCGGTATCCTTCAGCCTTTCGGAATCGGGGTCCAGCACAACGTAAACAGTGCTTCCCGAGTAATACACCTTAACCACGTCGGGTATTATGCTCCGCGGCTGCAGAGCGGTCTCGGGGTCGGCGCCCAGCGCCAGGTTTTGAATGGTGGTTGTCAGCACTGATTTGCTGCCGGGTACAAACCGGGTCACCGGAACGAGGTATTTATTGTCCGGGCTGGGGAAATACAGCACAAGGCCCATATTGTCCTTAGGCTCATAGTTTAGGCTTTTATAGTACTTTGGGTCGGATACATAGTTGACCTTTAGCTCCAGGGGTTCTATTTCGGCCAGTTTATCATCTTGCAGATAGAAACGAAAGAAGTATTCACCGTCGGGAAGGCCGGTAATTTTCTGCGATATATCCACCTGCAAAAGAAGGGGGTTGTCCCTTGTAATTACAATGTCCTCGTCCGGCCTGCCTGTCTCCAGTTCCGAGTATACAAGGTCTTCCACCGGAGTTCCGTTTTTATAGGCTTCAACCTTTAGGTTTTTGCCCGGATTGTTCCTGATGCTTATATTGGTCTGTTTAGTTCTTACAGAAAAGCTTACAATCTGAGGGTTTGTGACCTCTGTATGAGCAGGTTGAAAGGAATAGCTTATCGCTTGCTCTACCGGTATGTAGAAAAGCCGGCTTATTTCGATAGGAAGGCTTGAGCATGAGAATCCTATCAACAAGGCCAGTATTAAGTTAAAAAAACTCCTCAACAAAGGCAGCACCCCCCAACCGTATGCATATTTTCCGTAAAATATATGTTAATCCTATTATATGACAAAAATGTTCCAGGGTAAATGCCAAAGAGAAAAAACTGTACAGCATTAAACACTGCTTGCCCTGCATCCCCAAAGTATTTAATTGGCAGGCATTTCGGCATGGTTTTCTTTGGGTTTTAATGCTGAAACGACACAGCGAAAAGTAATGGCAGTAAATACAATTGCTCCGCCCACAAGGGCCCATTTTCCCGGCACTTCCCCCATCATCAGGAATACCCATATGGGATTTAATATGGGTTCTATAACCGGAATAAGGGCTGCATCCAGCGCGGACACCCATTTAATGGCCAGGGCGAACAGTATATAGGGGAGCCCCAGTTGAAACACCCCCATAAGCAGCAGTGAAAACAGTGTGGAGGCCGAAGGAGGCGATCCGATGGCGAAGGGTGTGCCAATTATTGCAGTAAGAATATTTCCCAGCAAAATGGCGTCGAGGGACCCTTCACTTTTTTGCTTTCGCATCAGCAGTATTACCGCGGCATAGGTTATGCCGTCAATGATGGACAGTATGTTGCCCCAAAGGCCTGTTGTGTCAAAGTCGTCGGCAAAGAAAAGAGCCATCCCGGCCACCACCACGAAAATGGTTGCCCAGTCCATCCCGGTGGTTTTTTCCTTCAGCACCAAAAATCCAAATAACGCAACATAAATGGGAGCGGTATACTGCAGCAGTATTACGTTGGCCGCCGCTGTCATTTTGTTTGCCATGACGAATAGTATTACGGTGGACGCGTAGGCAAGGGCACACAGGATTTGGTCCCTTGACCAGGTGAATTTAGGTCTGCGGATTACCGCCCAAAAAAGAAGTGATGCAAATATACTTCTTATACCGGCTATAGCCAGCGGGCTGCCCTCCACCCCCTTAATCATTACACCGCCCAAACTCCACAATATCGATGCCATCACCAGGTATACAATGGCGATGGTGCGTTGTTTGCTCCATCTTGTGCCGGTTGCCTGCTCCATTTTTGACACGCCTTTCATTTATGTATAGTTGTTTAATCCTATTGTACCATGCCGGCCTGTTTTTTTAAACCGATGGGGCAAAACAATACCCGGGCAACAAAAATCACCTCCGCTAATAATATGGAGTGGAGGTGATTTGCTTTGATATATGCTTCCAGGTATTTAAGGGTAACAGACCCCCCTATGTCGGGGCCGGACGTGGAATACGTGCAGCAGAGGCTGTCCGATCTGGACTTTTATGACGGGGAGATAGACGGGGTATACGACCTGGAGACCGAGGGCGCGGTAAGGGCATTCCAGGAGGATTTCGGGATACTGGTGGATGGTATAGTGGGGCCGGATACCTATAACGCCATAGGCCTGGGACCGGAGGACGAAATAGAAGTACCCACCGAAGGGTACAGCATTTACATCGACACCACCAACTTCACGCTGACTTTAAACCAAAATGGCAGCGTAATAAACACCTATCCGGTGGCTGTGGGGGCGCCTTCTACCCCGACACCCCTGGGCGACTGGAGGATAATCCAAAAGACGTTAAACCCGGGGGGCCCCTTCGGGACCCGGTGGATGAAGATAAACGTTCCCTGGGGCGGGTATGGCATACACGGCACCGATAACCCGTCCTCCATAGGTACTGCCGCCAGCCACGGCTGTGTAAGGATGTATAACGAGGACGTGAACGAGCTGTATGATATAGTTCAGTTGGGGACGCCGGTCAGGATAGTTGGCGCCACCTTTACCGGCAGGATATTAAGACCCGGGGTGGAGCCGGGAGAAGATATCGCCGAGGTACAGAGAATTCTGCAGATGTTGGGATACTACAGGGGGAGTATAACGGGGGAATACGATTCCGCTACCGAGCAGGCGGTCATGGACTTCCAGCGGGACTTCGAGCTTACTCCGGATGGGATTGTGGGGCCCAAAACTTACGAGGTCCTGTTCCGGCAGAGGGATATAACCCTCGGGGATACAAGGCCGTAGAGCTTTTTGGCGCGTCCGCAGGAAGGGAAGTGGATGCAGTATGGTACGGCCTTTAATATTATCCCGCGCAGGCAGATTGAATGGGGGATTGCCCGGACAGGGGAGTCCTCTTTTTTTTGCGTTCCGTAACAGGCCAGTTTGGATGCGGCGAAGCCCATGCACGCTGAATTTTTCTTGACATGGCTAATCAACTGACCCGGTTTTTGATACAATAATTAAATAGGGCCCGTAACAGCGGCGGGACATTGGAAAAATGGGCATATTTATGCTTGGAAAGACTAAGGTTTAACTTGCTGAAAGAGGTGCTGTTTACTGAAGCGCTTTTACATGGGAGGAAAAGAACAATGGAAAGGGAAAAACCCGTTAAGGAAGGCGGTACATATACCCTGGACATAGAGCGAATGGGAGACGGCGGTGAGGGAATAGGCAGGATAGAGGGCCTTGCGGTGTTCGTAGAGGATGCGGTGCCGGGGGACAGGGTTGAGGTTGAAATAACCCGGGTTAAGAGGAATTACGCCCGGGGGCGATTGAAAAAGGTGGTCCGGCAGTCGGCGCAAAGGGTGCAGGTAAGATGCCCGATGGCTTTGGAGTGCGGCGGATGCCAGGTACAGCACATGGACTACGGGTGGCAGCTTAGGCATAAAAGGCAGAAAGTGGAGGACCATTTAAAGAGGATAGGCGGCCTTGAGGGAGTCTTGGTGCGGCCGGTGCTGGGTATGGAAGAACCCTGGAGGTACAGGAATAAGGCCCAGTTCCCGGTGGGCAGGGGATCGCAGGGGATTGTTACGGGGTTTTATGCCAGGCAGACCCATGACATAGTGGACATGGACGATTGTGTTATACAGCATGAGATTAACAGCCGTGTGATAAAAGAGGTAAAGGAGCACATGGAAGCCTACGGCATTGCTCCCTATGACGAGACAACCGGCGAGGGCGTGATACGCCACATACTTACAAGGATAGGCTTTATGACCGGGGAAGTGATGGTGGTAATTGTTGCTGCCCGTCGATATTTCCCGGGAAATGAAGAATTGGTAAGAAGGCTAAAATCGTCAGTCCCCGGTATTGCATCAATAGTGCTGAATATTAACGATGAAAAGACCAACGTGATACTGGGGCAGGAGTGCATTAAGCTCTGGGGCCGGGACCATATAACCGAGGTTATTGGCGGCCTTAAATTCAGGATTTCTCCTCTTTCCTTCTTCCAGGTCAACCCGGCCCAGACGCTGGTCCTTTATGACAAGGTGATGGAGTTTGCAGGGCTTAAGGGAGATGAAACGGTGATTGACGCGTATTGCGGCACCGGGTCTATATCCTTATTTCTGGCTCAGGAGGCGGCCAAGGTGTACGGCATAGAGGTTGTGGAAGCGGCGGTTGAGGACGCCCGGGCAAATGCCAAGATAAACGGTATTGAAAATGCCGAGTTTATAACCGGACTTGCGGAGGAGGTAATGCCGCAGCTGTACGAGGAAGGGGTACGCCCCCGGGTGGTGGTGCTGGACCCGCCCAGGAAGGGCTGCGAAATGAGCCTGCTGGATGCGGTGGTATCCATGCAGCCGGATAGGGTGGTATACGTATCCTGCAACCCCGCAACCCTTGCAAGGGATTTGAAGTACCTTGACGAGAAGGGCTATAGGGCCAAGGAGGTCCAGCCGGTGGACATGTTTCCCCATACTGCCCATATCGAATGCGTAATAGGAATGCAAAGGAAAGATACGTAGAAATCCTTAATTTCCAACACTTTACGAGGTATGTCACTTTTACTAAAGATGATGATGATTTTAGAAATAAGGAATTGAGAAATAAAATTGAAGTATCAGTAGTTTTAGATATGGAGTGTGTAGATATGTTGATAGATGATTAAATCAAGATATTCAGCAATATCTATACCGTGTAATACTAAGAAAAATTAAATTAAGTATAAATAGAAAAGGCCGTTTTCTTTATTGAAAAATAAAGTAAGCGGTTTTTTTGTACCCAAAATGAAGGGAGGAATAAATTTGAATACAAAGATAATTGCCATAGCCAACCAAAAAGGTGGCGTTGGCAAAACAACCACCTGTGCTAATTTAGGCATAGGTTTAGCTATGGAAAATAAGAAAGTTTTGCTTGTAGATGCAGATCCACAAGGCAGTTTATCCATTAGCTTAGGACACCAACAGCTGGATAAGATACCAACAACAATTGCAACAGTAATGGGAAAGGTTATTACCGACACACCTATTGAGCCTAGAGAGGGTATCTTACAACATCATGAGGGAGTGGACTTACTTCCAGCAAATATTGAATTATCTGGTATGGAAGTATCCCTTGTTAATGCTATGAGTAGGGAAACTATACTTAAACAATACCTTGATACGGTAAAGAAGGATTATGATTATATACTTTTAGACTGTATGCCCTCTTTAGGTATGTTAACGATTAATGCTCTTGCTGCATCTGATAGTGTAATCATCCCTGTACAGGCTGATTATCTACCTGCAAAGGGATTAGAACAGCTTTTACAGACCATTGGAAAGGTACGCAGGCAGATAAATCCGAAACTAAAAATTGATGGTATTTTACTGACTATGGTAGATGGGCGTACTAATTTTGCAAAGGACATTAGCACCTTGGTGAGAGAAACTTATGAAGGCAGTATTAAAGTATTTAAAGCAGATATACCCCGCTCTGTAAAAGCCGCTGAAATCAGTGCAGAGGGAAAAAGTATTTTTGTCCATGACCCAAAGGGAAAGGTTGCTGAAGGGTATGGTAATTTAACCAAGGAGGTGTTGAAAATTGAAAAGCTCCGCCAAAAACATAAAGCTGGCATCAGTAGATGAGTTATTTTCCACAGAGGAAAGTAGGGCTGATGAAACAAGGGAAAAGATAATTGAAATTCCTTTAACAGAATTACATCCTTTTCAAGACCACCCATTTAAGGTAATTGATAATGAAGCTATGTTTGACACGGCAGAAAGTGTTAAACAATATGGTGTTCTAGTTCCTGCCATTGCAAGACCTCGCGATGAAGGTGGCTATGAACTTGTGGCAGGACACCGAAGAAAAAGAGCCTGTGAACTTGCAGAACTAGAAACAATGCCTGTCATAGTCCGTAATCTTGACGATGATGCCGCCATTATTATCATGGTTGACAGCAACTTGCAAAGAGAAAATATCTTACCAAGTGAAAGAGCCTTTGCATTCAAGTTAAAATTAGAAGCCATTAAAAGACAGGGAAAAAGAGCAGATTTAACTTCGTCCCAACTTGGGACGAAGTTACCCCGTGCTGATGAGATAATTGCAGAACAGGCAGGCTCAAGTCGTAATCAGGTACAGCGTTTCATCCGTCTTACCAACCTTATTCCTGAAATACTTTCAATGGTAGATGAAAAGAAAATAGCCTTTAATCCTGCTGTAGAACTATCCTTCCTTAAAGACAATGAACAGGTTGAT
>DASRVG010000181.1:0-8219 GCA_035655175.1 Clostridia bacterium | reverse complement strand
GGTTTTATATCTTCAATTAACAAGGTGCCTATGCAGGTAATAGATAGACTATGCCTGCGGATGTAAAATCTTTATCACGTTATATATAATAACAAAGAGAATCCATTATCTGTGAAAGAAACAGCAAGAATAATAGGTGTTAGTGTTGGAACGCTTTATAATCATTTCCCGGAAATCTGCAATTATATAGTTGATGAAAGGCGTGCTTTCTTTTCAAGAAAGAAAAAAGAGAAAACTGAAGAGCTATGTAGGGCAGTTAAAGAAGAAATGATTAATATTTATAATTCTGGCCAATATCCATCAAAGGAGCGGCTTGGAAAAATACTCGGCTTTTACGTTTTTTTCATACCAGAAGTTAGAAAAATTTGGGAAGAGACTATCAAAGAGTTGAGATTAGGAAAACTTGATTAATAATATACGTGTCTCCCGGCAAGTTTATGATTTAAAAAATGCTTCACGGCAAAGATATGATTTATTCTTTAAGATGAAAAAAGAAAAAACCACTACCTAACCCATAAAAAGCGGCAAGTTTATGGTTTATATAGTGGCAGAATTATGGTTTAAGTCACAACTGTCTTATCCTATGCATTTGATAAGACGCAAGTAAGACGCAAAAACGTCCCCCTGTGTTGCTGTATGAGCATTGATATGGAAATGAACTGCGACGAAAAGTTAGTGGGCTATTTATTCATTTTAGGCTTTATCAGGAGGAATTTAGTAGTTCTTATATAATATACTATTACAAAACCACAAGCTAACTCCGGTTTTTGATAGGAAGCGATTATTTGGAGCTTATGGGTGAAGTAATCATTAAGAATCTAAACGGCGTTAAGCATAAAGCGCCGGAATTCTATGGCGGTTCGAATTTGGCTGTATTAAAGAGCAGCTATTTTGTTGAGGGTGATAACAAGTTCGATTGCTATCATTTTGCCATGCCAAAAGTCCAAGTCCAATCCTTTTTTACTGACAATAAAGAAATAGACCTGCCGAAGAACACAATATTAGCGACAAATCCGGGACAGAAGCTAAAGGTTTCACCAATCAATGTAAAATATCATAATTCCAATGATATTAAATTTGTTTGCATGTTTATTGAAACACAAAAGCTTCAGGAATTATCTAAAGCGGAATACAACAAAACCGATTTGTTGTTCAGAAATGATATTAGCTATCTAAACAATAATATTTTAGCCTTGATTTTTCAATTGGAAGCTGAAAGCAGGAATAAACAGTTGGGATATCAATTCATTCTGGATTGCCTTTCTATTGAGATAGCGGTTAATATGCTAAGGGAACTAAAAAGCAATATGCCGGGCATGCGAGAGCTTCGCAAATACACGGCAAAAAATGAGATAAACATGGTAATCGACTATCTTTGGGAGAATGTAAACAAGGAGTTTTCCCTGGATAAACTGAGCAGAATCGCGAACTTAAGCCCGTATTATCTTTTGAGGCTGTTCAAGGACAATACCGGTAAAACCCCTTATGCGTATTATATGGATATAAAAATCAGCAAGGCTATAGAATATTTAAGAGCAGGAAAGCATTCTATGACCGAAGTAAGCTTTATCCTGGGTTTTTCAAGCCACAGCCACTTTTCTTCAATTTTCAAAAAAAAGGTTGGGATGACACCCTCGGATTTCATAAAAAGTGTTTAGCAATTCATACCTTTAAAGTGTTGTACATAGCAATAACTTAACAAGTATTTGGCAATCAGCTGATATCGCAGAAAAGACCATTAATGATAGAATCTCCTTGTGAGGATTACTTGCGGGGAGATTTTTTCATGGTGTGCCGCGCATGACACGTAAGCGGAAGCGCTTACCTATGTCGGAGACGTCTGATACACAGGTATCTTAAGGCTGGAGCGGTGGACAGATTAACCAAGAAACGGGATGATAAATGAAATTTCTCATGAATGATGAATAGAGATGGGAGGTAAAGACAATGTTTCGTAAGCTATTAGCAATCCTATTAGCTTTGACCATCATTTGTACAGTACCTTTAACTGCCGCGGCGGAAGTATCACCGCCCAAATCTTTAAGCGCGCCTGAGAATTTAGGGGTCGGCCATTATTCCGGGTCTATCGTATACATCTCTTTCAGCGCTCCGAAGGATTTGCGCACCTACATCGAAAAGCGGGCTGCAGACGACCCTGATAACAAACGAACCTTCTCGACATATTTCCAGGTCGATTATAAAATCGACGGCGGAAACTGGCATCACACGCCGGATTGGGATTCGCCCGAAACCGTTCCGGATAAAATTGATGACCTTTATTTCACCTTTGCCAGCGGGAAGGATTATCATGGAAGCGACAGGTGGCCCATGACCACCCTGTTCCCGGAGGATGCTGCCTTGAAGGCTTTTCATGATGCAGGATGGGACTACCTGAAAAGCCATTCCGTTACGTTCCGTGTACGCTTTGCCCATTCCTTTGATTATGGCGATACCTATGTCCTGTCGCCCTGGTCTAGGGAATACACCCTGTCAGCCAATGCAAAGGAGGATCACAACAAGTTAATCAACCATGCCCCGACCCTGCTTTCGGCAGATTTAAAAGCAACCGCAAGCGGGGAACCCTATTTCGATATCAAGGTGGCTCCGATTCCGGCAGATGTCGCCTATTTACATTCCATTTCGGGATGCTCGGTAAAGACCGAAGTGTGGATGAGAAGGGCCGGAGACCAGGACTATAAGTATATTGAGTACGAGTGGGCTGGTACTGAGCTTTTGAATATTGAGGCAAGCGACTACTTTTCCGCCAGTGGCACGCAGCAAAGCTACGACGCAGAAAGCTATGAAATAAAGGTAAGGTATGCATTCGATTTGAGAAAGTATAAGCAGTCAGGCTATGCCGGTAACAGTAGCTCGGTAGATATCTACGGCCCCTTCTCCAATGTGATCTCCCACAATATGCCGTCCTGGAGTGAGGCAAGCGACTGGGCGATGCCGGAGCTTAAAAAGGCCGATGATGCGGGACTTATTCCAAGTATTCTTAAGGGTGCGGACCTTACAAAACCTATTACACGGGAAGAATTCTGCGAGCTGGCCCTTGCCCTCTACGAAAAGAGCACCGGCAAAAGCCCTGCCCCCGCTTCCCCCAATCCATTCACCGATACAAATAATCCGCAGATACTGAAAGCCTTTGCGCTGGGCATCACACAGGGAACCTCGGCCACAACCTTTTCGCCGGAGGTTTTGATAAACAGGGAGCAGTGCGCCACCATGCTGTTTCGGGCTATCAAGGCAATAGTGCCCGGCGGTAATTACTCTGTCGCCGGCATACCGGACTTCCCAGACCAGAAGGATATTTCCTCCTATGCGGTGGATGCAACAAAATTCATGTCAAAACTGGGCATCGTCAAGGGTGATACAAGGGGATACTTTATGCCCAAGGCGACAACGACGGCGCAGCAGGCATCCGGCTACGGCATGGCGACAAGGGAAGCCGCCATACTGATGAGCGTGCGGACATATAACCAGGTGGATGAGATAGAAGAAGCCCCGGCAGGCAGCGCACCGGCAGCCACATCCCCTTCGGTTGCCGGGACATGGGTTCTGGGCACCCTGTCCGGGGGCTGGTTCAATGCCGCCACCGGGAAATACGAGGGCGGAGCATCCGGCCTCGGCCAGCGGTATACCTTTAAATCCGACGGGACCTATACGGCACTGGTAATCTGGTCAAATGCAATGTTTTTCACAGGAAAGTACAGCGTAAAGGACGGAGTGCTTACCCTTACCGACAGGGCTGTCGAGGAAAGCAGTGACGATGGCAAGACATGGGGAGCAAAAGAGGCCCTTCCCGACACCTCGGCACATTTTACCGCCGGGACGGACGATACGGGGAAATACTTGCTGCTCGGCGAGGAAGGCGCAGTGCCGCCCCTTGCTGACAAGACAAATGCTTTGAAATATAAGCTTTTGGATATCAATTAAAGGGCGGGCAGGTTTTTGCAATAGTTGTGCCCGGGCCTGCTCCGGCACCGCTGTATCATCCTGTGGGATTGAAGGAAAAAAGCCAACCCCTCTGCCCTGTACCCGCAGCACTGCAAAAGAAGCGGCGGAAGCTGATGACAAGGCGGAGGGGTTGTTTGACACCCGGGGCCATACCAACCCCGCAGCGGAGCCCGGTACAAAGGCAAATAAAAAACGCCCGGCGATAAGGCAATACCGGTATTTATAGAAAGGAGATGTATAATATGCGTTACAAGCCTAAAGTAAAAAGCCTAATATCCCTCCTGCTTTCGGTTTTGCTGGCCATGACGCTGCTGCCTGCAACGGCACGGGCGGAAACGGTTAATGTTGGAACCGAACAAGAATTAAGGGATGCTATTTCGGCCGCAAACGACGGCGATATCATCAGCATCGGTGTCAATATAACGCTGACGGAAGAACCTTACACACTCACGATTGATAATGATATTACGCTCACTTCGGATAAAGGTTGCACACTGAATGTGGGGAGCAGCAAGATTGTCATCTCTGCAGGTGCAGAGGTAACAATGGACGGAGACCTTAAGGTTACAGGTAGCGACACCTATGTTGTTCATGTGTTTGGAACCTTAACGCTGGCAGAGGATGCATCCATTGACCAGACTAAAAGTGGTGAGGTGTATGCCGTTTACAACAACGGCGGTACGGTTAATATCACCGACGGGAACATACAAAGCACCCACACCGGTATTGAAAATTATGCTGGCGAATTGACAATAAGCGATGGCGAAATCAGCGGAAGTAAATACGGGATTCGGGTCATGGGCAGCTTAGGGCAAGCTGACATCAGCGGAGGTAGCATCCAGGGGTCTTATGCCTTATCTGTAGGTACTGGCGCAACAGCCGATATCAGCGGCGGCACGTTTACAGGTACCGGTGATACACCGTGTGCCCTGAGTTGCGGCGGTACAGCCAATATTACCGGCGGCACATTTAACGGAACCGTAAGAACAACCTCACACGGTACCATCAATGTAGATACAACAGACGGAAATGTAAACATATCAGGTGGTGTAGGCTTCTATGATGGTGGCATCACAAGGACTTATCTCTCCCAAATCCCGGACCCTGACGACTTGGAGACCAGCAGTAATGCAGATATTGAGCTGAAGGGGGTACATACTACCGGGGTTTCTTTCTCAATTGAAAGTGTCACACCCGCCGGCTTGGGGGCAAGTATATCCGGTAACACCGTTACCCTGAACCCCACGTTGCCAGGCGAGTATTCTCTGGTGCTGATTGGAGCAGCCGTAAATGAGCAAACTTTAAATTTGACCATTCCCGTCACGGTCACCGGTTCCGCACCGGTGTGCAAAATCGGCGATGAGCTGTATTACACATTGGACAATGCTCTGGCGGACGCGGAGGAGGGGCAGACCACCACAATAGAACTCTTACAGGACATTTTATACGAAGACTGTCTGGAGATATCTAATAAAAGTATCATCTTTGAACTGGGTGAATTCAGCCTGACGGTAGACAACCCGGATGACGAAGGTGTCGGCCTTGACGTTAATAACGGCGGGGTAGTGTCCTATACCGGCACGGGCTCCTTCAGCGTATCCGGCACCCAGTACGGCGTAAAAGTGAGCGGCGAAGGCTCAGGGGCAGCGGTGACCGGTGTAACCGTTAACGGCAATGATGCCTGCGGCGTTGATGCCAGCAGCTCGGGCGAAGTGACTGTGGGCAGCATCACGGTACAGGGCGATAATGCCCGCGGCGTTGAAGTCTACGATTTCGGCAAGGCAACGGTAAACGGAGATATATATGCCGACGGCGACTACTGTTATGGTGTCTGGGCACGCAAAGGCGAAGGCGAAGGTGGTACAGCGACTGTTAACGGCGATGTGACCTCAGAAGGAGACTACAGTATCGGTGTATTGGTAGAGAATGATGAAGACAGTAGCAGCACGGTTACGATAAATGGTAGCGTCGAGGCCACATCGGACGGCCTGTCTGTAAGATATGGCACTGTCAATGTTACCGGTAGTGTAAAATCGCAAGATTCATACGGCGCCCGTCTAAGTTATAGCGAAGTAACCATTGACGGTGAAATCGATGCGCCATCGTATCTGGACTTAGCCAATTCCGATAGATCAAAGGAATCCAAGGACAGTATTGACGATGATGGATACTGGATTTACAATGGATGGGAAGGCAGCATCGTAAAGGTGGGCAATCGCACAAACGACCTGCCCACTGTAATCACATATGCGGTATCGGCAGCTGAAGTCACCAGCACCGGCGCAATACTAAGCGGCAGCGTGACATCGGAAGGGAGCTCACCTGTTACTGCATACGGCTTTGAATATGGCATTGATGACTACGACTACACAATAGATGGCGATGGCACCGCCGCCAATTTCACGGCCGACCTGACCGGCCTTACACCTGGAACCACCTACCACGTGCGCGCCTACGCCAGAAACAGTGAAGGCTTATCCTATGGTTCTGATGTGAGCTTTACCACAGACGACCCCGGTGACCCCGGCAGCCCCAGCGGCTCGGGAGGCAGAAGCACATCGGCACCGGCCATCGGCAAGGCCAATCCACCGGAAGGAAGAGTTGGTGCCTCGTATACTCATACCTTCACGGTCAACAGAGGAACTTCACCTTATACCTATAAGGTGACAGGCGGCACCCTCCCTGAAGGCCTGAGCCTTGCCAGAAACGGTACATTAAACGGCACGCCGGAAACCGCAGGCACCTACAAATATACCGTAACCGTGACCGACCGCAGCGGCAGGACTTCCAAACACACCTTTACCCATGTGATCGGGGAAGGAACTCCGGTGACCGAGCCGGTCCCGCAGATGGAGGTCATCCTTACGGTCGACAGCCTGCTGGCCACCGTAGACGGCCAGCCCTATACGCTGGAGGCCGAGCCCTTCATCAATGCCGAAGCAGGACGTACTCTCGTGCCGGTAAGGTTTATCAGCGAGGCCCTGGGGGCTGATGTGGACTGGGTTCCTGAGACGCAGCAGGTTATTATAAGGGACGGTGACACTGAAATAATACTGACCATCGGTTCTGCGACAGTTCTGGTGAACGGTACAGTGCAAACCATAGATTGCGCTCCGGTAATACTTCCGCCGGGACGGACCTTTGTGCCCCTTCGTTTCATAAGCGAGACCCTGAATGCTACTGTGGAATACGATGGTGATACCGGGCAGATTACTATAACACGTTAGCAGGTTTACGGTATTAATCAAGAAAAGGGGGCCGCAAACAAATGCCGGTCCTCTTTGTATAGCTTTTGGAAGTTTTGGTTGCTGCAGTCTAGCCGCTTGAGCGTATCCTCTCGTACAGCCTTACGGTTTTCACCGACGGAATTGCGGTATATTCCTTTGCAAGAATCGCGGCAAGTATCTTATACAATGACAGGGCCTGCTGCTTTTGCCCGCTTTGCCACAATAGCTCCATTGTAGTCCTGGTTACCGGCTCATCAGCCGGTTCCAGAGCAAGGTACCGGCGGCAGGCCCTGATTGCCGCTTCCGGTTTTCCCTGGTGGTTAGAGACACGGGGACGTTTCTATTGTCTTGTCCTGTACTTTTGGCAAGACGCGGGAAACGTCCCCTCGTCTTACTAGTCGTGGTGCTCTTCAGCGTCTTCCTTGGTCCTGTGGACCGTACCGTGGGGATGCTCCGGCGGTGCATAGATGGAATAAAGCTTAATAGGTGTACGGCCGATGTTGATCAGGTTGTGCCATTTACCGGCGGGTATCAGTATCACATAATCGTCGTGCACCCTTCGCCTGTAACACAGCCTGTCTTTGCTGTCCCCCATCATGACAAGGCCCTGGCCCTGTTCAATTCGTATAAACTGGTCCACGTCGGGGTGCATCTCAAGGCCTATGTCATCTCCCACATTTATGCTCATAAGGGTCAGCTGCAGATAGGTTCCTGTCCATAAAGCGAGGCGGAAATTATTGTTCTGCAAAGCGGCATCCTCAATGTTAACCACATAGGGGTTTGGCCCATAGTCTCGCAGCGGAATATAATTTTTCCAGGGGTCGGGGTTATATATTGGCGCATTAGCCCAGTAAGGGCAGGGATAGCCATAAGGGTTATAAACCGGTGCGCCGTCGTAATACGAATCATAGCCATTATACATATTAATCTTCCTTTCATATTTCCTTATATAAACATCATATGCCTGCGCCCGGGAATGGTGCAGCGGGCTGTTGCTGCAAGGATAACCGGCGGAAATGAATCCCGGGTGTC
>DASRVG010000180.1:0-4468 GCA_035655175.1 Clostridia bacterium | reverse complement strand
GGGTATACCGGTCGGATGACGTGGACGCAACCCACTCGCCGGTGTTTCATCAGATAGAGGGACTGGTGGTGGACGAGGGTATAACGCTGGGGGATTTGAAAGGCACCTTCGACCTATTTGTAAAGAAGCTGTACGGGGAACACATGGAGACCAAGTTCCGGCCCAGCCATTTCCCCTTCACCGAACCCTCGGCGGAGATTGATGCCACGTGTTTTGTGTGCAGCGGGGCCGGCTGCCGGGTGTGCAAGGATACCGGCTGGATTGAGCTATCGGGGGCGGGGATGGTGCACCCGGAGGTACTCGAAAGGTGCGGTATAGATACAACCAAGTATTCCGGGTTTGCCTTCGGAATGGGCCTTGACAGGCTTACCATGCTGAAATACGGGATAGATGACATGAGGCTTTTGTTTGAAAACGACATAAGATTCTTGAGGCAGTTTTAAAAAGGAGGGATGTAGAATGCTGGTACCTGTTAATTGGCTGAAAGATTACGTTGATATTGATATTGACCTAAACAGCCTTGCCGAAGCCATGACCATGTCCGGAACGATGGTGGAGAACATCTTGGAATCCGGCCAGGAGATAGACAAGGTGGTGGTGGGAAGGGTTAAGCAGATAAGGCCCCACCCCAACGCCGACAAGCTGGTGCTGGGTATGGTGGACGTGGGGGACAGGGTACTGCAGTTGGTCACCGGGGCCAAAAACGTTAAAGCAGGGGACTTGATCCCGGTTGCGCTGGACGGGGCTGTGCTGCCCGGCGGCGTGGGGATAAGGGCAGGCAAAATCCGGGGCGAGGATTCCGAGGGCATGATGTGCTCCGCGCTGGAGCTGGCACTGGACTTAAATAACCTGCCGGAGGAAAAGAAAGAGGGAATATATATCCTGGAGGGTGATTACGCCCCGGGCACCGACATCAGGAAGGTGCTTACGCTAAACGAAAAAGTGCTGGATTTGGACATCACCACAAACCGGCCGGACTGCCTCAGCATGGTTGGGGTGGCCCGGGAAGTAGGAGCGGTGACGGGGGTCCCCTATAGGATGCCGGAGATGACAATCAGGCATGCAAAAGGGGACATAAGGGACTATCTTAAGGGCATCACCATTCAGGAACCGGACATGTGCTTCCGGTACCTGGGCAGGGTTATTGATAATATAAATATTGAGCCTTCGCCGCAGTGGATGCAGAAAAGGCTGATACAGGCAGGCATGAGACCCATAAACAACATAGTGGACATAACCAACTACGTGATGCTGGAGATGGGTCAGCCGCTGCACGCCTTTGACCTGGAAAAGGTGGGCGGAAGGGAAATAATAGTAAGGCGCGCCAAGGACGGCGAAAGGATTGTCACGTTGGATGGAAAGGAAAGGACGCTGGACCAAAATGACCTAGTTATTGCGGATGCAGAAGTGCCGGTAGGGATAGCAGGGGTTATGGGAGGAGAGCACTCGGAAGTTACACCGAATACCCGCACAATACTTCTCGAAAGCGCCGCATTCAACGGCTATAATGTCAGACACACCTGCAAAAAACTTGGTCTGTGGAGCGAAGCCTCATTCCGTTTCGTGAGGGGGGTATGCCATGACCTGGCAAGGCTTGCTTCCGACAGGGCTGCAATGCTTATGGAAGAACTGGGCGCCGGGCAGGTGGTGGGAGATGTCATAGATGTGTATCCTAACCCTCTTAGGCCGCATTACCTTGAAGTAAGCACCGACAGGATAAACAAGCTGCTGGGGGTAAGAATACCGCCCCGAAAAATGAAGGATATGCTGGAGAGGCTGCAAATGGAGGTGGAGGAAAAAGAAGGAGTTTTGTGCATTACGGTACCCACTTTCCGGCAGGATGTACGGCGTGACTATGATATAGCCGAGGAAGTTGCGAGGCTGTACGGGTACAACAACATCCCCAAAACCGTTATGTCCGGCAGCTGGGTGCCGGGCACCAGGACCCGGAAAGAGAGAGTAACGGATATCGTCCGGGAGGTGTTGTGTGGCTGCGGCCTGTACGAGATTTCCACCTATTCCTTCGAAAGCCCCGCGGCATTTGACAGGATAAACCTGCCCGAGGGGCACCCTCTTAGAAAAACGGTAGCCATTCAAAACCCGTTGGGCGAAGAGTACAGCATAATGAGGACAATGCTTTTACCCGCAATGCTTAATGTCATATCGCTAAACTATAACAGGGGCGCAGAAGAAGCCGGGTTCTACGAGATCGCGCCAAGGTTCCTTCCCCGGGAAATACCGCTTAAAGAGCTGCCGGAGGAAAGGCTCACCATCGCCCTTGGTTTGTATGGTAACGAGGATTTCTACTCGTTGAAGGGAAGGGTGGAGACACTGCTTAAAGAGCTCAATATTACCGGGTATGAATTCAAGCGGGCAAGGGACCCGTCCTACCACCCTGGTAGAACCGCTGAGATTCTCATAGACGGCGATGTGCTGGGCGTTATTGGAGAGGTGCATCCCGATGTTCTGGAAAACTACAGCATAGGGACGAGGGTGTACGCGGGGGAGCTTGATTTTGGCCTTTTGATGGAGAAGGCGGATGATACCGTTACCTATTCACCCCTTCCCAGGTACCCTTCGGTCAATAGGGATATGGCTTTACTGGTGGACAAGGACGTGCCGGCAGGGACCATTGAAAGAGTTATCCGCGAAGCAGGCGGCGACCTGGTGGAGGATATAAGGCTTTTTGATATATATACCGGCGCACAAATACCCGAGGGTAAAAAGAGCATCGCATACTCCCTTACCCTGAGGTCTTTGGAGAAGACACTTACCGAACAGGAGGCGAGCGAGGTACTGGAAAGGATTCTGGAACAGCTGCACAAGCAAACCGGTGCGATTCGCAGGTAGCGGAAAGGGCACGGCGACCTATTGCCGTGCCTTTGATGTGACAACTTTTGTTAATTATTTAGCCAGTTTCTGCAGCATGTGTTATAATAATGGTAACAATTGTTGAAAACCCAAATGTTATTTTTCGGGGGAACTGTTATGAAGGATAAAAAAACAAGGGTTACTGTCGAAATTATGGGACAGCAGTATAAAATGCTGGGGGAGGCATCCGAAGAGTACTTGCACAGCATTGCGCTGCACGTGGACAAAAAAATGAGGGAGCTTGGCAAAACCGGCAAAGCGATGAATAATACAATGTTGGCTGTTTTGACTGCACTTAACATAACCGACGAGTACTTCAAACTTAAACAAGAGCTTGAGATGGCACAGAAGCAGACCGCAAAGCCGGAGAAGGACTTGGAGGACGCGAGGTACCAGTTGAGAAAGTCCAGGGAAGAGGCCCAAAGGCTGAAAAAAGAGATGGAGGACTTGAAGCAGCAGCTTGCCAATTCCCAGGAGGAAGCGGCCAATATATACAGCGAATGGCTTAAAGTCCAAAAGGATTCAAAGGAAGCCAAGGACAGAATAGAGAGGTTGGAGGAGCAGAAAAAAGAACTGGAGACGCAGATTAAAGCGCTGAGGGGTTATAACAGGATGCCGGGGCATAAAAGACTGCCTTAATTGACGGAGGGATACGGATGTCTGAAGTGCTTGCCCATGTAATTCGTGGGGGCGAGATAGAGTCGGTGCACCGGGGTCACCTGGTGGTGGTGGATAAGAATTATCAGGTGGTGTTTGGTGTAGGTGAGTACCATAACAGGACCTACTGGAGGTCGGCGGCAAAACCCTTCCAGGTACTGCCGATGATTGAAGCCGGCGGAGTAGAAAAATTTGGATTTGACGATGAGGAAATAGCGGTTATGACTGCTTCCCACGGCGGGGAGGAAAAGCACGTTGAAAGGGTAAGGAATATTTTTGATAAGATGGGCTGCGGACTGGAGGCTCTTGACTGTGGGCGGGCGGCACCGATGTACTGGCCGGCGGCAAAGAGGTTGGGTGAGAAAAAAGAAAAATACGGGCAGATACATAACCCCTGTTCAGGAAAGCACAGCAGCATGATTGCCCTTGCCCTTATTAAGGGTTATGATATAAAGGACTATATAGACCCGGACCATCCGGTGCAAAAGGAAATGCTTGAGGTGGTATCCGATGTCACCGGGCTTGCTGCCGGGGACATTGGGATAGGAGTGGACGGCTGCGGTGTGCCGGTGTTCGGGTTGCCGGTATATAATATGGCGGTGGCTTATTCAAAGCTGGCTGCGCCCCGGGGTGTAAAAAGTGCGGCAAGGGAGGAAGCTCTCTCAAGGGTGGCCGGTGCCATGGCCGGCAATCCCTTTTACGTTGCAGGAAGCGGAAGGCTGGACACGCTGCTAATGGAAGCCACCAGCGGCAGGCTGGTTGCCAAGCTGGGAGCGGAAGGGGTTTACTGCATTGGGGTTATAGGTGAAGGGGTTGGCATTGCCCTCAAGATAGAAGACGGAAGCAGCAGGGCTATAGACGTGGTGATAACAGAGCTTTTGAATAGGCTCGGTCTGATATCCGAAAAGGAATATGAAAGTATAAGGGGAAAATGCAAAAC
>DASRVG010000179.1:0-12324 GCA_035655175.1 Clostridia bacterium | reverse complement strand
GCGGTAAAAGGTGCGGTGTATACATCAAGGGTTTTCGAACGGCTCGGCTTTCCCGTCTCTCCGGGTTACCGGGACCGGCGAAGCGATATCATACAATCCATCAGGTTCAATTCAAAGGAGCAACTGCTTTCATTCTGCCGCGGCATTCAAAAGGGAGCGCCGGTGGACAGTTTTGTTACGCCGTACCCGTGGGATATGCCGGGCTATGGACACCAGGTGGTTATGGCGGCGGGAGCCTTTATACAGGGTTCTTCAATAGAACTGAGCGCCGATGCCCTGATAAGGGAGCCCTATTACGGGTACCTGCAGGGGGGGCTCAGCTGGGACCACATGAGGCTGGGGGTGCTTATAACCCTCCAGCAAATGAAAAACGAAGGCCAAATTGCGTTAATACCTTCATAGAAAACAGGGGAGGGGTGAGACAGCAACTGATACAACAGCGCAAAAGGGCTTTTGCCCTTGGGATACAGCCTGCTTGATATCCCAAAAAGACCTAATATCAATATAGGAGGGGTAAAATGTTGAACAAAGTATACCTTGACAAGCTGGTAGGTATTATGGGGGCTGAAAGGGTGGACGCAATGCTGATTGCACCATCCGAAGACCTGGAGTTTCTGCTGGGCTTTTCGCCCCATATGGATGAAAGGTTCCAGGGTTTCTTTATAACAAAGGATAAGGAAATGTTTTATATAGTCCCCAAGCTTAACAGGGAGGAAATGCAGGACACGTTAAAGGGCAGGAAAGTCTATGACTGGAGCGACGGGGAGGGCTTTTTGGATACCGTGGAAAACGCTCTTAAGGAATTTGGCTTGGAAAGCAAAACAATCGGGGTAAACGGCACCACCAGCGCGGTAAGCATACTGGATATAAAGAACAGGATAAATGTGAACTTTGTAAACGGAAGGCCAATCCTGGAGGAGCTTAGAATAATAAAAAGCGATGAGGAACTGGAAAACCTGCGAAAGGCAGCAGCCATTGCAGATAAGGTTTTTGAAGAAATATTGGAATACATAAAACCGGGGCTGCAAGAAAAGGACATCAAGGAAAAAATCCAGGAGCTGTTCATTAAAAACGGGGCGGAGGGTATGGCCTTCAACCCGATTGTCGCCTCCGGGCCCAACAGTTCCAAGCCCCATTACAACCAGTATTCCAGGTATATACAGGAAAAGGATGTAATAATACTTGACTTTGGGTGCAAGTACAAGGGGCTTTGTTCCGACATGTCCCGGACGGTGTTCGTGGGCGGTGTTACCGACGAGGAAAGAAAGATTTACGACATAGTATACAATGCCCAGGATGAAGGGGAGAAGGCGGTCAAGGAAGGGGTAACCGCTGAAAGCGTGGATGCCGTTTCCAGGAATATAATAAAGGAAGCGGGCTATGGGGAATACTTCCTTAACAGGCTGGGACACGGAATAGGCTTCAGCGTCCATGAGGCCCCGGATATAAAGGGAGGCAACAAGAGGGTCCTTGAAAAGGGAATGGCCTTCAGCATAGAGCCGGGCATATACCTCCCCGGAAAGTTTGGTGTAAGGATAGAGAATATTATGATAATCGGAAAGGATGGCCCGGAAGCTATTAACAAAGCGAATAAGGAAATAGTGGTAGTATAAAACAAGGGGACACACCTCTCACATCACAGTGCGGTGTGTCCCCGTTTCTTAGAGCCTGCGAAATACACCCGTTACTTTGCCCAGTATGGTCACATCCTGGACCAGTATCGGCTCCATCAGGGAATTTTCCGGCTGGAGCCTTATATGGTCCTTTTCTTTATAAAAACGCTTAACGGTGGCTTCGTCTTCTATGAGCGCTACCACTATATCCCCGTTGTTGGCATAATTCTGCTGCTTTACCACCACATAGTCGCCGTCCAGAATGCCCGCCTCAATCATGCTCTCGCCCCGTACGGTAAGTATGAAACTGTCGTCGCCCCGAAGGAAATCCGCCGGCAGCGGAAAGGTGTCCTCTATGTTTTCAACGGCCAGGATTGGCTGCCCGGCAGTGACTCTTCCTACTATGGGGACTTCTACCATATCCCTTGCAATGGACAGCGGAGAAATGTCCAGCACCTCAATGGCCCTTGGCTTTGTCGGGTCCCTGCGTATCAGCCCTTTCCTCTCCAGCCTTTCAAGGTGACCGTGTACCGTGGATGTCGACTTTAAGCCCACCGCTTCGCATATTTCCCTAACCGATGGAGGATAGCCCTTCTTAAAATGTTCACTCTTAATAAACTCCAGGACTTCCAACTGCTTACCGGATAGTGGTTTCTTTTTCATTACGGCGACAACTCCTTTCCTACTTTGTAAGAATTATATCACAATATTTAGGAGTTATCAAACAAATGTTCGCAAATTTCATTATTTTTCCTTGACAGGGAACGTATGTTCCTGTATAATTTAATCGAACATTAGTTCGGGAGGATGATAGTATGAAAAAGATAACGGGGGCCTTAATAGTTATAATAACCCTGTCCATGATGTCGCTGCTGGGCAGCCTGGTTAACCAAGTGAGCGCCAGGGGTGAGACGGTACCGGTTTTCCGGGAATATAAAGTAAGGCCGGGGGACACGCTGTGGGCCATAGCCAGGGAGCATACCGACGGTAAGGGAGATATCCGAAGATACATATACGATATTATGAAGGAAAACGGCATGAAAAGCCCCGACATAATGCCGGGCCAGGTGCTTTTGATACCCCCGGAGCGGTAAAGTTCTTAATCGCTACCAATGAGTAGTAGGAATTATTTACTTGAGCCATAATAGTTACCATTGTTTTGAAATATTTAAAGGAGATTATCTAGTTTCGTTGAATAATATTAATAGTGGACTTATTATTAAAAATCGGATAACCGAGCTTTTTATACGGGGGATGTCGGTGTTGACAGATTTATGGTGCAAGGACATAGAGATAGAATTTTTTCAAAAATCACTAGATTCTGATCTAGTAACACCTGAACAATTGTTTTATGTTACAAATGATGGCAAATATTTTGCTTATTGGCCGAGAAAATATAGAGGTAGTAGAACAACACTTCAGAGTAGGAATGCACTAATAGGCAATTTTACTGAAAAGTGGTCAGCAAATATTATTCAGCAGATAGTTAAAAATGATAAACTGCATGTAATCCAGGGTGCAATTTGCGATGAACTTGCATTAACTAGACAATCTCCAGGAGATGTAGTAGTATCTAGAAGAAGTGGTGTTGAGCAAAAACCTGAAGATATTGTTGCAGTTTTTGAAATTAAAATGTCGATAGTATGGAACTGGGAATACATAAAAGATAATCAAAATAATGACCGTTTTAAATGTATAGGCGACTACAAAACACATTCTGGAAATCCGGGATTGTTGAGGTCTGATTCTATGCTTAAAGCCATTGGGAAAAGTGTAAATATAAGGATCTCCAGTCCGAAAGCTGCGCGAATTCCAATAATAGTTTTAGGGAATACTCCTATTACCGAAAGCTATTACCATAAAGTAGACCAATTATATAAAACGGGTATTATCCAAGGTTTTTGGTCTATAAACCCTGAACCTTTGGATTGTAAGAATAATAAAGAAAATATTAAAACAACACAAAAAGGCGGGTTTTTTAGATTTGACAGAATAAAGGAATTACAATACAAAATCAATCAGTTATTTTCTCAGGAAATCATATTTTTATCATGCATGAAGAACAAAGAAGAACTCGGAAGAATAATAGAAACTTCAAATAGACAAAAAACCTACGAAGAAAAAGGCGAATTATTTATAAGACTTATTGGAGAGTGATTATGTTGGTAAAAAGAATAGGCACAAAAACAAGTGCTTTCGGAACACCAGGTAGAATAAATCATGACTCTTCAGAGTTTTATAATAGTAAACTATATACTGGTCAAAACAATATTAAGCAGCCCTTAGTATATAAGGAAAATAGGGTTCCTGTTGACAAACTGAACAGGATCTACTGTAAGTCTAGTGAATCTATGAGTGAGATTCCGGACAATAGTGTTCATTTAATGATTACGTCACCTCCCTATAATGTCAAAAAAGAATATGACGAAGATATGTCCTTAGAGGAATATCGGGAACTACTTAATAAAGTCTTCCTAGAAACATATAAGAAGCTAGTTACGGGCGGAAGAGCTTGTATAAACATTGCCAATTTAGGTAGGAAACCATACATTCCTTTACATTCATACATTATTGAGGATATGTTAAAAATTGGGTATCTAATGAGAGGTGAAATAATTTGGGATAAGGCAGCAAGCGCTAGTCCTTCAACAGCGTGGGGCAGCTGGATGTCGGCTTCAAATCCTGTATTAAGAGATACGCATGAGTATATTTTGGTTTTTTCTAAAGAATCTTTTTCAAGAAGGAGAAACGGTAAGCAGAATACAATAACTAAGGATCAATTCTTGGAATGGACTAAAAGCGTCTGGACTTTTCCGGCTGTATCAGCGAAAAGCATTGGTCATCCAGCTCCTTTTCCAGAGGAACTGCCTCATCGATTGATTCAGCTTTATTCATTTAAAGGAGATGTGATTCTTGACCCATTTTGTGGAAGTGGCACAACATGCCTAGCTGCTCTTAAAAATGATAGATATTATATAGGATATGACATCAAACCTGAATATGTAAAACTCGCTAATGCTAGAATTAATAATAGTTCAATTCAGATAGAACTAACCGCCCTTAATGAATGATTTCCTTGTTGAAAAAACGTTGGCTGGAAGTCGCAGCTATATAATAAACTGTCCTGTAAAAATTGATTAATATCGGATATAATATAAGAAAAAGAAAGAGTTGATACCATGATTAAACAGTGTGTTTTGGAGGACAGGCCCTGTACCAACTGCGGCGAGTGTCTTGTATGCGACCTGGACAGCGGCAAGGTCTGCGACAACTGCTGCCGCTGCATTGACCGGGATGCGGACTATATTGCCATAGACATAGATGAAATAATGGATGAATAAAATTCGCCCCCTAGGGGGCTTTTTTGTGATACATATGGTATATTTGAATAAGCGAGACCAGCGGTGGAAGCAATAGAAAACCGGCGGGGGAGGGTATTACATGGAAAGAGTAATCAGGGATATAACACTTGCGGAAGACGGCAGGAAAAAGATTGAATGGGCGGGCAATTTTATGCCGGTGCTTAACGGCATAAAAAGGGAGTTTGAGAGGGACAGGCCCTTTGACGGAGTAAAGGTGGCCGTATCGGTGCATCTTGAGGCAAAAACGGCATACCTGGCGCTTGTCCTTAAGGCCGGGGGGGCAATGGTCAGCATTACCGGCAGCAACCCCCTTTCAACCCAGGACGATGTGGCGGCCGCGCTGGCGTCAGAAGGGATTAATGTATATGCCTGGCATAATTCCACGCCGGAGGAATACCGGCGGCATATAGAATATACCCTGTCCTGCAGGCCGGACATTGTAATAGACGACGGGGGAGACCTGGTACATATGCTGCACACCAAGAGAGAGGACCTGCGGGTTAACGTGATTGGGGGATGCGAAGAAACGACGACCGGTGTAAACAGGCTTAGGGCCATGGAGGAAAAGGGGGACCTGAAAATCCCGATGATGGCGGTAAACAACGCCTACTGCAAACACCTGTTCGATAACCGGTATGGTACCGGCCAGTCGGTATGGGACGGCATAATGAGAACCACAAACCTCCAGGTAAACGGTAAAACGGTGGTGGTGGTGGGCTACGGCTGGTGCGGCAGAGGAGTGGCCGCAAGGGCGGAAGGTCTGGGTGCCAGGGTAATCGTTTGCGAAGTGGACCCGATAAAGGCCCTGGAGGCAGCCATGGACGGCCACAGCGTGATGACCATGGATGAGGCGGCACCAAAGGGAGACTTTTTTGTTACCGTTACCGGCTGCTGCGGCATCATAAACGAAAGGCATTTCCCGAACATGAAGGATGGGGCGGTTCTGGCCAATGCAGGCCATTTCAACGTGGAGATTGATATAGAAGCCCTGGAGAGGGCAAGCGTTGAAAAAGGGTTGGCCAGGCCAAATATTCAATCCTATACGCTGAGGAACGGCAAAAAAGTTTTCCTGCTGGGGGAGGGAAGGCTGGTCAACCTGGCGGCGGGAGACGGGCACCCGATTGAAATAATGGATATGTCCTTCGGCATACAGGCCCTGGCGGCAAAATACATCTTGGAAAACCGGGGCAGGCTTTCAAACAGGGTATATGAAATACCGCCGGAAATTGACCGCCGGGTTGCCTTTATGAAACTGCAAAGTATGGGGATAAGCATTGACAGCCTAAGCAGTGAACAAGTTGAATACTTGCACAGCTGGAAATAGGAATTTTAGGCCAATAAAGGCCTGTATTAATGATAACTACTGAACAGTCCAAAAAAGGCGAGCCCTGTAAGGGCCTGTAACGCAAAAATTACCTATGCATAGTGCAACTGATCCATAAAACGGGTAAATTTTGTTATAGGGCAAATTAGAGGCCTGTCAGGAGGTTTTTACTAGAAAAAGTTCATTATTTAAATAAAAAACCGGTTTTTTGAAAACAAAACCGGTTTTTGCTTCTATTTTATCTATGTGGCAGCGTTTACTCGTCTGAGGAATCCTTTTTTGTATTGGCAAGGGGATTTTTCTTTATCGCATCCCTAAGCCTCTTGTCGTCGACGTGGGTGTATATCTGGGTGGTTGATATGCTGGAATGGCCCAGAATCTGCTGCAGCGCCCTTATGTCCACGTCGCCGTGCTTGTACATTAACGTGGCGGCGGTATGCCGCAGCTTGTGGGTGGAATACCTTTCGGTGTCCAGGCCGGCCTTTTCCACGTATTTTTTCACTATGTGCTGCACCGTTTTGTTGCTAATTCGCTGCTTTCTTTTGCTTAAAAACAGGGCATCCCTGTCCCTGACACCGTCTCGCGGCCTTACCCGCAGGTAATCATCAATGGCCTTAAGGCAGGCATCGTTAAGGTAAACAGTCCTTTCCTTGTTTCCTTTTCCTATAACCGTCATGGTATCGCCCCGTATGTTGCTTATGTTTATGCCTACCAGCTCCGAGAGCCTAAGACCGCAGTTCAAAAACAGCGTAAGGATGCAGTAGTCCCGGTCCCTGAATTCGCCCTCCACGGCTTCCAAAAGTTCCCTTGCTTCGGCCAGGGTAAGGTATACCGGGTGCCGCGAAGGAGTCTTGGGCGTTTCCAGTTCGCTGGCCGGGTTTTCATCTATCATTTTCATTTTGCCGTGCAAAAACTTGAAAAAGGACCGCAGGGTAGAGACCTTACGGGCCTTGGCGGCGTTGCTGTTGTCCCGTTTGAAGGATACATAGGAGATAAAGCCGTACAGGTCGTTTAAAGTGACCGACTTGATGAGGTCGATGTCCACGTCGTCGATCCTGATTTTTTCGAATTCGGCGGTCTTGGGGACCAGGCCGCGCTGGACCTTCAGGTACCGGAAGAAGGTCCTAAGGTCATAATAATATTCCTTAACCGTGTTTTTTGACTTGCCCTGGATGGTCTCCATGTAATTCAAGAAACTCATGAGGGGTAGGGGTATATTGTTCATATCGGTCCTCCTAATTATACAAAATGATTATTTTGTATAATAGTATTTATACACAAAAATGGCGTTTTCCTTGTGGATAACCATGCCTCCTCTATTATAACATAAAAAAATATTTTGATGTTCCATGCGAATGCTGTGATAGAAATTCGACAGGATAAATTAAATATTGATTTGACTTATATCGATGTCGATTGTTGTGAAAAATTCAAAAAGGCTTCTTTTATAGCCGCTTTATACAAAAAAAGAAGCCCCAGGGCTTCTTTTCCTCTACCAGCTGCGGACTATGCCGGCTGCCGGCCAATCCGGCGATTTTTACCTGTATCCTGAGATTGCTGTGCTAATATTCGGGCGGAAGTTCTTTCATCTCACGGTATGTGAATACGGGACCGTCCAGGCACATGTACTTGCTGCCAACCTTGCAGTGTCCGCATTTGCCCACGCCGCAGCGCATATGGGTTTCAAGGGTTGTGAATATCTGGTTTTCGTCAATCCCCAGTTCAACCAGGTCCTGGGCTACAAGCTTGATGCGCTGGGGTGAGCCGCAGGCAATGGCCCTGGTATTTTTCCAGTCGAGGTCTAAGCTCTTTATAAGAGCATCAAGTTTGCCCGTATATGCTTCCACATGTTCGCTGGGTTCAGAAAGGGCATAGATGACTTCCACCCCGTCTATGTTTTCCCAGTTCTTAAGGTCCTGTTTGTATATCAGTCCGTCGTAATTCATAGCCCGGGCTATTATTACTATTTTTCCGTAGCTCTCACGGTTTTCCAGCGAGTGCAGTATTGCGGTCCTTACCGGTGCAAGCCCTACTCCGCTCCCGAAAAACAGCAAGTCAAAGCCCTTTGCTATTTCCGTCGGGAAACTCCTTCCGAAGGGCCCCCTGAGGCCTATCTTATCGCCGACCTCAAGGTTGTGAATGGCGGTGGTTACCCGTCCTGCTTTTTTGATGACAAACTCGAAATATTCCCTGTTTGACGGCGCCCAAGGTATGGATATAGGTATCTCCCCTACTCCGAAAACGGTAATCTCAAAAAACTGTCCCTGATACTTAAAGCTTTTGTGCAAATCCTTGTTTTCGTACTGGACAATGAAACGTTTTATGTTATGGGTTTCCTGGTGGATTTCTTTAATAACAGCCGTTTGCGGGATATAGAGATTGCAGTCGCACCGGTGATCGCGGCTTTCGGACCGTGAAATGTCCTCCTCATATTTTTGCAGCTCTTTAACGATATCGATAATGCTTAAGTGCCCGAGGCAGGTCTGGATACACCTGCCGCAACCGACACAACCGTACATATCAAATTTCTCTGTAATGTACTTAAGCTTGTCGTATATCCTGTATCTGAATTTTGAAGTCTCGCTCCTTGTATTATGTCCGCCAGCATTTCTAGTGAAGTAACTTGACTGGCAGGAATCCCAGTGCCTTGACCGGGTACCCCCCTCTGCATCGGCGCTGTCTAATACGTTAAAACACAGGCAGGTGGGACATACAAAGGTACAGCCATGGCATTCCACGCATTTGTTTGTGTAAAGGTCCCAGATATGGTTGTCATAGTTTCTGTCCAGCAGTTCGGCGGCGTGGTCAAGGTTTATTTCAGTCGTAAATTTTGATTTTGCTTCCTTCAAAAGCCTTGCTTTGTTCACCAGGTATTCCGGGCTTGAATCTTCAAAAAGACTTAAGGCGGAGCGCATCAACTGCTCTCCTTTACGGGTTAACACTTCAACAAAATATTCATCTCCCATTGGAGTGAACACCATGTCGGCGCCCTCACGGCCAAAAGGTCCGGTACCTATGGAGGAACAGAAGCAGCTACTCCCCGGGGTTATGCAGTTTAGCACTACCGTATAGGTTTTGTCGCGTTTTGCCGAAAAGTTCGGGTCGCTATAGTTTTCGCTGAAAAACTTGTCCATATATGCCACCGAATAGGCATCACAAGGCCTTATCCCAAAAAGTATCCTTGACCCGATATTAAAAGCGGGTTCCTTTAATTTTATTGAACCGTCCTCATTCTTTTCCCAATCGTACAGCTTCTCCTTCATTTCAAACAGGTACTGTTTGGGAGGCAAAGTGAAGTTTACATAGTCAAGGGTGAAGGTTTTCGGGTTGTATTCCGCTAAAAGGACGTCGTTTCCCAAACGAGACGGCGCCAGTATTACATATTCCAGCTCCCAAATCTGTATAAGGGTATCAAGGTTTTTTTTCTTTAAAACCGGCATTTATTTCACCTCCTCTATTCTAACAGCGGTTACTTTGAGTTCCGGTATCTTTGACTTGGGGTCCACATGCCCCGATGTAAGAATATTGGCCGGTGCTTCATTATAATGGAAGGGTATAAACACAACGCCTTCCCCTATTGCATCGGTTATCAGCGGTTTGACCACAAGGCTGCCCCTTCTTGACGTAACCATCAGTTTGCTCCTTTTTGACAGCCCGAGTTTTTGGGCGTCGGATGGGTTTATCTCTATATAGGCTTCAGGGCATTCGAAATCAAGAGCCCAGGACCTCCTTGTCATGGTCCCGGTATGATAATGGTGCAGTATTCTGCCGGTGGTTATAATGAAGGGGTATTCCTCGTCCGGCATTTCTGCCGGGTCAATGTAGTCATTGACGGTGAATTTGCCCAGCCCCCCTGCAAATTTATCTTTGTGCAGATATTTTGTTCCGGGATGGTTCTTATCCGGGCACGGCCACTGCAAGCCCTCCTTTTCGATGCGATTGTAGTCTATTCCTGCATAGCTGGGGACAAGGGAGGCTATTTCGTCCATTATTTCGGAAGGATGGCTGTAGCTCATATCGCAGCCCATAGCGCGGGCAATTTCGCACAGTATTTCCCAGTCCGCTTTGCTTTCCCCCACCGGCTGGATAGCCTTCCGCACGCGCTGGACCCTTCTTTCCGTATTGGTAAAGGTTCCGTCCTTTTCTGCAAAACTGGCGCCGGGAAGTACAACGTCGGCAAGCTGGGCGGTTTCGGTAAGAAAAATGTCCTGCACCACCAGAAACTCCAGGTCGGCAAGGACCGCTTTCACATGGTTAATATCAGGGTCGCTTATCGCCGGGTTCTCACCCATAATATACATGGTCCTTATATTGTTTGCATCGGCATGATGCGTCATATCGGTGACGGTAAGGCCGACTTCACAGTTGAAATCGCCCCATACACCTTTGAATTTTTCAACTACCCGTTCATCCTCCAGTTTCTGATAACCGGGAAGGCAGTTCGGAAGGGCTCCCATATCACAGGCGCCCTGGACGTTATTCTGCCCCCTTAAGGGGTTAACTCCGGCTGATTCTTTGCCTATATTCCCGGTAATCATGGCCAGGTTTGCAAGGGCGGCTACGTTTTTGCTGCCGGTAACGTGCTGGGTTATTCCCATGGCATATACAATGGACCCCCTGTCCGCAGAGGCGTATATCCTGGCCATGTCCTCTATGGTGGAGGCTGGAATCCCTGTTATTTTTGATGCGATTTCCGGGCTAAATCCTGCCACCGACGCTTTCAGCTCTTCAAAGCCATGGGTTCTGCTGCTGACAAACTGGTAATCCACTAAATCCTCTTTAATAATAACATGAAGCATTGCATTTATTAGTGCGAGATTTGTGCCGGGAGTAATCCTTGCATATATATATGCATCCTCAGTAAGGGGTATCCTTCTGGGGTCAACCACTATAAGCGTCGCCTTATTTTTGCGTACCGCTTCCTGTATACGGCTTGCTATCAACGGGTGCTGTTCGGTGGTATTGGAACCTATTACAAATATGCAGTCGGCTTTTTCCAGCTCGTCAATTGAGTTGGTCATTGCACCGCTGCCGAATGCGGCGGCTAAACTAGCCACTGTCGGGGAGTGTCAAAGACGGGCGCAGTGGTCGATGTTTGGTGTCTTGAAAACCGAACGGCTTATCTTGGTCATCAGATAGTTTTCTTCATTTGTACATCTTGCCGAGGACAGCACTCCGATGGATTTAGGCCCATACCTGTCCATAACATCCTTGAGCCTGTTGGACACTATGGATATAGCCCGGTCCCAGGACGTTTCGATAAAGGTGCCGTTTTTTTGTTTTATAAGGGGTTTTTTTAGTCTTTCGCTGTGGTTAACAAAACTAAATCCTCTCCACCCTTTTACGCAAAGTCTTCCGTTGCTTACCGGGTGGCTGGCCGATGGTGACACACCAACAATTTCTTCGCTGTCGTTGATGTGAAGGTACAGGTTGCAGCCGCAGCCGCAATAAGCACATGTGGTTAACACCATTCTCATAGTCGGTCCCCCTTTACACTAAAAAATCAAAGCGGTACGTCCGTGGTACTGTATAAGTAAAAATAACCGCCAAATAGTTTATTGTTATAAAATAATTATATAATTCAGTAAAAATTATGTCAATTTAAAAGAGTTGACGGCATAACGGCACAAATGATTAAGCAATAGGGACACGCTACATTATTCCTTAAAGATATATTATATACCTTTTTTTCATAGGTACACCTCCACAGCAATAAATAATTGGTTTAATTTATTTTTTTTAAGCCAAGTTAGAATACTCTCGGTAAAATCAATAAAAGCAGCAGTATTTTAACTGATGTGGCAAAAACATGGCCTTCTATTTCGCTGTATAACCAAATATAAACCGGTTAAATGATAAATCCTATGGCAAAAGGCCCAAAATTTGCACAAAAGGATGTAGAAGTCCTTATATTGGATTTGGACCAAAAATAATGCTATTACAATGCAAAAACCCCGGCGTTTGAAACATACGCCGGGGTTTTTGACCCTTTTTCACCCCCCCGCCAGGGGCTGCATGATTTTTA
>DASRVG010000178.1:0-2262 GCA_035655175.1 Clostridia bacterium | reverse complement strand
GCTATTCTTCTTTTCCTGCTTATACCTTCGATATATCTCATAATTCCACCCTCTTTCTATATTTAACAAGTGGATTATACCATATATCGATTGGTTTATGTTAACCAATTGCTGGGTTATCAGCACAGTCTGCCGTCCCCTGTCCCTTTTTTTTGTATCCTAGAGGCCGAGGTATGCTTTCTTTACTATGTCGGACTCCAGCAGCTCCGCCCCGCTGCCCTCCATCGCAAGCCGGCCGTTCTGCAGTACGTAGCCGCGGTCGGCTATCTCCAGCGCCTCCTGCACCTTTTGCTCCACCAGCAGCACTGTTACATTGTCCCTAATAACCTTTAGCGTATCCATCACCCTGTCCACCAGGAAGGGCGCCAGCCCCAGCGACATTTCATCCACCATCAATAGCTTTGGATTTGACATAAGCCCCCGGGCAATGGCCAGCATCTGCTGCTCGCCGCCTGAAAGGGTTTCCGCCTTCTGGTTCTCCCTATCCCGCAGTATAGGAAACAGCTCGTATACCTCCCTGAGCCGGGCGGCCTTCTCGCTTTCTGAACGCAGCACGTAGGCACCCAGCATGAGGTTGTCCCTTATGTTCATCTTCCCGAAAACCTGTCGGCCCTCCGGTACGTGGGATATACCCATTTCCACAATCCTGTAAGCGGGAATGCTGTCAATACGTTTATCGCAGAATAAAATCTCACCGGCGTTGGGCTTTAGTATGCCGGATATGGTCTTAAGCAGCGTTGACTTTCCGGCGCCGTTGGAGCCCACTATCGCCACCACTTCTCCCTTTTTTACCTCGAAGGAGAAATCGAATATGACCGGCACGTTTCCATATCCGACGTTAAGATTTTTTACTTTTAGCATGATATCTATCCCCCAAATAGGCTTTAATGACCTCTTCATTGTTGACAACATCCTGCGGCGCCCCTTCGGCTATCTTCCTGCCGGCATTTAGAACCACGATGTTGTCGGATATTGGCATTATCGCCTCCATTATGTGCTCCACAATCAAAAGGGACAGCCCCTGCTCTTTAAGCCTCAGACAGAGATTCATCACGTCCTTTATCTCGGTCTGGTTTAAGCCCGCCATGCATTCGTCCAGCATGAGGATACGGGGCCTTGTGGCAAGGGCCCTTGCAATCTCCACCCTTTTCCTGTCGGCAATGGTAAGGTTGGCGCCGAGCATGTCCTTTTTGCCCCAAAGGTCGGTGAGGTCAAGTATCTCCCTTGTTATACCGGCTGCTTCCTTACGGCTTCGGGTATGAAGAAAGGCGCCGGTCATAACGTTTTCCTCCACCGTCATTTCATTAAGCGTTTTTACTATCTGAAAGGTGCGGGTAATCCCCAGCTTGCAAATCTCATAGGGATACATCCCTGTAATGTCCCTGCCGATATAGACCACACGACCGGCAAAGGGCTTGTAAAACCCGGTGATACAGTTGAAAAGCGTAGTCTTCCCGGCTCCGTTGGGTCCAATAAGGCTTACTATTTCGTTGTCGTGGATGGTGAAGGACACATCCTCGTTCGCTGCAAGGCTTCCGAATTTCATCGTGATGTTCTTTATTTCAAGAAGCGGCTTCAACGCTGCCCTCACCTCCAGTCTTTTTCCGTCCAAACTTCCCGGCCGCTTTCCCGGCTATCCCGATTACCCCCTTGGGCTGGAAACAGGTAATAATTACAATTAAAAGCCCGTATATCATAAGGTCTATACCGGTCCCGGACCCCCCAAGCTTTATCCTTGTAAACTCGGACAGCGGAATAAAGATGGCCGCGCCTATGATGGGGCCGTAAATATTTCCTATGCCGCCAAGGACGGTGAGCAGCACTATTTTCATTGATATATCAAGAGAGAACATCATGAAGGGGTCGATATAGAGAATATACTGGGCATATACCGAACCGCACAGGGCCGATATGAAGGCGGAGATTATCATTGCATGCAGCTTGCAGTTGGTGGGGTTTATGCCGATGGCCTCCGCCACCTCGTGGCTTTCCCGTATGGCCTTAAGGTAATAACCCATCTTGGAGTTTTCCAGGTAACTGCTAAGAAAAATCACCGCCGTGAACAGGGCAAGGCTAATATACACCCAGGGCAGCTTGTCATTAAATTGCAAGTAAAAAAGCCTCGTAAAAAAGCCGGACGAGCGGTGTATTATCGGTATGGATATGCCGGTGGCACCCTCCACGTAGTTCCAGCTTACAAATACCTGCTTTATTATTTCGGCCACCGCCAGCGTTGCGATGGCGAAATAATGCCCCTTTAAC
>DASRVG010000177.1:0-7824 GCA_035655175.1 Clostridia bacterium | reverse complement strand
ACCTGTATGCTTTCCCTTTTTTCCCTGAAATAGTTTTGCGCGGTTACCGGGTACTTGGTGGCCACCCCCTTGACCGCCCTGTTTAAAAAAACCTGGGGCTTTTCGGGGCCCGCCACCACCATCCTGCATTTTCCTATCCCCAGGTCCAGCACCTCGTAAAGGTCAGGCTGCTGCTCCAGCAGCATATCCTTTCCCACCACCCCCATATCCACCGCTCCCAGCTCAACGTATTTTGCCACGTCTTTTGGCTTGACCAGTATGAACTCCACCATGCTGCCCGGGTCCCTTATTATAAGCTTTCTTGTCCCTTCCTTGAGGGGGCTGCAGTTTATACCGATGCTTTCAAAAAGTTCTGCCGCCTGCAGTGCTATCCTTCCCTTTGCAAGGGCTATCCTAAGAAACCTGTCCATTATTCATCCCCCTAATGCCATCCTGCGATGCACTCGCTGTTAACCGGTGAATACAAGGCTATAATCCCCGGCACGTTTGTTACTGTATGCTTCCCCGTCTCCACGTCGGTAACCTTAAGCCTGCTTCCTTCCTGAAGGGTTATTACCCTGCCCACTCCCTTTTCCCGGGCGTAGGCCAATATTTTGTCCATACTTGCCGGCGTCATGTCCAATTCTACATAAAGGCCGGCGGCCCTGAGCTTTTGAGCCGTCCTTATCGCTTTTTTCCTGTCCCCGTCGCTGCACTTCAGTATGAAAGCCTTTGGGCGGCAAACTCGCTGAGGGTTTTGTTTGTACAGCGCCTGCACCACCCTGTTTATGTTTATTGCAAAGCCGGTAGCCGGCGCGTTTTCCCCAAAGTCTTTTTGCAGGCAATCGTACCTTCCGCCGCTGCATATAATGTATCCCAAGTCCCTGGTAAAGCCCTTGAATATTATGCCGGTGTAATAGGGAAGTTCTTTTACCATGCCAAGGTCTACGGATATATATCCTCCGTACCCGTATTCGTTTATTATGCTGCAAGCCTTTTCAATATTCTCCAGGGCCTTTTCCGCGCCCCGGTTAAGGGGGAATTCCCCGGCTCTTTTCAGCACTTCCGCCGCATTCCCGTACAGCACCGGTATAAGCAGAAGCAGTTCCTTCAGTTTTCCGTTAACCTTTTTTTTGTCCAAAAACTCCTCCACCGCTACAAGGTTCTTGTGTTTTATGTAGTGCCGCAGGTCTTCCTTTTCTTCGCCGGAAATTTTTATCTCGCCAATAATGCTCTCAAGGAACTCCACCTGGCCTATGTCTATCCTAAAGTCTTCTATCCCGGCGGTTTTCATAGCCTGTACCGCTATCGAAATGCACTCTCCGTCCGCTTCCACCCCCGGTATGCCAATCATCTCCACGCCTGCCTGGGTAAACTCCCTCAGCCCGTCCGCCCCGTTTCCGTTTACCCTGAATACTTCGGATATATAAAACAGTTTATGGGGTTTTGGTTCTCCTTTCATATTGGTGGCCGCCATTCTTGCTATGGGTATTGTCATATCCGGTCTTATTACCAGTATCCTGCCCTTCGGGTCGGTCAGCTTGAACATCTCTTCCTGCTCCAGCACCGCCTGCCCTGTGGAAAATACGTCCAGGTACTCAAAGGTGGGGGTGCATACCTCCCTTAACCCGTGGCTTAAGAATACTCCCCTTACTGCAGCCTCCGCCTCTCTTTTGACCGCGCACTCATCGGCCATTATATCGGCAACGCCATCGGGCACCTGTCTCCTGTAGTCCCCCATACATGACCCTCCTTTTATGCTTTACCTCGCTAAATCGGTAGTGAACTAATGTGCTAATTTTATACCATAATCCCGGTTTTGTCAATATCAATCCTTTACAGTGCCCGGCGCCCTTGACAACCTCGATGCACACAAGTAAAATTGCATTTATACGGGGGAAACGGAGGAATGGAATTGTTTTACGATTACCATGTACATACAAACTTTTCCGAGGACAGCGGCATGGAAATAGAAGAAATGTGCCTCGGGGCAGTTAAGCAAAATATTGTGGAAATAGCCGTAACCGATCACCTGGATATTGATTACCCCGACAGGAACTTTCAGTTCGACCTGGACTATGCCGCTTACTCTGCCGCTATAGACCATGCAAGGGAAAAATATCACGGCAGGCTTAACATAGTAAAAGGAATTGAGATAGGCATCCAGCCCCATATCCTGGATGAATGCGGCGCTTTCCTGGAGGGCAAGGACTTCCAATTTGTGATAGCCTCGGTACACGCTGTATCCGGGATGGACCTCTACGGCGATGAATATTACCGTCAAAAAACAAAAAAGGCCGCCTATACCGAGTACCTGGAGGAGCTGCTCGCGTGCATTAAAAGCTTTAAAGCCTTCAACGTCCTGGGCCATGTGGACCTTATAAGAAGGTATGGCAGTTACCGGGACAGAAGTATGAAATATTCGGACTTTGGCGACCTCTTGGACCTGGTCTTCGAGGAACTTATAAATACCGGCAGGGGGCTGGAGATAAACACCTCCGGCTTCAGGTACAAGCTGCAAAGCACCATGCCGGACCTTGACCTTCTGAAAAGGTACCTCGAGTTGGGCGGGGAAGTCCTTACCATCGGGTCGGATGCCCACACTCCCTATCACCTGGCGTATTATTTTCCGGCTGCATACCAGGTTATAAAAAAAGCGGGCTTTGATTATATAACCCGCTTTCCCAACGGTAAACCGGAGTTTGTCAAGATATAAAAAAGCGGCCAAGGCCGCTTTTTTACTGGGGCGTATACATGCCCTTGCTTTCCATGTATTTAAAAATTGCTTCCCCGTGCTTTTGCTCCTCTTTTTGAATGTGATTGAGCACATCCCGCACCTGCGGGTCCTTGAACTCGAATATGGCGGTATCGTAGGTCCCCGATACGTATTTTTCCGTCATAAGCATGTCGGTGCACAGGTCCTTGTCGGAAGCACTGTTGGCATTAAAACTGCCCCGGGACTGGTAATCGGCCGGCGACTGACTTGGCCGGCTCGCGCCGCCGCCCCCGGACTGCGTGCCGCCAACGCTCGGCACCTGGCCGCTTAAAAGCTGGTTTATGGAGTTTAAATGCTGCTGCTCATGATTTGCGTGATTCCTGAACATCTCCTTAAGCTGCGCGTCGGATGCCATACTCGCATAGTTCGAGTACTTTTGGATACAAATCTCCTCGTGGCTTTTTTGGTCCTCAAGAAGGGTTCTTTCCTTTGCAGTTAGATTTATGTTCATGCAAGACACCTCCGCATATAGTGTCTGCAAAAGAGGAAATTATATTCGAATTTATTCATCCACTGTTTCTAGGCTGTGGCAGGGCTTCCTCCAGCAGCTCATTTAACCAGCCGGTCCAGCCCGGCTAAGATTTCCCCGGCCTTGCCCTGGATAACAATGTCAAACCCGCTGCCGGTGCCCTGTACCTCGTAGTTAATAAAGGCTGTCCTTCCCGCCGTCATGGAAGGAAGCTGGTTTGCCGGGTAAACCTGCAGGCTGGTGCCGATTACAAGGACAAGGTCCGCCTGTTTTATGTCCTGCAGTGCGCTGTTCCAGGCATCCTTGGGCAGCGCCTCGCCGAACAGCACAACCCCCGGCCTAAGCTTTCCGCCGCAGCAGCGGCAGTTCGCCCTGTCAAGAAAATCCTCGACTCTGCCCGGCCGGCCGCAGCCGATGCATCTTATGCTTTTAAGTGAGCCGTGCAGTTCGTATACCCTGCGGCTTCCGGCAGCCTTATGAAAACCGTCTACGTTTTGAGTCGCTATGCTGTGTATTAAGCCCCTCTTTTCCCATTCCGCCAGTATGTAGTGGCCCCGGTGGGGACTGCAATCCGCCAGGGTTTTGAGCCGCATGCAATAGAACTCATGGAACAGCGGGTAATCTGTCTCCATTGCATCAACCGATGCAATGGTGGTCGGGTCGTAACTTTTCCACCAGCCGCTTTTGGATCGGAAGTCCGGGAGCCCGCTTTCGGTGGACATACCGGCCCCTGTAAGCACTACAGTAAAGCCCGATTGTTTTATCCAATCGGCTAAAAGCATAATATCCTTCATACTCCTCTCCCACCCCTGACTTATTATACCATTCCCGCAAGCGGCTTTTCCATCCTCCAGTGGCAGCAGCAAAGGGAAAGGACTGTCGTCTGGCAGGAGCCGACTGGGAAATGGTATTATTGTCACACTGATTAATTGGCCCCTATAACTAGGGGGCAGAGCCGTTTCACGCAAAGTTGCCGACGTAAAAAGACACTGGAACCGTCCCCGTGTCTTTATCCCAGGTCGTGAATGAATAAGCCGCTTCGAAGCTTGGGCTCAAACCATGTGGACTTGGGCGGCATAACCCTGCCCGCATCCGCTACCCCCATAAGCTCTTGTATGGAAGTCGGGTACAGCGAAAAAGCCACCGCCGCGCCCTGTTTTGCTTTCCTTTCCAACTCCCCAAGGCCCTTTATCCCGCCCACGAATTCAATCCTTGCGTCGGTCCTGGGGTCCTTAATGCCCAGTACCGGCTCCAAAAGGTTGTTCTGCAGTATGGATACGTCCAGGCATTCCACGGGGTCGCTTTGGTTCCAGGTCCCGGGTACCGCCCTTAATTCATACCACCGGCCGTCCAGGTACATTCCCATATGATGCCTTTGCTTCGGCCTGTAGGCCTTTGGTCCTTCCACCGGTTTTATTTCAAACGCCGGGCCCTTTCCACCGCCCGATGATATTCTCTGTAAAAATTCCTCCTTTGAAAGACCGTTAAGGTCCTTCACCACCCTGTTGTAGTCAAGGATTTGAAGCCGGCTGTGGGGGAATATCACGCCCAGGAAGAAGTTGAACTCCTCGTCTCCCCGGTAACCGCCCTTTCTTTTTTCAAGGCACACCCTGGCTGCCGCCTCGCAGCGGTGGTGTCCGTCGGCTATATAAAGGCTGTCTATTCCTTTGAAAAGCTCCATAAGCCTGTCTATTGTTTCCCGGCTGTCTATAACCCATACGCTGTGAGCCACTCCGTCTTCCGACACAAAGTCATAAACCGGCGGCTTTGACTGCATCCATGCCTCTAAAACAGCCCCGATTTCCTGCCGCTCCCTGTAAAACAGCAGTATCGGGCCGGTATGGGCGTTGCATTCCAGTATGTGCCTTATCCTGTCAAGTTCCTTATCCTGCCTGGTGTATTCGTGTTTTTTTATTTTACCCTCCAAGTACTCATCCACCGGCAGGCAGGCCACAAGCCCCGCCTGGCTGCGGCCGCCGGTTTCCAAACGGTATATGTACAGGCACTCTTCGGAATCCTGCTTTAATGCTCCAATACTTTTAAGTCTTTTTAGGTTTTCCGCTGCCTTTTTATAAACCATTGGATTGTCAAAGGATACCCCCCGGTCAAATTCTATTTCCGCCCGGTCCACCCTTAGGAAGGAATACTCGTTTCCCTCCGCCATTTCCTTCGCCTCTTCCCGGGTCATCACATCATAGGGAAGGGCGGCAATCCTATGCGCCATGTCCTTATCAGGCCTTATCGCCATAAAAGCTTTTATTTCAGCCATTTTTACCTCCTTATTACGATGCATCGGTCTGTAGTATACCCGGCCGGGCTGCACTATAAACCGACCGGCACCCATGTTCCAAAACCAATGGCCTGCCACTGGCCAGATCGAATATGAAAGTACGGGCAAACAACTGCCCCTCGCCTGCGAGAACAAAAAGGGACAAAGAACCGTCCCTTGTCCCTCCTTGTCCCTCTTGTCCCTTTTATCCCTTGTCCATTTTATACGGCCGCTGCGGCTACTTTTTCGAGGTCGCCTTCTATGCACTTCTTCGGACACGCTTTCACGCATTCCATGCATTCAGTGCATTTGTCGTAATCCACTGCCGCAAGGTTGTTCTCAACGTGTATTGCGTCAAAATTGCATACTTTCTCGCATTTTTTACATGCAATACATCCAGCTTTACAGGTTTTGTTGACAATTTTGCCCGGCTCGGGGCTTGAACAAAGCACATGAACCTCTTTGCTGTATGGTACCATTTTGATTATATTCTTAGGGCATGCAGCAACGCACTTTTTACAGCCGATACATTTTTCCTTGTCCACAACCGCAATGCCGCCATCGGTGATGGTTATGGCATCCGTGGGACATACTCTTACGCAGGACCCAAAGCCCATGCAGCCGTACTGGCAGCCCTTTGGTCCTCCGCCCGCCATTCTGGCCGCAGCGGCGCAGTCCTCCACCCCTACATACCTGTATTTATTCTCGCATTTTCCGCTATCACCGCCGCACATGACCTTTGCGACCAATTTTTCGGCCGAAATATCTGCCCCGTCCTTTCCCATTATTTCCGCAACCTTTGCGGCAACATCGGCAGTGCCCACCGGGCAGCCGTTACACTCCACATCTCCGGCAACCACGGCCGCTGCAAAGTTGGAACATCCGGGAAAGCCGCAGCCCCCGCAGTTTGCGCCGGGCAGCACTTCCAGTATTTTCGCGATTCTCGGGTCCTCCTCAATGGCGAATTTCTTTGATGCAAAAGCCAAAAACCCCGCAAAGAATACGCCGATGGCTCCCATGCTTATAACAGCTATTAATATGGTATTCATTGTTTCACCTCCGACTACATGGATATAAGGCCGGAAAAGCCCATGAAGGCCATGGACATTATGGCTGCCGTGATAAGGGTTATGGGAATACCCTTAAAGGGTTCCGGCACATCCCCAAACTCCATGTTCTCCCTAATCCCAGCCATAAGCGATATGGCCAGCGTGAAACCTATCCCCGCACCAAACCCGAAAACCGTGCTGGTAACAAGGTCGTATCCGTTTAAGGCGGACAACAGCGCCAGGCCTAGTATCGCACAGTTGGTGGTTATCAGCGGTAGAAATATTCCAAGGCTCTGGTACAGCGCGGGGCTGGTCTTTTTTAGAAACATCTCCACAAACTGTACCAGCGATGCAATTACCAGTATAAAGGCTCCGTACTGGAGAAACCTTTCCATCCCGAAGGGCATCAGTATATAGTGCTGTATCAGCCAGGTGGCTATGGCGGACAACGTCATAACAAAGGTAGCCGCAAGCCCCATGCTGAAAGCAACCTCAATTCTCTTGGACACCCCCAGGAAGGGGCAAATGCCCAAGAACCTTGACAGCACGAAGTTGTTTATCAGTACTGTGCTTATGAAAAGCAGCAGAAGTTCCATTGAATTAATCCCCCCTTAATTGCACTTAACCTTTTTCTTATTGCTCTGCATAGCGTTGAAAAGGCCCAGTATCAGGCCCAGGGTCAGGAACGCTCCCGGAGGCAGTATGAAAATTATCCATGATACAAAACCCTCTCCGAAAAGCTTTATTCCAAACACCGAACCCATTCCCAGTATCTCCCTTATTATGCCAAGGAACGTAAGGGCCCAGGTAAAACCAAGCCCCATACCAAGGCCGTCAAGGGCGGATTTTCCTATGCTGTTCTTTGCCGCAAAGGCTTCCGCCCTGGCCAGTATTATACAGTTAACCACGATAAGGGGGATGAACAGTCCCAGCACCTTGTACATTTCCGGGAAAAATGCCGCCAGTACAAGGTCTGCTATTGTAACAAAGGTAGCAATTATAATTACATAGGCCGGTATTCTTACCTCATCGGGTATAACCTTTTTGAGTGCCGATACCATAATGTTGGAACCCACCAGGACAAAGGTGGTGGCAAGGCCCATTGATACACCGTTTGCGGCTGCATTGGTTACCGCCAGCGTGGGACACATCCCCAGAACCAGTCTAAAGGTGGGGTTTTCCTTCCAAAGGCCATTTATAAACGCAGAAAAGGTTTTCATTATTTTGCACCTCCCGATACCCTATACTGTTCCAGTGCTTGTGGCAGGGTTTGTTTCAGTAT
>DASRVG010000176.1:0-2781 GCA_035655175.1 Clostridia bacterium | reverse complement strand
CTGCTTACAGGGAAAAAAGGAAGGAAGGACCCGGTACCCTTTGGCCCTTTTCTAAGCGGGTCTGCGGCTTTGGCACTGCTGTTTGGTAAAAGGCTGTTTTCTTTTTGGCTGCCGCCGGCATGAGGGGGAGGTTTAATGAAGGCACACTAACAAAAAGGGTTTTACCCTTTTGGAAGTTCTGCTTGTACTGCTTATTATTTCCATAGCTTGTGCGGCGGCGGCACCGGGAATAGACGCCGCTTTGGCCAAAGTTGAGGCGGATGCGGCCCTTAGGGAATTGGTGACGGATATAAGGTATGCGCAGCAAATGTCAATATCAAGGGGCAGAGTCTACCGTATAAGTTTTAATGTAAGCTTGCAGCTGTACAGGATAAGTTATGCCCGGCAACAAGCCCCGGCAATAGTAAAACAGGTATATTTCCCTGAAGGATTAACCCTTGTCGGGACAAACTTTGACCATCATACGCTCGGGTTTAACGCCATGGGCGCGCCTTTAGCAGCCGGTACCATAGAGTTTAAGGACAAAAAGGGCAGGCCTATAAGAATAACCGTGCTGCCTGCTACCGGGCGGGTCAGGGTGTACAGGTGAGGTGGGTGTTTTTGAAAGCAAAGGGTAGAAAACAAGCGGGATTTACGCTTATAGAAGTACTCGTGGCCCTCGCGGTACTGGGGATTGTTATACCCCCTGTCCTGGGACTTTTTACCGCTGCATCGCATAGAAGTCACAACAGTAAAAGGAATACAATAGCCCTGACGGTGGCAAGGGACATTATGGACAGGATTAAGGCAGGAGACATAAATTCTGCCAACGTAGAAAAAAAGATAAAAAACTATAGGGAACGATACGGGGTGGAAATATGCATTTCCAGCATCGGCACTTCCAACGGCGGCACCCTTAAAATGGTTAAAGTATACGTTGCGCCGCAGCTTGGCATGGAACCGGAGACGGAGGGGATAATGCTGGCATCCTATGCCGTCAATGCTTCTATTAAAGATATGGATACGGCTCTGCTTTGCCAAACGGTTCCCAGTGGAGACGGCGAGAATGGTCCGCCGGGGTCCGGGGAGCAGGTTAACTGACAAGTACAGGTCCTATTAAGCCAATGATCGGGCGGTGTTTCGGTATGAAGCGTATTCACGGACAAGGGGGTTTTTCAATAGCAGAACTCATGATAGCCTTAGGCTTGACAAGCCTTGTGGCTGCGGCTTCGTTTATGGTCTACTTTGCCGGGGTGAAGGCCTGGAAAAGGGCGGAAAACCTGGTGGAGATTCAGCAGAACCTGAGGATAGCCTTGAATACTCTTAGTACCGAGATAAGAAAGGCCGATTATTTCAAAATACAACCTGGAAACAGGGAAATCATCCTTAGCTACCCGAACGGGTCAACCAAGGGCTACAAGCACCATCCGGCCTCCGGTGAAATAAGGATATCAGAAAGCGGCGCCGCAGTGGCAATGCATATTGACGACCTGGAATTCAGTTACCGGGACGGCCTCATAGTTATTGAGATTACCACTAAAACCATGGAAGGCATCCAGGGGGAAAAATATACCCTCAGTATATATGCCAGGGGGAAGGTGGAAGATGACCGGTAATAGGAAAGGTTCAGCCCTGGTAATGGTCATGCTCTTTACCTTTGTTATAACCTTACTGGGTACAGCGATATTGGGGGTGGCCATTAACGAGTACCGGATGGAAGCGGCACACAGGGATAGCGTAAAGGCCTATTATCTCGCCGAAGCCGGGTTGGAAAAGGCAGTATACGAGATTTCTCAAATGGAGGCCATTGTACCTGGAACCCTCAAAGATAAGCAGTGGGAGATGGAAAGCGAGGACCTCGGCCTTGTCAAACCGGGGGCTCGGGGTGATTATTTGGTTACAGTGGAATACGTGGAACTTGTTGATGTAATACTTGCCGGTGAAGGAGAAAGCAGTGAAGTGTACAAGACCATATATGAAATAAAACTGAAATCAATAGCGGTATACAAAGAAGCTCCGGCGGGAATTGAAACCCATATCCTGGTGGAGGACTATGAAGAAACCGGTATGGATAACAGGGTGGAGGTTAGCCGTTGGAGACAGGTAAGGGGGGTAGAAGATGAAAATTAAAAATTACATGGAGGATGTGGTTGTTCACCTGCTTTATAATCTTGTTAAGGAAAGGGCAGACATTTGCAAATGCGAGAAATGCCTCAGCGATATTGCGGCAATTGCGCTGAACAAGCTGCCTCCTCATTACGTAGTGTCCGAAAAGGGCGAAGTGTACTCAAAGGTGCTGAATATGTCCATACAATTTGAAGCAGACGTTACAACGGCTATCCTGGAAGCCATTGAAAGGGTGTCAAAGAATCCAAGGCATTAAAGGGTATGGATGGGGTGAAAACATGCCTTTATTTAACAGGAAAATGCTGTGCATGGATATAGGCAGCAGCACGATAAAATGGATGCTGGTTGATGGAAAAAAACGCTTTTTGTATGACCGGGGCATAACTGGAATACCAAGGGGTTGGGTGAAAGGCGGCAGGATTATTGAACAATGCAGCATTGCACAAAAAATTAACGAGATATTAAAGTCCTCGGGAGGGAAACCATCCGGTGTGCTGGTTTCTTTGTCTTGCCCTGAAATGATAATAAGAACGGTGACGCTGCCAAAAATGGACTCAAAGGAAATGAAGAGCGTTGTAAAATTTGAAGCTGAACAATTACTTCCCCAGGGCGCCGATAAATACATTACAGACTTTAAAATACTGGGGGAGATAATGCAGCAGGGGACCGTTCAAG
>DASRVG010000175.1:0-4498 GCA_035655175.1 Clostridia bacterium | reverse complement strand
TTTCACAGCATTTTTCAGCGCTGTCCGCCTATGCCTTCATGGTGTTTGTTTTGCTGTACACCCCCTGTCTTGCGACTATTGCGGTAATGAAGAAGGAGTTCGCTTCATGGAAATGGACCGCTTTTGCGGTATCCTACCAGTTTGCGGTAGCCTGGGCGGTATCCGCATTAATCTTCCAGGGTGGAAGGCTCCTGGGCCTAAGTTAAGGACACAGCGGGACGGTTCTTTTGTGTTATAGAAGGGGAGGATTGAAATGACAGGCCAGGTAATAAGCCTGCTTATAGCGGCCGTTATTGTGTATTTCACAATTAGGGCACTTATAAAGACCTTTAAGAATGCAAAGGAAGGAAGGTGCAGTTCCTGCAGTGAAGACTGCAGTTCGTGCATGATAAGGGACGGGGCTTCCGACAAGTGACGGCAGCCCCGTCCCCTTTTTGCTCAAATCAGTACCCCTACTTCCCTGACTTTATAAACACATAAAACTCGGCGGATTCAACATCCAACCGGCCGGACAGGGTGTCTTTCCAGCCGTTTATGTTCCTGAACACGTAAAGAACCTCCAGGTTTTCTGCTGCATCCCGGTACGACATTTCATCGGCAGTCAGTTCCCTGCCCTCATCCAGGGTCTCGCACAGCTCCGACGCTATGTCCGGAAGGTTAGCGCTGTATACTTCCCGTCCCTCTATAAAAATTTTAAACTCCCCGGTTTCATGCATGTATGATACCGAAGGCAGCACTCCGGTTCCGACAAGGTCTTGCTGCATGTACAACGAAAAGTCCGCGAAATAATCGAAGTCCCCTATGTCCAACAGGTTTTGGTTCACTGACACTTGGTAATAGAAATATTCCCTCTCGTCCGAAGGCCATCGGCCGTAATCGTACTCAAAGTCGAAAAGTTCCTCCATGTTTTCGACGGTAAAGCCTTCGGGCAGGTACTTAAGGTCATCCAGGCTGTGGTAGCTGTTAAAATACCTTATTATGGCGCTTATCTCCCTTTTGTCCTCATCGGCCAGGTCCCCGGCGGCTTTAACTATACGGCCGTTGTCAATCATTTGGTATTTCTCAAGGATCCCCTCAAACCGTCTGTTCTGGCTGAGCCTTGAAATGTTGTACGCGCTCCAGGGTCCCGTAACTGCAAGCACCGCCACAAGGGCAAGTGCAACCGGCAGGAATATGTTTCGCACGTCCTTCCTTAGTATATGATATATAAAGCCCACGGTTACCCAAAGTCCCGCAGCCAGCACGAAATACCGGTTCTCGGTTATACCGTAGGCCTTTATCCTAATACCCATCGACACGAACATCATGGCCAGAAGTGGAATTATCAGTTTGGGAAAATAGGATGCAAAGATCCCTGCCCACTGGTTTGTCCTGCGAAGTTGGTAAATGAAAAACAGCACGAGGATGCTTATGAACGAATACCACAGCACCAGGTGGGATACCATTCCATCCGGCCACTGGCGGGTTATTACTATCTTGGCAAAGTATACATACAGTATGGCGGAATAGGCGATAATGAGCGGCATAACTATGTAAAGCAAAAGTGCTTTCTTCACTCTCGGGTAGTACTCGGGCGGTACCTCCTCCCGGTGCTGCGGTATATCCGCCAGGAAATGAGCCGGGGCGAACACACCCGCTGCGATGAGCCAGATATCAAAATAGAGTTTCTCCGATAGCTTAAGCACAAACAATGTATCCACCGTAAAAAGCATTGCCGCAAGCCCCAGGAACAGCACCGCCGAATACAGGAAGGTGATAAAAAAGCTTGTAAAGAGTTTTATCACATACAGCTCGTAATTTTCCCGCCTGTAGAAATAGGGTATGAAAGTAAAAGCGAGGTATAAGGCAAGGTTCAGGGCAATGTACCTGGTTACAGTCACCATTTCAAAGTCCTGCAAAAGATACAGGTAATAAAACGCAAGGCCGACAGCCGCCCCGATGTACGCAAGGACCCTTGGCAGCATGTTTTGTGCAGGCATCCTTTCAAACAATGTTTTTATACACAGGGATACCGGGATTCCCAAAGCCAATATCATGGCAATCCTCTGCAGCGTTTCCAGCGTTTCGTTTGACAGTTCGGAGTGCATATGGTTTACATATATCAGAACCGATACCACCGAAGCTGCAAGGACTATTGTCTCGGGAAAACGTTTCAGGCTGGACGATAGTTTGGTCACCAGGGTCTTTAACAGTGCGGCAATTTTTCCTTTCATAACCTCAAATCCTCCTATGGAAGCAAGGGAGCTGACTCTTTGCTTTCCCTGATTTTTTGTACCCATATGTACAAAAAGGTAAAAATAAGCGCCGCCGCAAATCGGCTTGTAAACAGTATAAGCCCGTTGGCGCCCATGCTGGTGAATACAACTGTTTCCTCAATAACGCCGTGGCAAATACCAATAAACAAAAATAAAGTATTTACCTGGGTTTTGGTCATTTTTGCCTCTTCCTGTATTTGCATTATAACTCCCGAACCGAAAACTATACCGGTAAAAAACCCGACAATTAGTCCTATGGCGGATTCGCCCGGCAGGCCTAAAAGTCTAGTAACACCCTGGGAACGGGCGGCTATTTTTTCCAGCCAGCCGATATCCTTGAGGCATTCTATTAATATTAGCAGCGGTACGATAATCAGTGTTATTCTTATTATGATGGAATAACTGGAGCTAAAGGTTTCCATAAATACCTTTGACCAATCCATAATCAGACCCCCGGAATAATAAAATTTAGTACAAGACCGGTAAACAGCGCGGCAATAAACCGGAAGGCTGCGTTTAACAACGCATTGGCACCGCTTTTACTAATTACAGCGCTTTCAAGCATCACTACGTGAAAGATGCAAAGGACGGTGCTCATGATGGTAACCTGCTTTGCGGTAAAATCCAGCACTGCCATTGTAGCAATCCCGCTGTAGATCGTAACCTGACCGAAAAGGAATACCAGGGCGCTTTCCCCCGGAAGTCCCATAAAGGCCATAACGGGAGCAAAAAACTCCGCTACTTTGTATAGCAGCCCCGAATGCTCCAATACCTTCATTATAAAAATCGAAGGAATAATGAATTTTAGAAGGCTTACTACTATTTTTACTGCTTTGTTTCCCCCGCGCACAACGGTTTGCCTGGTAATCATATCAGGTCTCCTCCTTCGGATGTCTGTATAGACAGCACAAATGTCATTCATAATACTTCGACGCGGCTATCCGGTCTCCTGCTTCGGACCGAAGGATGTTTGAAACTGTTGATGCTGCACGGTTTCCCCCGGTTTTAATATTTTTTCAATTTAGAACCGGACTGGTGACAAGATATAACATTAATTTCATAAGGCTTGTAATATAATTGACACTGCAGGCAATTTTATAATAGTAAAGGTTTGTATGCCTTAAGCTACCTTAGCGTATTCGGCGAGGGTAGTGTTTTATTGTCTTAAATAATGCCAAAAAAAGGGAGCGAGGTCGAGTGTTTATATCCGGTTACGAAATAAAGGAGAAAATTGCGGAAAGCCCCAGGTCCGCTATATATAAGGCATATCACAGCGGCAATGCCGATTGCCCACTGGTAATAAAGGTGCTGAAGAACGTGAGAATGTCGGAATATAAAGAAGAACAGTTTGGACAAAAGATTGAGCGCCTAAAGGTGCTGGACCATCCGCTGCTTATTGTACCCGGTACCTTTGGGATAAAGGACGGGGTATTTTTTATCACCCGGGATTATTTTGAAGGCGTCACCCTGGATAAACTGGCAGCGGCTCCATCGGGAGTTGACCTGAAAGCCTTCCTGCATATAGCCTGCCAGTTAGCCCAAGCCCTTGACAGTGTTCATCAGTCAGGGATAGTACACGGTGGAATAAAGCCCCATAATATATTGGTTGACCCAAAGACCCTTGCCATAAGGCTGATTGACTTCATAAGCAGCCTGGATATTAACGGCGTCAGCCATTTTATTTATGACCATGACTTTATAAGGCATACCCTCGCATATACATCCCCGGAGCAGACCGGTAGGATAAACCACGGGGTGGGTTTTGCTTCCGATCTGTATTCGCTGGGAATTGTGCTGTATGAACTGTTAACCGGCCGCCTGCCGTTTTTTTCCGAAGACCCTCTTGAACTGATCCATTCCCACCTGGCCGAGGAAGCACTTCCTGTACACAAACTAAAACAGGATATTCCGGTCATGCTGGGTAATATAGTATGCAAACTGATGAATAAGGAGCAGGAGAAAAGGTACCGGACAGCGGCAGGGCTGCTGGCCGACCTTAACCGGTGCCGGGACGAATACGAGGCCAAGGGCGGCATAGGGGAATTCCCGAAATGCCGTGCCGAGCGTAAAGAAATCAATCTTATAAGGAAACACCCCGGGCATTACAATGAGGTTGATAAGCCCTTTACGGTGTACGAGGCGGAACCGGATGAGTCCTATGCCCTTCCCAACCTAGACGTTGATTACCTGATGAAGTCGGCGCTGGCCATTTCTTCCGAGATAGAGCGGGATGCTCTCCTAAG
>DASRVG010000174.1:0-2133 GCA_035655175.1 Clostridia bacterium | reverse complement strand
ACATCGGTAAAATCAGCCTCGGCCAGTTCGCTGTCCAGGACATCCTGCATCTTGTCTATCCCCATTTGCTCCAGTATAACCACCAGCTTTTGCTCCAGTACTTCCCTAACCCGCTTTTCCACTGTATCTTCCAGTACAAAGTTATACACCAATACGTCCCGGCCCTGGCCTATCCTGTCCACCCTGCCTATCCGCTGTTCAATCTTCATCGGGTTCCATGGCAGGTCATAGTTAATAACCACACTGGCAAACTGTAGGTTAATGCCCTCTCCCCCGGCATCGGTGGAAATAAGAATGTCGGTTTTGGTCCTGAACTCGCTTATCGCAGCGTTTCTCTCATCAATGTCCATAGACCCGTTAAGCAGCGAACAGGAATACCCTCGCCGCTGCAGAAAGTCCTTCAAAAACTGCTGGGTAGCCACAAACTCGGTAAATATTATGGCCTGCCTCCGGTCCTCCTCGCTTTTCAGCTTGTCCAAAAGGTCGACCAGGTACTCCGCCTTCGCATCGGTATACTGGAACTGCGCCTGTTTTGCCACCGACAGTATATTATTAAGCTCGTTAAGCTCCCATTTCAAATCCAACGCCGCTACAGATAGCAAGGCGTCAAGCAGGGCCTGGGCATCGGTTTCGTACATATCCTCCGAGGTAATGGCTGAAACTTCCGCCTGCTGGTTTTCCAGGATTGATATACGCCTTTCGATACTGTCCCTTATGGCGGCAGTACTGCTGGAAACCAACCTTTGCATAAGTACCATCAGAAAACCTATGTAATATTTCTTCTCTTTAACCGCCCTGTTGTACCCATGGGCCACGTACCTGGATACAAGCCGGTACAGCTCCCTCTGCAGGCTGTGCCGCTTTTGCCATTTTATGTGCACCGCCTTTGTTATCCTATCTTTAAACAGCCTGTCGCCCTCGTTGTCAACCGCCTCCCGCTTTTCGGTACGGATAATGTAGGGTGCAACCTGCTCCTTGACAATAGCGCGGTAATCCGGAAAGGCCTCCTGGTCCAGCAGCCTAACCAGCCGTAGAAAAGGCTCTGTTTTGCCCGAATGGGGCGTTGCGGTAAGCAGCAGAAGGTATGGGCTTGCCTTGGACAAAAGGCTTGCCATCCTGTGCCGGGCCACCTCGCCGGTGCTGCCGGCAACCCGATGGGCTTCGTCAATTATTATAAGGTCCCACCCGCCGTTTACAATGGCCTCTATACGCTCACTGTTGTATTTGTTTATTCTCTCCTCGTCCCAACCCGCACGCTTTTCCAGGGGTTTGATGGAATCCATCGGGCTAATGACCTGGTCAAAGCCCTCATAAACATTCGAAGTATCGTTAAGCCTTCTTATGGTATCGTAATCCCCTGGCAGTATAATATTGAACTTCTCGTTGAACTTTTGCTTCATTTCAATATGCCACTGGGTGACCAGCCCCTTCGGGCACACAACCAGCGTTCTTTTAACAAGTCCCCGGGTCTTTAGCTCCCTTATAATTAGCCCTGCTTCTATGGTTTTGCCAAGGCCTACCTCATCGGCCAAAAGGTACCGTATGCTGCTGCCGGACAGTGCCCTTTTCAGGGCGTACAACTGATGGGGAAGCGGCAACACGTTCTCGCTAAGGTCCGAGAGCATACCCTCGGCAAGGTACCCCTTAACCTTTGCCAGGGCGGCAATATACCGGACAAAGGCCGCGTCCGCCCCTTTGTCGCTGCAATGGTCCAGGCAGTCCTCCGCCAGGGTATAGGCCTCCTTTGACAAAGGGTCATAAACCCTGTAGGAAACATAGCCCCATAGGTCGTTCCTTTCCAGCACCTGGACCCTTGTCCTGTTCACATTGTCGAACACCCACTGGCCTATATCAAACACACTAAAACCCCTCGCATCTAAGCCTCTACCTTACCCAGCGCATTGTCGTAATACATAAGAAGGGCAGGGTCCTCCTGGACCACCTTTTCCGGAAGACGCTTTGCAACCTTTGCTATGGTCTCAAAGTCACGCTGCATCCAGCACCGGTCAAACCCGGCCCGTACCGCTTCGGTCCTGAAGACCTTTAGCCGTCCGGTGCCCTTCATGTATTCCTGAAACTCTTTAAGCAGCCTTTTTTTTCTTAGCTTTGCAAGGTCGGAGGCCTTGTTTATAT
>DASRVG010000173.1:0-3477 GCA_035655175.1 Clostridia bacterium | reverse complement strand
GGGATATTATGCCCTCGTCAACCAGTATCCGGTCCAGCTTATCGCCTCTTTTTTTCTGAAGTTCAAGGGCATAATCCAACTGCTCCCTCGTGATGCGTCCCATGCCGACCAATATGTCCGCCAGGCTTTTAATGCTGTTATTCAGCACAATCAGCCACCTTCCCCGCAATCACACTGCTTTTTTGTATTATTCGACCAAAATATCCCAAATCCTCCCCGTAATGCCAAAATTTAAACCTGCCTTTTGACCGCCGGTTTTTTCAGTTTTCCCTGCTTCACCAGCCTCTCCAGAAATACTCTCTCCAATTTTCTTACCAGCCTTGTGGTAATGAATTCCTTCTCATCGATGGGCATAACCAGCACCGTATAAAGCCCCAGCCTCTTGCCGCCATAAATATCGGTAAACACTTGGTCACCTATAACCGCGGTGGTGGACGGGGTTTTGCCCATCGCCGCCATCGCTTTCCGAAAGGCCCTTTTCCCCGGTTTGGCCGCCCGGTATACGGCGGGTATTCTTACAGCCCCGGTAAACTTCACCACCCGGTCCTTTGTATTGTTGGACAGAAGGCATGCCCTAAAGCCCAATTCCTCAAGACGGGCAAACCATTCAACAACCCTGCGGTCGGCGGTTTTGGCGCCCCACCGGACAAGGGTGTTGTCAATATCTATTATAAGGCCGTCTATGTCTCTTTTTTTAAGTCTTTCAAGGTCAATATCAAACACCGATGCGGCATATTCGTCCGGCACAAGTAGTTCCAACATATGTCCACCCTCCAAGCCTTTATTCTTTTATATATTATCACAATTCCATATAAAGACAAACAACGGTCCTGTGATTCTTAACAAGGAACCGTTGTTTTGAATTCGCTTTTTGGAACCGTTATTTTTGGCGGCAAGAATCAAGTACAGCAAACTGACCGGGAATGCTAATTCAAAGCATTGCCAATGGGAAAAATGATTGCGTTTAACGACCTGTTTGAGTAAGTTCTGCTTTCGATATTATTCATGCCGAGTTCAATCGTATCAAGGAAGTATGTGTTTATACCGGCCGGCGGAGTATCCACCCAGGTTAAGGAAACAATCCTCGTATAGTCATTTCCCCCTGCTCCTTCAGTGTTATTCAATTCATCATCATCTATTCTTATTTCTACAAGGTCTGTCACCGTAGGCGAATCCTGCCCCAGCAGCAGTGTTCTGCGGCGTAAAGCAATAACCACACCAGAAAAAGCCAAATTTCCATTACCATTGGTTCCTGTGTTGATCTGCACCATTGCGTCCAACTTGACCCTGTCTCCCACGCTTGTCTGGATAGGCTGCAAAGTGATTAGTGTTCCTAAAATTGCTTCCCTCTCTCTGCTATCCAGGGCAAAGGCAAATCTTATTCCCGGAGCCTGGCTTCCTGTATCGCAGCATTTATTCGGGCATGACTGAACCACAACGTTGTTATTGACCGGAGCATAATTTGGCATTAACTCATCAAAGTCCTTTGACATAATAAACCCTCCTATTTTTATTAATGCGCTTTGGAGCTAACCCTTCCCGTCTTTGTTTCCAGTACAATATACGGGGTTCGGTTAAAAATGGTTACTTCAATAAAAAACGGCCCCTTCACATATATGAAGGAACCGCTGACTAAACAACGCTTTTTATTTTTTTATTCTGCCATATATGCTTATCTCGACAAGTTCCAGCGGGACATCCTTCCCCGATGCCTTTACCGCTTCGGCCGCCGCCCGTACCATGCCCTTGCAGCAGGGTACCTCCATGACGGCCACCGTTACCTTTTTAATATCGTTTTGCTTTATGATTTCTGTCACTTTTTCAATGTAAAACTTTACATCATCAAGCTTGGGACAGCCCACCACAACGCTTTTGCCCTTCAAAAGGCCGAGGTGGTAATCGGCATAGGCAAAGGGCACGCAGTCTGCGGTTATAAGCAGGTGGCTTCCGTCAAAATACGGCGCATTAACCGGCACAAGGCTGAGCTGAACCGGCCACTGGGAAAGTTGCGGCTTAATTGAAACCGGCACGTCTTCGGAAGTTGTCGATACGTTTTCTTTATTCGCCCTTTCTTTTATGGACACAGCCCTGCTGCCCGGGCAGCTGCCGCTTTGACGTACTTCACTTTTATTTTCCCGGTCTTTTTCCTCCAGGTACTTTTTTACCGCCTCTTCGTCAAATTCTTCGGCTTCTCTTTCAATTATTTCAATGGCATCCATAGGGCATGTACCAAGGCATGCTCCCAAACCGTCACAGTACTTGTCGCTTACAAGCCTTGCCTTTCCGTCTATAATCTGAAGGGCACCCTCGGCACAGTTTGGTATACACTGCCCACAGCCGTTGCATTTTTCTTCATTTATCTTGACAATCTTTCTCAGAGCCATCTTTGTTACCCCCTTTATTTTTATATGATAAGTATAACAGTTCTTTAACCCTTATTCGGTAACGTTGGTTACCGGATTTCTTATAATATTCTCCTTTTTAGGGCCAAATCTTCCCAATAATTTTTCCCCGACCAATCACCGCCGGCCTTTATCGCAGCGGTCACCGGTTTACCTGGAACCATATTTATAATGCCCAAAGCTTTTTTTGGTAACCAGAAATTGAAAAACCCACTGTTTCAGTGCTCAAACAGTGGGTTTTTTGGTCAATATGGCTGCACCACCCCGCAGGCCAGCCGCTTGCCGGCATCCCCGGCGGGCTGTGTCCTGTAATCGTCCGGGTTTTGATGGATAATTACCGCTTTCCCCAATATATCTTTTACTTTGAAGCGGTTAGTAAAGAAACACATCCTTGCGTAGCCGTTGTTTGAAAACAGTACCGGGAAGTCCCCCGCATGGTTCCCGTGGGGCTGACCGTCAGGATTCCAGTGCCCGCCCGCATCCTGAAAGGGGTCTTCCGGGTTGCCCACCGTGCATGTGCCGTACATGTGCAGGTGAAAACCGTGGGGACCTACGGGAGCCTCGCCGTTCTTTGCCGGACGGTACCGGGGAAGACCGGATACTTCTACCCGTACCTCGCAGCCGCCCGGCACGTCCCTGAAACATACCACGCCGGTTATATGCGGTGCCAACGGGCCGCCCTTCAAATATGCGACGGCTGTTCCGCTTACGCTTTCCCTCCCGTACATAGATTTCACCTCCGCCAGTAGCAATGAATACGGTTGTTGTAGCATCTTTGCTATACCCGTTACATTATATGCTTAACCGCCGCCTTGTGATTAAGATTGAATGCTGTGTATTTGCACCGGATTTTTTAAACTGGCTGTCCACAGCCGCCGACATTTATAGTAGAATAGACATGGATGATAGAAATGTTTTCCGGAGGATAACCAAATATGAAGCTTAGGGGAAGCACCCTTGTCATACTGGCTGCGTTTTTTTATGGAATAAACGTGGTTATATCAAAGACCGCCTACACCGAAGGCGCAAACCCCATGTTTGTGCTGGCCATGAGATTCCTTATTGCCTCGGTGTT
>DASRVG010000172.1:0-5819 GCA_035655175.1 Clostridia bacterium | reverse complement strand
GTATACACTTCGAAGGAACAGGAGCCAAAAGTAAAGTACGATGTTTTTAGCATTTTTATAATTATAATAATGCTGTTCTCCGGCGTAGGAATGTATGCGCTGACCGCCACCGGCGTTGTAGAAGGCATTTCCTGGATGGTGCAAAGCAAAATTATACCGGTGGAGGTGCCTTCCCAAAGGATTGAATTGGATGAGGGCGTGGAAAAGGTCGTAGTTTCCGCTCCCCGGGAAAGGCTGGATATCAAAAAAACCGGTAGCCGGGAAGTGGTAATTTTCGGGCAGGCGGAGGTAAATGCGGCGGACATAGAAGAGGCTAAAGCCCTGGTAGAGCAGTATGGGGCGGTCACCCGCCGGGAGGGGAATACCCTGTTTGTACAGTTCCTTTCGAATAGCTGGCCGGGGGAATTCAAGCCAAGCATAAGGGAAGTCCGGCACACCCTTCTGCTGCCTTCCGATGTTGATGTAGAGGTAAGCGGCTCCAATTATTTCATCCTGGATATTGATGGAGAGGCAATTGGGAAGAATTGGGTCATAAAGGGGAGCGGCAATATAAGAATCACTGTTGCCGGCGGAGCGGACCTGGCCATTGACGCGCATGTTCGCAGCTCCGGCCAGCTTGGAGGCAACGCAAGCTGGGAGGTCGAGGAACCGGCATCCGGGCTGCCGGATGCAAGGGTTATGGCCAAGGGACATCTAAAATGGGGTGAGGGCAGAAGCAAAGTGGTGGTAATAATAGAAAACGGCGAAGTTGTGGTTAATGAACTATAGGGCTGAAAAGTTGAAGGCTCAGAGCACAAAGCTTCTGAGCCTTTTCTATTAATCGTTTTCGCTCTGGCTGCCTGGAACGCAGATAACCTGACCTATCTGTAAGTTATTGGGATCTACCCCGGGGTTCAAACGTCTAAGGGCGTTAACCGTGGTGTTAAACCTCCTTGCAATTGAGAAGAAGGTATCCCCCGACCTTATGGTGTATGGCCTTGCATTGGGAGGACACTCATCGGGCGGTTCAGGGGTAACCCGCCTTGGGATGCAGATTACCTGTCCGATCTGTAGGTTATTCGGGTCTATACCCGGGTTAGCTTCCACAATAGCTTCAACCGTTGTGTTAAACCTGTTTGCAAGGGCAAACAGGGTATCCCCCGACCTTATGGTATAAGGCCTGGTGCCTGTGGGACATTCGCCCGGCGGTCCAGGAGGCTCCGCCCTGGGGATGCAGATAATCTGACCCACCCTCAGGGATTCCGGGTCTATGCCTGGGTTGGCGTCAATAATGGCTTCAACCGTGGTGCCAAACCTTCTGGCCAGGGCAAACAAGGTATCCCCCGACCTGATGGTGTACCGCCTTGAGCCCGGAGGGCAAACCACCGGCGGCCCCGGCCTTGGTATGCATATCACCTGGCCTACCAGCAGAGCATCAGGATTGACTCCCGGGTTTGCATCAATCAGCGCCTCCAGCGAAACGTTGAACCTTTGCGCTATGGCAAAGAAGGTATCGCCCGCTCTTATTGTATAGGGCTGGGTGTTTGCGGGACATTCGCCCGGTTCCGGAAGCGGGATGCAAATCCTCTGGCCTATCATAAGCCTGTTGGGGTCAATCCCAGGGTTTGCGTCCAGCAAATCGTCCAGGGGAACGTTAAACCGTCGGGAAATTGCAAACAGCGTGTCCCCGGCACGGATGGTGTAGAAATTGCCTCCCGGGCAGGGTGTCGGCATCGGCACAGGCTGTGTCGGAATGCATATTACCTGGCCCACCTGAAGGAAGTTGGGGTTCACCGTTGGGTTAGCCGCGATAAGCGCCGGCACCGTGGTGTTAAACCGCTGGGCTAAGGCAAAGAAGGTATCACCGGGCCTTATAGTATAGGCCAACATGTTTGGAGGGCATTGTCTCCCCATAAAGTAATACACTTGAATCTCACCTCCTCAATATAAGGTATTCAAAGCAAGAAAAAAAGTTCTGCCATGGACGAAAATATTAAATATTTACCCCTCCATCCCGACGGAATGGTTAAAGGGAATTGGATTTTGTCGTCGAATATGGATACAGTATGTTTGGAAGAGGATGGAAGCATAGGGACGGTTCTTTTGATTTCTTGATTACCAAGTTTCCCAGGAGGTGTTGGAATTGCAAAACCAATCCCGGTATGAAACAAAGGGAAGGGTGGAGGTGGTGAAGGGCGATATCACCCGGATGGAAGTGGACGCCATAGTAAACGCGGCCAACAACTCCCTGCTGGGCGGCGGCGGCGTAGACGGGGCGATTCACAGGGCGGCCGGGCCGAAACTTTTGGAGGAGTGCAGGACCCTTGGGGGTTGTGAGACGGGTGAGGCAAAGGCAACAAGGGCGTACAACCTGCCGTCCAAAATGGTGATACACACCGTAGGTCCGGTCTGGCGGGGCGGCGGCCAGGGTGAGCCGGAGCTTCTACATTCCTGCTACGTGAATTCCCTTGAACTGGCGGTGCAAAGAAAAGCCCGCACTGTTGCCTTTCCGTCCATAAGTACCGGCGTGTACGGGTACCCCGTTGACAAGGCCGCAGTTATCGCATGCCGCGCAGTAAAGGGAATGTTGGAGAAATACCCGCCCGAAAAGCTGGAAAAGGTATACTTCGTATGCTTTGGTGATAAGGTCTACGATACATATATGGACCTAATGCACATCTTCGATGGGATCTAGGGTTCTTCCTGTCGGAGAAGCGCGACTTATTATGGGGCCGGCCGTATTACATGGCAGCCCTTTTTCTTTATTTTTGGACCCGTCGGCGGACGCCGGCATTATTTTTGATATAATAATGATAGGAACGCCAAATCGGGCATTTAGTACAATACCGAAAGGGAGATGATTGGATGTTGGATTTGGTTGCCATTACCGGGGCCGGGATATCTAGGGCAAGCGGTATACCCACCTTCGTAGAGATGGGGGACTTGCGTGAAAAGCTGAGCCGGGACTATTTCCGCGCCCAACCTGAGAAGTTTTACGAAATAATTCTGGATATTAAAAGGACTGTAGACAGGGCACAGCCCAACCCGGCTCACAGGGCGCTGGCGGAATACGGCGTACCGGTCATAACAATGAATATCGACGGGCTGCACACCAGGGCGGGAAGCGAAAAGGTGTTGGAGGTCCACGGGAGCCTTGACTACGTCGAGTGCCTAAGGTGCAATACCAGGCATGGATATGACGAAGTGGAAGAATCCATTTACTGCAAAAAGTGCGGCAGCATTTATGAACCCAACGTCGTGCTGTACGGTGATAACATACGCCACTTTTATGAAGCCATAGAACTGGCCTCCTCCTGCAGTCAGGTGTTGGTGGTGGGCACTTCCTTTTATACTTCAACGGTAAACGTATTTGTAGACAGTGCCCGGATGGCGGGTGTAAAAATCCATGTTATAAACAAGGATGCGGAGCGCGGGGTTCCCGAATTTTTGAAGGGCCTTGGAAGTAAGGCGTAGAAAAACCGGGAAGCTTTTCGACCTGTCCGAATAATATGGCCTGATTTTCTCAATGCTATTGACGTAGCCAATTTTATAAGTAGAGGTGCGGACATGGACAGGGAAAAGCTAATTACGAAGCTTAACTGGTTTTTCAACCTGGAACTAAACCAGGTGGATTTATATACCTCCCAGAGCAGGCATATCCAAGACCCCTATGTTAAAATAGCCTTTGAACGAATCGCCTATATAGAGCAGCAGCATGTTGACAATATTGCGGACAAGATTAAAGAGCTTGGAGGAAAGCCCAGCAAGATAGGGGATGTGCTGGCGCCGATATTGGGCAGCGCTACCGGCACTGTTCTGTCGGCGGCAGGGCTTTCCAATGTGCTCAGGGCAAATATTCTGATAGAAAAAAAGGCCATGAAAGACTACAAGGTCCTGATTCACAGCCTTAAAAGGACGTACGGCGACATAGAGCTTGTGCGGCTGCTTCAGCATAACCTATTTGACGAGGACCTTCATACCGCATGGTTCCAGAGAAAACTTGCCAGCCTCAAAAATTAATGGTTGCATTACTAATGCCTTTTTCCCATAGAAAAACTCCCCTTTGTGTAGTCCTGAATTTTTGTAATTTCGGTGTCTACCTAAAGGGGAGCATATCAGACCTGTGCCGGGTCTAAAACTATTTTATGTTGTACTCTTCCAGCGTGGAGGTAACTGTCATGCCCTCGGACAGGAACTCCCTTTTTACAAGGCCTACCCCTTCCTTGTAGTATTCGTACATAACCGAGTGTTCGGCGGTGATTTCAATCTTTATACAGCCCTCAAATTCCCCCGCCGGTGTATCCACCGCCGCATCGGTTTCAACGATTTCCCTTGTTCCGTTCGATGTCTCCCATTTTGTGCCCGCTTCAAGGGGCGCTTTTATAAGTACCAGGTTATCGTTGTTCTCCTCGTCAAGGAGCTTGTTCCCATCGTATTCCTCTCCCCGGAAGAAGGTGCGCACTATTTCACCTCCTCTAAATTCGAACACTGATGCGCTTACAGTCCCGCCGTTGTTCTCGGAGACCTGGGCCCTGTTCCCGTCTACATACAGTACTTCGCGGATGAAGGAAGCGTATTCGTTGCCTTACCCCAGGTATTTCCAGGTGCTGCCCTCGGTCAGCGGGAAATATTCCTTAAGGCTTAACACCTCAGGTTCTTCCCCTTCGGTGTCTTCTTCATCATGCTGAACGCCGGTTTCAATTATTACCATCCTAAGGTCATTGTCCCAATCCACGTTTGCGCCCAGGGTTTCGCTGACAAATCTTACCGGTACAAAGGTGCGGTCGTTTACAAGCTTTGCTGCAACGTCCAGTTCCACCGTCTGCTCAACGGGTGTACCGTCAACGGTTTTAACCACCTTCGCGGTGTTTTCACCAATTACAAGCCGGATACTCACACCCTCGGTGGCGATGCTTACGGTGCGTGTCTGCCCATCCCATTCAACTTCGGCACCCAGCCCCTCCATTACCCCGCGAAGGGGTACTAGAACACGGTCGTTTTCTATGAAAGGATGGACGTCAAAGGAAAGCATCTCGCCGTTAAGCCTAACCCTAACTCCCGGGTCACCGACTGCTGCATTGTCCACTGCCGTTAAGGCATCAACTTCCACATCCGGCTCGCCGGCTGCAAGCGGCAGCGTAACCGCCTGCTGTCCTTCAACCACCTTTACCATATCGCTGCCGAATATTCCGTAGAGATAGCCTGCGTATTCCTCACTGTAAGGCGTTATTCCTATTTCTATAAACCCGTTCCGGGGGCCGGTATGGGTAACGCCAAAGCCTTGAAGCCGGATTTCATCGGCGTGGTCCTCGAATACGTATTTGTCAATCTCCCTGTGCTTTTGGTACAGTTCCTCGCTTGGGTAGCCCAGCTGCCGCCAGTCGGTGTTAACAGCCCTGTCCTCCGGGGTCAGGTCCGAAACCGGCGTATCCAGGCCCATATCCATAAGCTGCTTTTCCTGATATGCAGGTGCATCCCTGCCAACGTCAGCGGCCAAGGCTGCACCCGACGACAACAGCGCCAGGCACGTAATTGCAATAAACACTCTAAATAACTTTGATTTAATCATTCATATCTCCTCCCTCTGCCAATAATGGGTTTTAGCTGCCGCTGCAACTGCCGCATTATAACCGGCTATTCTTTTGACTAGTAATGCTATTGTTTTGTTCGGTTCATTGTAAAATGAAATGCAACAAGACGTAAAAAGTAGAACCACAGCGAGAAACCTAGTATGATATTAGTGTCGAACAAATACATACGGAGGTTATCGCTATGGCTCTTACTAAAAAGAATACCACACATAAGCGTACTTTTAAACACTTATCAGAATTTGACAGAGG
>DASRVG010000171.1:0-4244 GCA_035655175.1 Clostridia bacterium | reverse complement strand
CAGCGTCGCCAGCAGTACTGCCGGCAGCACGCAGGTAAATTTTGCCGGAGAAGAAGCAGTCGGCTGCTTCTTCTCCCCGTTGTATGCCTTGCCCATTTATTTGATGATTCCCATTTCCCTGAAATATTTTTCCGCGCCGGGGTGGAAGGGAATGTTTACCCCTATCTGGGAATTCTCAAGGGAAATATGCTTTTCTGCAGTATTGTGCGAAGCCTTTATGTCCCCTATGTTTTCGTAAATCCCCTTGGTAAGGTCATACACAACCTCTTCAGGCAGGTCCTCCCTTACTATCATTATGTTCCTTACCGTTACGGTATTGGCATCGTTATCGGTATTGTAAGTCTCCTTGGGAATAATCTCCCTCACGAAGAAGGGATACTTTTCTATCAGCCTATCCGCCCCTTCCCCTTCCACCGGTACAATCACTATCTTGTTTGTCACTCCCAGCTCCATAACCGTGGCATTCGGGATGCCGCTGGTCACAAAGGCGGCGTCAATAAGCCCGTTTTTCATCTGGTCTATGGCCTCGCCGTAGTTTAGGTAGTCAACCTTGCTGTCCTCGTAGGTCATACCGTGGGCCTCGTACATCATCCGGGCATTCAGCTCGACGCCCGAATTGGGCGCGCCTATCCCAACCCTTTTGCCCTTTAAGTCCTCGAACTTTGTAATGCCCGTTTTATCGGTGGTGACAATCTGGACATAGTTGGGATAAAGGCCCATCATGGCCCTTAGGTTTTTCATGGGCTGCCTGCCCTCAAAGGCGCCGGTGCCTTCATAGGCCTGGGCAATGGCATCCGCCATGGTGATTGCCATATCCGCCTTGCCCTCCATTATCAGGTTTATGTTTTCCACCGATGCGCCGGTGGATTGGGCCGATGACTTGTATCCCAGTTTATTCTTTATTACGCTTGAGAAAGCCCCGCCTATCGGGTAGTAAAGGCCGCTGGTGGGACCGGTTGCCACCGTAATAAAATAATCGTCCTTATTGATTTGGGTCCCTTCGGTTTCGATATCGATTCCGGCCTCATCGCTTTCCTGCACCGGGGCAGGACTGCTGCAAGATGTCATTACCAGTGACAGCACTATAAGAAGCATTAAGAGCAGCACTAGTTTCCTTTTCATTCTCATTACCCCCTAAAATTTTTTAAATTGACCAGCCCGGGATCAACTCCCGTAATAGGGTTCGTATTCACCCGGTAGTTTGTCTATAATTAAATCTTTATTAATAGATATGTATTTTATTCCAATAATATAATCGCAACCTCCGCGTCAAATGTACAAAAGCTGTGACCGGCACCCGCTTGTAAGGCTGTGAATGCCCTTTAGCCTTCATGGGGATTTTTTCGTTCATATGTTGAACACTTTTGGGCCTTGGATTTTATATATTTGACATTCAAATAGCCGTAAACCATGGGAATGATTATTGGAATAAAAACCTTTACAAAAAGTTTATGACACTTCCCGACTTCGTTCATGCCAGGCTCGAATCGTGTCATTTGTATTTTGCAATGATATCGGGAGCTCCAATAAATTAAAAAACGCATTCAAAACCATTGTCGAATCCGCCGAATCCCGTCTCAAAAATGATACCGCAAACTGGTATGAATATTGCGCTGTTTCACCTCTCAAATATTCGCAACATTTTGTGATAAAAGGAGGTGCGAGTATTTCACAACCGTTTCAACTGCCTAAACTAAAAAACAAAGGAGGGTAACAAATGACCAGCACTACAATTCAAACCGTTGTAATGGCCCTGTACGTCATATTCCTTATAGGTTTCGGCATTTACCAGGGCCGCAAAGTCAAAAGCAGCGAGGACTTTGCCATAGCGGGCCGAAGGCTTCCGGGTTGGGTGGCCGCCCTGTCCGAAAGGGCTACCGGGGAATCCTCCTGGTGCTTATTGGGCCTTCCGGGATTTGCCTATGCCTCGGGTTTATCCAGCATCTGGACATCGGTAGGCTGCGTTGCGGGCATCACCACCGCCTGGGCCGTACTGGCATGGCGGCTGCGCGATGAGGCGGAAAAATATGACGCGGTCTCTTTCATGGACTACCTTGTTAAAAGGCACGGTTCGTTGGGTGCAAGCATCCGGGCGGTGGGCAGCCTGACCATTGTTTTCTTCTTTTTCTTTTATGTCGGAGCGCAGTTCCTTGGCGGCGGGAAAACCCTTTCCACCATGTATAATATATCCCCGATTGTCGGCATATTCATAACCGCAGCAATAATTATCCCCTACACCGTTTACGGGGGTTTCCGCAGCGTGGTTTATACCGACTCCGTTCAGGCTCTAATTATGATTGCCGCGCTGGTTATTGCACCTCTGTTCGGTATGTTTTATATCACAAGTACTCCCGGCCTGTTTGCCAGTTCCATTCCCGAAGCCGTCAGTAAAGCCGGGCCGGCATATGCCAGCCTGACCGGGGGCGCCACCGGCCTGCCGGCGTTTCTGGCCATAATGGGCGGGTTCTCCTGGTTCTTTGGTTACCAGGGAGGTACACCCCAGCTTTCGGTCCGCTTTATGTCCATCAAGGATGCAAAGGAGGCCAAAATAGCCAGGAACATCGGTATCCTCTGGACATTTCTGGGTTATATCGGGGCACTGGCAATAGGTTGGATAGGAATTGCCATATTTGGTCCCAACGCCCTTGCAGACCCGGAAACCGTCATGCCCCAGGTGATGATGACGCTCTTTAACCCGGCCCTGGCTGCATTGTTTATAACCGGCGCCATTGCGGCTATGATTTCCACTGCGGACTCCATCCTTGTACTATCAGCCACAGAACTCTCCGAAAGCATTATTAAACCCCTTTTCTTCAAGGAAGCCGATGAAATAACCAGTTTAAAGCTTTCCAGGGTTATAACAGCAGCCATAGCCGTAATTGCCCTTGGAATCACCTTCATTGTGCCCACCGATTTCATTTATACGCTGGTGGGCTATGTATGGGCGGGTATCGGATGCCCCTTTTCAGTGATTATAATTCTGACGCTGTTCTGGAAGCGTTTCAATGCCAAGGCGGTCTTGACCACCATCGTCACGGGGCTTGTATTCACCATACTCTGGATTGCCACAGGATATGAAGAGACAATCCTTACGTCCCGTGCCATGACTTTCTTTGTATCCCTTGTTGTAGCGGTAATTGCAACACTACTTACGCAAACCGTCACAGCCAAAAAGCAGGAAGCCGGCACTAAAGCCTAAAAATTGTCTGCACTTAAGGCTCCCCCTCCGCGGATTGGAGAGGGGGAGCCTTTTTGGGCTTAATACACCTTTTATTTTCCCGCTTGCCGCTTCTTTCTTTGAAGCTGCCACAGCACAACGATGCCGGCAAGGCCAAAGCCGATAATATCGGTGGCAAGCCCGGGTTTTATCATTAAAAATCCGCTGGCAAGAAGCAGTACTCTCTCCGGCAAGTTGTCATCGATGATAAAATAGTTCATTGTAGAGCCGGCCACGCAGGCAATGCCAACTACAGCAGTGATAAGGATGCTAATTATCCCCCCAAGGGTTACGTCCTGCAGCAAAAGCTGCGGCGAATATACGAACATATAGGGCAGTATGAAGGCGGCAATGGCCAGCTTTGTAGCGGTCAGGCCTGTCTTTGCGGGGCTTGCCCCGGCTATGCCCGCCCCGGTAAAGGCCGCAAGGCATACCGGCGGGGTTATATCGGCGATAATCCCGAAATAGAACACGAACATGTGGGCAGCTATGGGCAGTATTCCAAGCTTGACCAGCGCCGGGGCCACTATTGTGGAGGTGACAATGTAATTGGCGGTGGTGGGCAATCCCATACCAAGTATGAGGGACCCGAACATTGCAAGAACAAGCGTCAGCAGTACATTGCCCCCGGCCAGCTCCACCAAGTTGTTGGAAATGGTGAGCCCCAGTCCGGTAAGGGATGATGTGCCTATTACAAACCCTACTATGGCGCAGGCTATGGCCACCCCCAGGGCGGACCTGGCACCGGCCTCCAGGGCGGCAAGTATTTTGGACAGGCTCATTCGGGTCCCTTTGCGAATACAGCTTACAGCTATAACGCTTAAGGTGCCCCAAAAGGCCGAGAACACCGGTGTCCTCCCGGTAACAAGTAAGAATATCACAACGACGATAGGAACAACCAGGTGTCCCCTGGCCTTAATAACCGTTTTGAAGTCGGGGAGTACATCCCTGGGCAGCCCCTTAAGTTTTTCTTTTTTTGCCACCAGGTGAACGCTCATGAATATCCCGAAATAGTACAGAATGGCGG
>DASRVG010000170.1:0-2024 GCA_035655175.1 Clostridia bacterium | reverse complement strand
CTTCTTCGGTTATCGTAACTTCCATGTTGCACGAATTTCTTCCCAGCTCGGTTATTCTTACCGCAACTTCTATGAAGTCCCCCAGTTGCACCGGCTTGGAGTAATACACCGTCAGCGTGTTTATAAAACACTCATAGCCCTTGGCCTTCCTTATGGCAGCCCCCGCCGCCAAGGAAATCAGCGCCGCCAGGGCCCCCCAGCTCCCGGTACCTATACTGTTCAACATAAAGGACTCTATTCTGCCCCGCACCTTTATTCCGTCCTTGGTCTCTTCTATTTCCATGCTGTCAAGCAGGGTTTCCTCCATGGTTCTGCCTACCTGGGGCTGGTTTTTCCTATAATGCAGCGCCTTGATTACATCTTGCCTGCTTACGATACCCAAAAGCCGCCTGTCGTCCAGCACCGGAAGTATTTCAATACCTTCCCATACCATGACATGGGCTGTATAGGCCACCGACGCCTTAGGCCCCACCGTTATGGGGTTTGTGGTCATCAATGTGTCAATCCTGCATTTATCCTCCTGGCCGGCCACGTCCTTCGCCGTAACAATGCCAACCAGCCTGCCGTCATCATCCACCACCGGGTAACGGGTATGGGAGGTTTCCCTGACAAGCCTGCGCCAGTCGCCCACGCTGTCTGATACATTCAGCACGTAGGGGTCCTTGACCAGTATGTCTTCCACCAGCACAATATCTTTCTTTACCATCCTGCTGTTTATAGCGTTGTTTATAAGCGTGGCCACCGTAAAGGTGTCGTAGCTGCAGTTCATAACAGGCAGTTTTTTGGCGTTTGCCTTGCTCTTTATTTCATCGCTGCAATCAAACCCGCCGGTTATAAGCACCGCACAGTTCTTGTCCAATGCGAGGTTAAACATTTCCTCCCTGTTTCCCACGATAAGCAGGTTGTTGTTTTCCAGGTACCGCTCCGCCACATCGGGAGTCATTGCGCCTATTATAAAATTGTTCAGGTACTTGTGCAGCCCTTCCCTTCCGGCCAGAAGGTTGCCTTCCACCATGTTTAAAACCTCGGCAAAGGTAAGGCTTTTGATATCCTTTTCCTCTTCGGTATTGAGGCGCACCGTTCCGATCCTGGGTATCGAGGACACCAATCCATCCGCTTCCGCGGCCTTAATTGCCCTGTATGCGGTACCTTCACTCACTTCCATACTTTCAGCGACGGACCTGACCGAAATTCGTGCCCCTACCTCCAATGACTTGATGTACTCTATAATCCTGCTGTGTTTTGTCATTTTTTCAACCCCTAGCTAATAGTTAATTTCATATAATTTGTACCGTTTCTATGAAAGACTGTATAATCCGGCCGGTATCCTGCAGCCTATTACCTACCCCTTGTCAACCTTATTCTCTCCGCCAGTTCTTCAATCCTTCGAAGACGGTGGTTAATCCCCGATTTTCCCAGTGGGGGGGTAAGCATCTGCCCCAGTTCCTTGAGGCTTGCATCCGGATAGTTCAAGCGAAGCTCCGCAATCTCCCTTAGGTTTGGAGGCAGGCTACCCAGCCCTACAGTGTCCCTTATATACTCTATATTTTCTATCTGCTTCACCGAGGCGTTTATTATTTTGGTGAGATTGGCCGTTTCACAATTCACTAACCTGTTCACGTTGTTTCGCATATCTTTGTATATTCTTGTATTCTCGAACTTAAGCAGCGCACTGTATGCACCCATTATATTTAAGAGGTCTACTATCTGCTCGCCTTCCTTCACGTAAACAACAAAACTACCCTTTCTCTCAACTATTTTTGAATTTAACCCGAAACCGTTTATCAGTTCTTTCAGGTCCTCGGCATGCTGGCAGCTTTGTGTAACAAATTCCAGGTGATAAGCCTTTTCGGGATTGCTTACCGAGCCGCCGCCCAGAAACGCGCCCCGAAGATACGCCCTGGTACAGCACCTCCTCTGGGCAACCCCTGCCGGCACCCCGTAGTTCAACACTACACCGTTGTTTCGTTCCTTCGTCAGGACGCCGGTCTCCTGCAGCACCTTCTCGGCACCCATGGCGGTTG
>DASRVG010000169.1:0-6346 GCA_035655175.1 Clostridia bacterium | reverse complement strand
GTCCATATCCAGTTCATCGCCGTTTATCCCTGCAGTAAATTTTAAGTCATAGTTGGATTCCTTGGGCTGGTTGTACTCATCGTAAAGCTGCTGGTAATACTTTGAACCGTTTTCCTTTGCCTCTTTTATATATTCTACGGTATCCGGGTCCCTGTAATAGTTTTGGACTATCATTTTCAGGAAAAAGGTAACCTCCATGTCGGTATCGGTAAGTACATGCTCCACGTTTGTGAACTGGAACCCCAACACCTGGTAATAGGGGCTGTATTTTTCAGTAAAAAGCCCGGCTATATAATTGGTGAACCGTTCTTTAAGAGCTTCAGGGAAATCATCCCCGCCTTCAATTTTTATTGTTATATTATCTTCCGGATCGCCGGTATCTGCAGGGATGTTTTCCTGCAAATCCTCTGAACCGCCGCTGGACTCCTCAATTTGATTTTCACCGGCATTATCCTGGCTTGCTGTACCGTTGCATGCGCCAAGCAGCACCGCACAACCCACAATTGCTACTAACATTACTATTACCAATACCGCATTTAACTTTGTTTTCCCCCTATTTGCCACAATTGTCTCCTGCCTCTCTTTTATATTTGTCTTTAACAAAGCTCACAGCAGCGATTATTCCTGTGACAATGAAGAATATAAACACTGCCAGTGGAAAATACCACTGCCCCATCTCCTTACCCTGGTCGGGGTTTCCATTGATTCTTTGTACATGGCAAAAAAGTCCCATCGCCAGCGCTGCTGCAAAAGACATAGTGAGCCCGATGAGCATCTTTACCCTCACCTTTCCGAAGAAATGCGCAGCAATTAAACAAATAAAAAGAACAAATACCAGTACACACAGTCCCAATGCCAATTCTATCATAGGGCTCACCTCCATTGTTATTATTTTGACGCAAAAGCTAATCGACAGTTCCCGTTATTACAAAATATTGCGGATAGTACTTTCCTTTATATCTTTCAGTTTCTATTATACATGGTCACTGCCATTAATGAAAACCAGGAAATATCCCTGTTCTTCCAAGGGTGGCAGTAGAACCGTCCCCTTGCTTCTGATCTTTCTTGACACGGATTTCTCGCTGGCATAACATGTATGTATGAGAAGGAGGGGCAAAGCTTGAGCGTTAAGGACTACCTGTTAAACCGGTACCCGGGGGATGAAAACAAGTATTTTATAGGCAGGATGATGGAGTACCTGGACCGGTGCGAAAGAAATAATCAGAGGGTTTTTACAAACTTTCTCCATCCCCTGCAGGCAAAAATAGCCTGCGAGATGGTTAGGTCCTGCAACGCTGTTTCGCTTATTCTCCACGGCGGGTTTGAAGACTGCGAGCGAAGAATAGCGGCATTATTCCCCGAATGGGACAGTGTGCAGCCCGAGGAATTCCCTATAGTTGTGCTTAAAATTACAGATAGGGGCTGGGGCAGGACCCTAAGCCACAGGGACTTCCTGGGAGCCCTCTTGGGCCTGGGGATAAAGAGGGAAAAGGTGGGCGACCTCATAGTCAGGGAAAAAATTTGCTTTGCCGCCGTGCACCGTGACATTGCCGGGTTTGTTGAGGCCAACCTTGAAAGGGCCGGTAGAAGCAGCATTATTGTACAAAGGGTTGCCGGCGAGGACCTCCACATTGAGCCAAAGTACTGCGAAATGCGTATCACCGTAGCCTCCCCGAGGCTTGACGGGGTGGTCGCAGCGGTGTTTGGCCTGAGCCGGGCAAAATCATCTGGGCTGATAAACGGAGAAAAGGTAAAGGTCAACTGGGAGGCGGAAACCCGTACCGATACCGCACTACAGGAAGGAGACATTGTCTCGCTGACGGGAAAGGGCAAGTTTAAAGTCGGGGAGCTCGCCGGGGTTACAAAAAAGGGCAGGACGGCCATGGTCATCAAAAAATACAAATAAAAACCTCTTTGCAGGAAATACTATGCGTGTACCGTTTTGGCTGAAGAAGCCCGCAATGGCTTTAATAGTGCCGGTATGCGCGTTTTTTATATGCAAAAAAGGAGGTAATGGAAAAAGATGACCGAGATGGTGCTTGAAAGGACCGAAGGCCGGGTCAGTTATCACGATTCTGTGGAAGAAATGTTAAAGAGGATAAGGGAGGACGGCCTTACCAATGTATTTGACCGCTGGACCGCCCAGGAAAAGCTGCGGTGCAAGTTCTGCCTGCAGGGCTTAAGCTGCCAGCTTTGCACCCACGGCCCTTGCAGGATTAACGAAAAGGCCGGGGTTACAAGGGGAGTTTGCGGCATAGAGGGCGATGCCATGGCCATGCGAAACCTGCTTATGCGCAACATAATGGGGGCGGGTACTTACAGCCATCATGCCTACCAGGCCTTCAGGACATTGAAGTCCACCGGGGAGGGCAAAACCCCCTTTTCCATAGCCGATGCCGACAAGCTGAAATGGATGTGCGAAAAAGTGGGTATTGACACAAACCAGGACTTAAACCGGATGGCGATCCAGCTTGGGGACTTCCTGGAGGAGGAACTGCACAAGGACTACGACAGCCCCAGCCATATGGTGGAGGCCTTCGCACCGCAAAAGCGGAAACAGGTATGGAGGGACCTTGCCATTTACCCGGCGGGGGTAGTTTACGAGATACAGGATGCCATAGCCAGCTGTCTTACAAACGTTGACGGCGATTATATATCCCTGGCAAAAAGAGCTTTAAGGCTTGGCCTTGCCACCATTTACACCGCCCAGATCGGCCTTGAGATGGTCCAAGATATACTATTCGGCACTCCCATGCCCCACGAAACCAAAGTGGACCTTGGCATAATGGACCCGGACTATATAAATATCGTATTCAACGGCCACCAGCCCTGGGTAGGGGTTGCAACTATGCTTAAGGCAAGAACCCCGGAGGTCCAGGAAAGGGCCAGGGAAGCCGGGGCTAAGGGGCTAAGGATTGTAGGCTCCATAGAAACCGGGCAGGAGCTACTGCAGCGGTACGGGATGGATGACATATTCGTCGGCCTTATGGGCAACTGGCTCTCAATCGAGCCGCTCCTTGCAACAGGAACGGTGGACGTTTTCACCATGGAGGAGAACTGCTCGCCTCCGGCCATAGGTCTGTACGCCGACAAGTACCAGGTAACCATGGTAAGCGTAAACGACATAGTCAGGCTACCCGGCCTAAGGCATACTTACGACTACAAACCGCCGGAGGCGGACTTTATCGCGGACAGGCTTATAGAGCTCGGTATTGAAAACTTCAAAAAAAGAAAGGGTGCGGTAAAGCCCCTGGTGCCGCAAATAACGCAAAAAGCCATAGCAGGGTTCTCCACCGAAGCGGTGCTTAAAGCGCTCGGGAACAGCCTTGACCCGCTGGTGGACGTTATCTCGAAGGGCATTATTAAGGGAGTAGTGGCGCTGGTCAGCTGCTCCACGCTGCGGAACGGTCCCCAGGACCAGGTAACGGTTAATGTCGCCAAGGAGCTCATAAAGAGGGACATACTCATTGTCAGCGCCGGCTGCGGCAACCACGCGCTGGAGGTGGCGGGACTGTGCAGCACAGACGCATTGGACCTGGCCGGACAGGGCCTAAGGTCCGTTTGCGAGAGCCTTAATGTTCCGCCGGTGCTCAGCTTTGGCACCTGCACCGACACCGGCAGGATATCCATGCTGGTAACCGCCCTGGCCGACCACCTTGGGGTTGATGTTCCGGACCTTCCGATAGCGGTCACCGCCCCGGAGTGGATGGAGCAAAAGGCCACCATAGACGGATTCTTCGCCGTAGCCTATGGTGCTTACACACACCTGTCCCCGACACCCTTTATAACCGGGGCACCAAACCTGGTAAAACTTCTTGCCGAGAGCGTCGAGCACCTTACCGGGGGCAAAGTAGCCCTTGGGGATGACCCGGAGCAGATTGCAATAGATATAGAAAGGCATATAATGAATAAGCGCAAAAAGCTAGGCCTAATCTAGGCAAAAAATGACCAAAGCCGGGGATTACCCGGCTTTCCAGTTCTTCATCACTTCACTGCTACCGCCTTTTTTTGCATATACTTGCTAATCTGCCTTACGCCGCCGGCGAGGGAAATGGACTTAAACAGCTCGTCCTTGTGATACCTATCCCAGCATGAACCGGCCAGGACCGTCAGGCGGCTGCCTTTCCACCCCTTCGGAAACATGGGGGTAGATGGCCCTACCATTACTACTTCCCTTGCTTTTTCGCACATCTCCAACAACCCGTCAATACTGCCGTTAACTGTTGTGGTGCCGGTCAGGATAACCACATCACAGGTTGGTATCAGTTCCTGCTGCTTCTCCATGGGATACAGCTCAAATTCACTCTGGCAGCAGCCCATTCCCTTGTCGAAAACAATCAATTTCCCGACTTTTTCCGATATATGAGCCGCCAGGGGACTTATGAGGCCTACCATGCACACGGTATCTTCCGCGCTAAACTCTATACCGAGGGGCTTATCCTCGTTATCCCCCGGCAGCTGCTGCGAGCAGGCGGCAGCCGCCAGCACCGAAGCGGCAATCGACCGCTGCAGGCAGTCATCGGTAGAAATGCTAAGCTTAGCAATATCCGATGCAGGTTTTCCAATCACTTCACTAGCAAAGGGGAATGCCGAGCATCCATGGGCAAGTTCCTCGCGCAGCACGTAGGATACGCCAATATTGCCATTATCAAGCTGACAGCCTATAAGGGTAAGGCCAATAACCAGGTCGGATACCGTCCTGCCTTCCAGGTAAGGACCAGCCGCAGCCAATACTTTTTCCATTATCATGGGCTTTCCTCCTTGGTTGCATTTTTTTATTATTCCATAGCCTCTATATAAATCACATCGTTTATTTTGCCGCCGGCTATCTTCAGTTCGGGGAAGGAGCCGTTTACGGCACCGGACAGGGTTCCCCTTATCTCGCCGGTTGCTCTTTCATCCGGGCCCACCGGAATGTAGAATTTATCGGTGGCCATATACCTGTACGTTGCTCCGGCATCCCATCCAACATTGGCAATAATCTCCGCTGCATTATGAATGGAACCGCTGACAACGGAATATATGGCTTCTCCCTCCGCCGTAGTTGCAAACAGAAAATCGGTCAGCTCTGTGCCGCTCTCCGGGTTGTACAGCACCGGGGGCGCATTCGAAGTAAAGTCAATAATCACATATAGCCCCGCAAAGTCCTCAGCGGATATGGTCTCGGTACTGCCGTTGTTATTGGTAATTGTAAAGTCACCGTCACTGCCCTCTGTAAGGAAGTCCAGCGCGTAGGTAATGGGATAGGCGGCAACGGTACCACCTTTGTACTTGATATCCTCTGCAGCCGGTTTATTGTCCGCATTGTAAAAACCTTCCCGGGAGTAGTTGATTGTATTTTGAAGAATAACTATGCGCTCCGCCGGGACCAACTGGTCAAAGGGAACCATTGTCTCCTTATACGTAGGCGCGGCTCCCTTGTCCTTTTCCCCGGCGGCGTTTTCACCGGCTGATTCTTCCCTTTGCTCTGTGCCCGCCGGCTCTTCCGGTACCTGCGGCGCTTCGCCGCTGCTGCATGCTACCAATGCCACCATCAATAGAATAAGTAATACCGCTAAACCTAACTTTTTCAATATAATCCCTCCAGTCATTTTTATCCTAAATTCGGGGCACAAAAACGGATATATCCTGCATCCGATTTTGCACCGTATATTTTTGTATCCACTCCATAGGTCTTGCTTAGGTTTTGCTCTGTCATCACCTCTTCCACTGGGCCATGAACAACCATCTCGCCATAGCCCATCATTGCCACCCGGGTGCCAATATCCCATACATGGTTTGGAAAATGGCTTGTCATAACTATGGTCATACCCTTTTTCGAAAGGTTTTTTATGGTACGAAGCACCATGGCCTGATTCTTAAAGTCCAGGTGCGAGGTGGGCTCGTCAAACAGTATTATCTCCGGCTGCTGGCACAGGGTACGGGCAATTAATACCAACTGCCGCTCACCGCCGGATATATGGGTATAGCTTTTGCCCGCCAGGTGGGCAATACCCAGCTCTTCCATAATGCTTAAGGCCAGCTTTGTATCCTCCTTAGTTGGCGTCTCAAAAAGCCCCAGGTGGGGTGTCCTGCCCATCCGCACCACCTCCAGCGAGGAATAGGGAAAGGGCGCGCTGTGTTCCTGAAAAACTATGCCTATGGTTCTTGCCAGCTGTATTATGGACAGCTCTTTTATGTTCTTGTTATTAACAAATATGGAACCCTCCTTTAAGGAATAGGTGCCGTTTATACAGTTAAGCAGCGTTGTTTTGCCGCAGCCGTTGGGTCCCAAAAGGCACAGGCATTCCCCCTCCCGGACATCTATGTTTATATCCTTCCACACAAGGTCATTGTCATTGTACCC
>DASRVG010000168.1:0-5453 GCA_035655175.1 Clostridia bacterium | reverse complement strand
CCCGGTCTCATAATCATTCCCCCCTCCATATATTTATTATATTTTATTACACCCACCATTACAACAAATACAGGAGCTTACGGTTCGTAGTTGGTAATTAGAATCTCATGCGGCGTGTCCCCTTTTCCCGGTCGGGGACATTCCTCTAAATATCCTTAATCCCTATATCCGCCACCAGCGGAAGGTGGTCCGAGGCATCCGTTTCTATCGTATACACATCTGATACGGTAATTTCAGGCGAAAGGAATATAAAGTCTATACGCTCCCTTGTCCCGTCCCTTCCGACAAAGGTGTACAGGTCCTCTCTGCCCAGTTCCTTGGCCGCCTCCTTAAGTTCCCTTTCAATGTACATTATCTCCCCCGCCTCGGGGGCGGAATTAAAATCTCCCACCAGTATCACCTCGTCTTCCAGCAGCCCAATGTACTTTCTTATCTGCTGCAGTTGCGTGTCCCTTATGGACCGGTTAAGTGACAGGTGGGTCACCAGGAAGTTCACCTCTTTCCCGTGTATATCAATCCTGGCGGACACAACCCCCCTCTGCTCCCCTTTACTGTCAAGCTGCAGGTTGCTGGCGCTTACTATGGGAAATTTGCTCAGCACCGCATTGCCGTAGCTCGCTCCAAACAGCGTAAAATTTTCGCCGAAATAATAATGCATATCCAGTTTTTCGGCAAGCTCCCTCGCCTGGTCCCGGAAAAAAGTCCTTATGAAGCGGTTGTCCACCTCCTGCAGCCCTACAATTTGGGCCCCGCTTTCGCGAATAACCTCCTCTATATTATTTATATCCAATTTTCCGTCCCGGGAAATGCCGTGATGTATGTTATAAGACATGATTCTAATATCGAACTGAGAGCTTTTGTAAAGCGGAGTTGCCTTGATAAGGTCTCCCCAGTCAAATATTTTCCAGTACTCGTTACCGGCGGGGGAAATGTATCCACCCCTTACGCCGGCAAGCCGGACAATGTCTACCGGTTCCGGGAGCGGTATGCAAAACTTTCCCTTTTCATCCGGCACAGCTTCAAGTAAATTCGAGCCTACCCGGAACGCCACCCTTCCCTTCCTTGACACGGTACCCGATATGGAATTGTCCTTCTTATTATAGGTGGCAAAAAAGTAGGGAATGTCAAACCGAAAAATATAGCCTTCTTCCTTGTACAAAATCCTGTCGCCGTCCCTTATTTCCTTGCCGCCGCCGTCAAAGTTCTCCTGGAATAAAAACTCTCCCTCTTTGAACCGGACGGGCCGGCCGGTCCTGGACTTCAATTTCCCTCCGCTGTCGTATATACCTATTCCGGGGGCGCTGCCGCTTATGCCCATTCCTTTAATATTTGTATACCCCTTACCGGCATCCACAAACACCCGGGGCACATACCTCGTTACCGTTGTGCTCAGCCCACCGGGGAAGGTGATGGTAAAATACATGGCGGTTCCCGGTTTAATTAAATCTTCGGGCAGGCTGTCCAGGTCGATACTGTGCCAGCCCTCCTGGGCGGCAACAATGGAAAACTCGGCAAGGGACTTGCCGTTTATCACCGACAGGTTTATGCTGCTGTCCTTCTGGAGGTAAGCCTTTGCCTTGCCTTCTTCCAAATCTATTCTCACATCGGGGCTTGTAAGAATAAAGGACCTTTCCATGGCAGTGCCCGGAAAAAGCACCACCCTTACCGGCATTTTTTCGGGAAGCGGCAGGTTAAGTATAAACCTGTTGAACCGGGTGTTTTCGGCCCGTTTTGTAAAATAGTCGCCTATCTCCCGCTTGAACACCGGCCGGTCTTCAGCATCAAAGACCTCCAGCGGTACCAGTGTTACGTAAACCGGTGCGGTGAGGTTTATCTCTATGCTGCCGCCGCTTTCATCCACCAGGTAGTCAAGCTTTATGTTCCACTGCGAATAACCCTTGGGAATTAAAGTAATAACCGAAAAAAGAAATGTGATTACAAGCACCACGGCCAGGTTCTTCCTCACGGCCCCGCCCCCTTTACCCCTAGAGCTGTCCCTGTTTCAATTATATCATAGACATTGTTCGACATTTAGCTGCAATATTTTACATAATCACGGAGGGCATAAAAAAGCCCCAAGGGAATGGCAGTGACTGCGCCGGGCTGCAATCAAAAAGACCCGGAATTCACTTCCGGGTCTTAAATGCTATTGAAGCATTTCCTTTACCAGCTTGTTTACGGTACCTCCTTCCGCCCTGCCCCTAACCTGTGGCATTACGGCTCCCATTACCTTTCCCATATCCTTCATACCCGCAGCACTTACTTTTTCTATTGCTTCCTTTATTATCTTTCTTATTTCGGATTCCGATAGCTGTGGAGGGAGATATTCGCCGAGTATTTCTATTTCCTTCTCATTCTTTTCGACGAGGTCCTGCCTGCCGCCCTGCTTGAACATCTCCAAGGCTTCCTTCCTGGACTTTATCTCCTTGACGATTACTTCCATCACGCCCTGGTCGTCCAGCTCGGTCCTTTTATCCTTCTCAAGCTGCAGTATGGCGGCCCTTGCCATGCTTAACACGGTCTTTCTCACCGTATCCTTCTGTTTCATGGCGGTCCTCATATCCGATAAAAGCCTTTCCTTAAGGGTCATTTTTCTCCCCTTCCTTCCTAATATCGGCTCCTTGATTTCCTTCTCCTGGCTGCTTCGGATTTTTTCTTTCTTCTCACGCTCGGTTTTTCGTAATGCTCCCTTTTCCTGACTTCAGCAAGCACGCCGGATTTGGCGCATTCCCTCTTGAAACGTTTCAGCGCGCTTTCAAGGGATTCATTCTCTCTTACCTTAACCTCTGACATCCATATATCCCTCCCTCCGCTGCCTACAATTCAACATGCTTTTGGATAGGTCGGTACTGCGATTTACTTATGGTACAAGCAACATAGACTATTATACATCATTCTTTTTATGCAAGTCAATATTTTAGCCGGGAGGCCAGGTCAAGCTTCGTCCGCCCAAAAGGTGGAAGTGAATATGCTCTACCGACTGTCCTCCTTGGACACCGCAGTTGTTCACAATCCTGTAACCCTTTTCCGCCATCCCTTTGGTCTTGGCAAGGTCTGCCGCAACCGTCAATATGTGGGCCAGTATATCCTTATTGCTGTCGTCAATTTCGTTCAGCGAAGGAATATGTGCCTTCGGCATTATCAGTATATGCACCGGAGCCTTGGGGTCTATGTCATTTACAGCTATAATCCTGTCATCCTGGTATACTACATCCCCGGGTATGTCACCGGAGGCTATTTTGCAAAATATACAATCCGACAAAACGTTCACCTCCTTGCATAGGAATGCTGTATAGTATTATTCAACGGAAGGCTGCTGATTCCTGCCCAGCGGGCCAAAATTTCACACCCTGCCCTTCATGTAATCCTCCAAGCTTTCCACTAGCGTTGTTTTTATCAGTTTATTGTTAAGGTCGTCCCGGGTAGGAGACAGAACCTTTATGTAGTTGTCGGTCAGCCCCTCGTAATGACCCTCCAAGCTGCTCCACTGCTCGTATAGCACGTCAAGGCTCTTCCCGACAAATTTATCATGGAAATCTTTTCTACACCTTGCCGCAAGGTCAATTAAAGCTCTGCTTCTTTCATCCTTTTCCTTTGCGCTCACCTGCCCGGCAAAGCTTGTCGCCGGTGTACCCTTGCGCGGTGAGTATTTAAAAACGTGCATGTTGTAAAGGCCGAGCCCTTGCAAGAACCGGTAGGTTTTTTCAAACTCCTCCCGGGTCTCCCCCGGGAAACCCACCATCACGTCGGTGGTTATCGCCACGCCGGGCAGTGTCTCTTTAAGCCTTTCCACTATTTCACGGTATTCACCGGTGGTGTATCTCCGGCCCATCCTCTTGAGGGTCTCGTCGCACCCGCTTTGAAGGGACAGGTGGAAATGCCTGCACACCTTTTCAAGCTGTGCGATTTCCGCAACTGTTTCCTTGGTCATAAATGTGGGCTCCAGCGAGCTTAAACGGATTCTGTCAAGTCCCGGCAGCGAGTGTACCCGTTTTATCAGCCCAAGGAGGTCGGTATCCGCGCCCGGGTCCGATCCATAGGAGGTGACATGGATCCCGGTAAGCACCACTTCCCGGTACCCCAGTTCCAGCAGCCTTTCAACCTGCCTTATAACCGCCTCCGCCGGCCTGCTCCTTAACGGCCCGCGGGCATAGGGTATTATGCAGTAGGTACAAAACTGGCGGCAGCCTTCCTGCACCTTCACAAAGGCCCTGGTCCTTCCCTTGTGCCTTTGCCTTAGGGCCAGTTCTTCAAAGCCTTCCTCCCCGCCCAAATCCCGCACCGCTTTAAGCGGCCGTCCGCTTTCCACTGCCTTTTCCACCAGTTCAGGCAGCCTTGACTTGTCCGCCGTGCCCACCGCCACGTCCACGCCGTCCACTGCCAGGACTTCGTCGGGCGATACCTGTACATAACAACCTATTACCGCCACAACGGCACCGGGGTTTGTTTTTTTCGCCCTTCTTATGGCCTGCCTTGATTTGCTGTCCCCATGATGGGTCACTGTACAGGTATTTATCACATATACATCCGCCGGGCTTGCAAAGTCTACAACCCGGTATCCTTTTTGTACAAAAAGCTCCTCCAGCGCCTCGGTTTCGTACTGGTTCACCTTGCACCCCAGCGTATGAAATGCCACCGTTTTCATCATAAGCCTCCCAAATCCCCGAACCTGTACATAAGGATAGCTGCGGCCGCAATACCGGCGGTTTCTGTCCTTAAAATCCTTGGCCCCATATTTACAACTGTAATGCCCCTTTGCACAGCCTTTTTTACTTCACCGTCATCGAACCCGCCCTCCGGGCCTATCATAATAGCTATGCTGTCGTAGTCCCCGGCCTTGCCGGGCATACGGCCTATCGGGAGGCCACCCTCCGCCGCATGGGGCATCAGCGCCAGGCTAAAGCCCTCCATTTCCTCAAGGGCTCGGTCAAAGTCCAACACCGTCTTTACAATTGGTATCCTACCTCGGCGGCACTGCTTGGCGGATTCCATCGCAATCCTCTGCCACCGCTGCTGCTTTTTTTCGGCCTCCCGCCGGTCTTCAATCCTCACCACCGTCCGGGAAGTAATAACCGGCACAAAGGCGGAAACTCCCAGTTCGGTCCCTTTTTGTATTATAAACTCCATCTTGGTTCCCTTGGCGACCGCCTGGTACAGCACCATTTCCACATCCGCCTCGGTACCGGTTTCAACCGCCGGGCCAAGCCTCACCCTTAGCTCTCCCTTTTCGACCCTTTCTATGGTCCCTTCATAATCGGTATTATCCCCGTCGCATATGGTCACCCTGTCACCGGCCGCAAGTCTCAATACCCTGGTAATGTGTTTTACGTCTTCACCGGTGATGGTGACCCATTTCCCTTTAATTTGACTTTTGTCCACGTAAAACCTGTTCATGGCCCTTATCCTTTCAGCATGGCGGCAAGTGCTATCCATTCGCCTCGCCTTAGCTCTGT
>DASRVG010000167.1:0-33112 GCA_035655175.1 Clostridia bacterium | reverse complement strand
CCCGCCCCTGTCTTCTATCTCAACCTCAACCATTTCATTCTCAAGTTCGTCAATTCTCAGCTTTGACCTTACTATGTTTCTCTCTTCATTAATCGCCTTCATTCTTTCCCCGTCACCGGTGCCCTGCTGTTCCGGCGGCTGACCGAACAAAACCTCCAGCGGGTTTTTATAGGACGCTTCCTTTTTCGGCGAGGGGACCAACAGTTCAACTATCCTTTCTTCCGCCGCCGCTTCGGCCTTACTTCGGACCTGCTCCACCATCCTGTTTTTTACCATCCTTATGGAGGTTTCCACCAGGTCCCTTACCATGGAATCCACATCCCGGCCGACGTAACCGACCTCTGTAAACTTGGTGGCTTCCACTTTGACGAAGGGTGCATCAACAAGCTTTGCAAGCCTTCGGGCAATTTCGGTCTTGCCTACGCCGGTGGGACCTACCATTAATATGTTCCTTGGTTTTATCTCCTCCTGGAGCTCCTCCGGCAGCCTCCTTCTACGGTACCTGTTTCTAAGGGCTACCGCCACCGACCTTTTCGCGCTGTCCTGGCCTACTATGTACTTGTCCAACTGCTCTACTATCTCAGAGGGAGTTAGTTCTCTCAACTTTTCTTCTCTCCTTTAACATCAAAGCTCCAGTACGGTTATGTCTTCGTTGGTATATACACAAATACCGGACGCTATCCTAAGGGCCTTTTCAGCAATTCCGGCCGCGTCCAATTCGGTGTTTTCGTATAGGGCCCTCGCCGCCGCCAGCGCGTAAGGCCCGCCTGAGCCTACGGCAATAACGTTGTCATCCGGTTCTATTACTTCCCCGTTCCCGGAAATAACCAGCAGCGATTCCCTGTCAAGGGCTATCAGCATTGCCTCCAGCCTTCTCAGTACCTTGTCGGTCCTCCAGTCCTTGGCAAGCTCCACCGCGGCTCTCTTAAGGCTTCCCCCGTACTGTTCCAGCTTGCCTTCGAACTTCTCCGTAAGGGTCAGGGCATCCGCCACCGAACCGGCGAACCCTACCAGGACCCTGTCGTTGTATATCTTCCTTACCTTTTTTGCGCGGTGTTTCATTATGGTATGTTCACCCAGCGTAATCTGGCCGTCTCCCGCAATGGCTCCTTTGCTTCCTTTCCTTACAGCCACAATGGTAGTCCCTTTTATCACAATAACACCACCTTTAAAATGAATTGCGTATATTCACCGGTATCTAGTCCAGGTCCCGGGCTACCCGGTCCAGGTATTCCAGCGACCTTTCGGCAAGCATCCTGTTGCGCCTTTTTTTGTCTCTAACCCTTTCCTCCAGCGGCGGCAGCAGACCAAAATTGGCGTTCATGGGCTGAAAACCGTCACCGGCGGTACTGCTGGTAATATACTTAATAAGCGAACCTATAATGCTTTCCCTCGGCAGCGCCGGCAGGGGCTTTCCCTCCATCATCCTTGCCATGCCGATACCGGCGACAAGCCCCGAGGCTGTTGATTCTATATACCCTTCCACACCCGTTATCTGCCCCGCAAACATTATGCTTGGGTCGGTTTTAAGCTGCAGCGTGTCAAGCAGCAGCCGGGGGGAATTGATATAGGTATTCCTGTGCATAACGCCGTACCTTACGAACTCCGCATTTTTTAATCCCGGAATCATCCTAAACACCCGGTTTTGTTCAGACCACCGCAGGTTGGTTTGGAATCCCACCAGGTTGTATAAGGTGCCTCGGGCATTGTCCTGTCTCAGCTGTACCACGGCGCAGGGCGTGCGCCCGGTACGGGGGTCGGTTAAACCCACCGGTCTCAATGGCCCGTACAGCAGTGTTTCCTTTCCCCTTTTTGCCATCACTTCCACCGGCATACACCCTTCGAACACCTTTAAGTCTTCAAACTGTTTAAGCGGATAGGTTTCGGCTTCCACCAGTTCCGACCAAAACTCTTCGTATTCTTCCTTTGTGAAGGGGCAGTTTAGGTAGTGGTCCCCGGCCTTTCCATACCTGGAAGCCCGGAATATCAAATTCATGTCAAGCGATTCCGCCGTTACTATCGGGGACGCTGCGTCATAGAAATACAGGTATTCACAGTCCAATACTTTAGCCAAAGCCTTGGCAAGCCCGTCGGAAGTCAGCGGACCGGTGGCGATTATCGCCGGCCCTTCGGGGAACTCTGTAACCTCCTGCCTTATCACTTCGATATTGTGGTTTTCTTCAATCATCCGGGTTACCTGCCGGGCAAAGCCCTCCCTGTCCACCGCCAGCGCCGAGCCGGCTGGTACAGTGTTGTTATCGGCGCACTTTATTATGAGGGAATCCAGCCTTCTCATTTCCTCCTTAAGAAGGCCCGCCGCATTCTCCAGAAGGTTTGACCTTAGGGAATTGCTGCAAACAAGCTCTGCGAACAGTCCCGTATGGTGCGCCGGCGTCATTTTTTCAGGCCTCATTTCATAAAGCCTGACTTTAATACCCCTTTTCGCCAGCTGCCAAGCCGCTTCACTTCCGGCCAACCCCGCCCCTATTACAGTTACCGTTTTCATGCTGTTTCACCCGTCTTAATATAAAGTTACCGGCTCAAATACCGCCATCCGGAGTTAAAACGTCATGCCTCATCCGCTGTAGTTTTTGCAACCTTCGTTAAGGCATACCGGCCCGTTCCCTTTCCTGCCCTTGAGCTCCCACAGGTTTTGGCCGCATTCCTTGCATTTTTCTGCCAATGGCCTGTTCCAGGTCATAAAGTCACAGTCGGGATAATTGGCGCATCCGTAAAAGGTCCTTCCCTTTTTGGTCCTTTTGATAACAATATCGCCCCCGCACTCGGGGCATGGGACCCCCGCCTTTTCCAAAAGCGGCTTTGTGTTCCTGCATTCCGGGAAACCCGGACAGGCAAGGAACTTGCCGTATTTCCCGTGCTTTATCACCATATTCCTGCCGCAGCGGTCGCATACTTCTTCGGTTTCCTTTTCCCTGATGACTATCTTCTCCATCTTTTTCTCCGCCCTGGCCACCATTTCTTCGAGGGGACGGTAAAAGTCCTCCACGACCTTTCTCCATTCAATCCCGTTTTCCTCTATTTCATCCAGCTTTTCCTCCATGTCCGCCGTAAAATCCACATCCACAATATCGGCAAAGTATTCCTCCATAACCTCGTTCACCACCTTGCCAAGGTAGGTGGGCACAAGGGACTTTTTGTCCTTTTCCACGTAACCCCTCTGTAAAATGGTGGATATTACGGGAGCGTAGGTGCTGGGCCTTCCGATTCCGTCATCCTCAAGGGCCTTAATAAGCGACGCCTCGGTGTATCTTGCCGGGGGCTGCGTGAAATACTGTTTGTCCTCCAGCTTCTTAACCTTCAGCAAATCTCCCTTTTCCAGCGGCGGTATCTCCTCCTGCTTGTTTTCGGCGTCATCGTCCATTAACTGCAAAAACCCCTTAAAGGTGAGAGCCATGCCGGCAGCCTTAAACAGGTACTGCCCGCACTCAACGCTTACATTCACCGTGTCGTACAGGGCGTCCGCCATCTGGGACGCAACAAAACGTTTCCAGATAAGGCTGTATATCTTATACTGGTCCGGGGTAAGGGAGTCCTTGATGCTGTCGGGGGTCCTGCTGACCGACGTCGGTCTTATGGCTTCGTGGGCTCCCTGGGCGTCCTTCCTACTCTTATAATAACGGGGCTTTTCGGGCAGGTAGCCCTCTCCCCATTCTTTTTTGATATAGTCCCTAACCTGGGCCAGGGCCGTATCCGATATGCGCACCGAGTCGGTCCTCATGTATGTTATAAGCCCTTCGGTGCCGGCGCCCTTAATATCAACTCCTTCGTACAGCTGCTGTGCGGCGGTCATGGTCCTTTTTACAGTAAACCCCAGTTTATTGTGCGCATCCTGCTGCAGGCTGCTGGTAATATAGGGAGGATACGGGCTTCTTGCCTTCTTGCCCTTTTTTATCTCGGTGACTTCGAATTTTCCTCCCTTTATATCTTTAAGTACGCTGTCCATCTCTTCCTTGTTGCCGATGGATATCTTCTTTCCGCCGTGGGAATAAAGTTCCGCCTTGAAGCTTTCTTTGCGGTCCTTTTTATACAGCGTCGCGAACAGCCGCCAGTATTCCTGCGGAACAAACCTCTCTATTTGCTCCTCGCGGTCGCAAATAAGCCTTAAGGCTACCGACTGAACCCTACCGGCGCTTAAGCCCTTTTTAACCTTTTTCCACAGTAGCGGGCTTATCTCGTAACCCACCAGGCGGTCTACAATCCTTCGTGCCTGCTGGGCATCCACCAGCCTGCCGTCGATGGGCCTTGGATTTTTCAGCGCCCTTTTCACCGCATCCTTTGTGACTTCGTTGAATTCTATCCTGCATGGGGAAAAGGCATCCAGGTCCAGTATATGGGCAAGGTGCCAGGAAATTGCCTCCCCTTCCCTGTCCGGGTCGGTGGCAAGGAGAATTTTGTCCGCCTCCTTGGCCTCCTTTTTTATCTTGTCCAGAACCGGTCCCTTTCCTCTTATTGTAATATACTTGGGCTCAAAACCCCTTTCCTTGTCAACCCCCATCTGGCTCTTGGGCAGGTCCCGCACATGGCCCATGGATGCTTCCACCTTGTAGCCCCTGCCGAGAAATTTTTTTATCGTTTTTGCCTTGGCGGGCGATTCCACAATAACCAGGCACTTTGTCATACCATTCACCTCCGTCGTTATCTGGCTACGAAATAGTTGCCGGGCAGCCTTTGAATCAGTCCTTCCACCTCGTAATGGGTAAGCAGCGCGTTCAGCTGGTTTATTCTAAGTCCGCTCTCGGAAAGCAGGTCATCTATATGTACCGGCTGCTGTCCAATCAGCCTTAGAACCTTGTCTTCAGTTTTTCCCGTCCCGACTCCAATTAACCCGTTATCGCCGCCTTTTTTTTCTCGGCTTTGCAGCATCGCAAAGGGAAACTCTTCCAGGATATCCTCCACCCGGTTAACAATTTTTGCGCCCTGTTTTATCAGGTTGTTGGTACCGGCACTGGTGGCACTGTTTATATTGCCCGGTACCGCGAATACTTCCCGGTTCTGCTCAAGGGCAAAGTCCGCGGTAATCAATGCGCCGCTCCTTTCGGAAGCCTCTACAACCACCACCCCCAGCGACAGTCCGCTTATCAGCCTGTTCCTGGCAGGGAAATTTCCCCTTAAGGGGCTGGTCCCCGGCGGGTACTCGCTGAGCAGCAGCCCGCTGCCGGATATTTCCTTCATAAGTTGATAATTTTCCCTGGGGTATACAACGTCCAGGCCGTTACCCATAACTGCTATGGTCTTGCCCCCTACCGCCAGGGCGCCCTTGTGGGCATAGCTGTCGATACCCCTGGCGAACCCGCTTACTATATTAAACCCCGCCCTTGCCAGCTGTTCCGCCAGTTTAAAAGCCACCTTTTTTCCGTAGTAACTGGCGTTTCTAGAACCGACAATGGCTATACAGTTTCCCTCCAGCGCCTTCATGTCTCCTTTTACATACAAAAGGTACGGTGGATTGTATATCTCCTTAAGCAGTGCGGGGTAGTATGCCGAAGTTATCGGAATGGTTGAAATATTGTGCCTTTCCAGACTGTACAGGCAGTGTTCCAGCCTTGCCTCGCTTTTGTGTGCAAATATCTGCCTTATGACCCCACGGTCTATACCCTTTACTTTTTCAAGGTCTTCACGGCCGGCTTCCCAAACCGATTTCGCAGAGCCGAAATGTTCAATGAGCCTTTTTACCCTTATGCCGCCAATATTCCTTATACCGGACAGCCAGATCAAGTACTTATCCTGTTCCATTACGTCTCACTCCTTCAATTCAACTTGTAATCCTATATTGAAGTGCTTCGGCTACATCCTCCATTTCTACACCGCCCCTTTCCTCGAGGTCGGCTATGGTTCTTGCAATCTTTAGCACCTTGACATATCCCCTGGCGCTTAAACCCAGCCGCCTGTAAGTGCTGTTTAAAAAGTCCATGGCCTTTGCGCTTACATTGCATTTCTGCTCTATATCCTTTATTGAGAGCTGCGAGTTGTACATCAATCCTTTGCCTTTCAACCTATTATATTGTATTTCACGGGCCTTGATTACTCTTTCTTTTACCTCGGCGGAAGTGACCCCGCCTTTTCTCCGGTCAAGGTCCTGCACCGGAACCCTAGATATTTCAACCTGCAGGTCAATTCTATCCATCAACGGCCCGGATATCCTGCCGAAATACTTCTGAATATCCCTTGGCGAGCACCGGCATTCCCGCGTATGGTCCCCGTAATAACCACAGGGGCACGGGTTTGCACTGGCCGCCAGCAAGAACTTTGCCGGAAAGGAGAAGGTTGCATTCACCCTTGAAACGGTAATGACTTCGTTCTCCACCGGCTGTCTTAAGGCCTCCAGTACCCTCCTTGAGAACTCCGGCAATTCATCCAAAAATAAAACACCCTGGTGGGCAAGGCTTATTTCTCCCGGCCTGGGTATGGTGCCCCCGCCTACCAGCGACGCCGCCGAGATGGTATGATGGGGTGCCCTGAAGGGAGGTACCCTTATGATGGACTTTCCTTCCAGCTTGCCTGCAATACTGTAGATCTTGGTAACCTCCAGGGCCTGCTCCTCTTTTAGGTCGGGCAAAATTGTAGGAAGCCTCCTGGCGAGCATCGTTTTTCCCGAACCAGGGGGACCTATTAGTATTATGTTATGCATTCCGGCGGCGGCTATTTCCAGCGCCCGCTTTGCGTTTTCCTGTCCCCTGATGTCGCTTAGGTCCAATTCGGCTCCGGGCGCCTCCGGCGGGTGTTCGTTTCTCTCGGGCCGCCTGTATTTTTCCGGGGCCTTTAGATACTCGACTGCTTCATCCAGCGATTTTATTCCGATTATCTCCATACCCTCAACTATAGAGGCTTCTTCGGCGTTGTCCCGGGGAAGTATTATTCTTGAAAACCCCAACTCTTTAAGGGCTATTGCCATGGTTAAAACGCCCTTCACCTTTTTTACCTCCCCTCCGAGGGACAGTTCGCCGATAATGGCGGTGTCCTCCAGCGGGAATACCGGTGTTACCTGTCCCGAGGACAAAAGTATGCCAACGGCAATGGGGAGGTCATAGAAAGCCCCTTCCTTTCTTATGTCGGCGGGCGCCATGTTTACTGTTATCCTTTTTAAGGGAAACTCCATGCCCGAATTCTTTATGGCGGACCGCACCCTTTCCTTTGATTCGTTTACCGCGGCATCGGGAAGGCCCACTATTTGGCAGGACGGAAGGCCGTTGGAGATGAAGGTTTCTATTTCCACACAGTATCCATCCATCCCAAAAAAACAGCAGCTATACACCTTTGACAGCATCTTACCACCCCTGCTTGCCGTGCTTTAAAATAATCCTGCAGGACAGCCCTTTTGCCTTGGTCCCTTAATACCCCGGCCAAGCATCGAAGGCATCCTTTATCAGCCTTAGCTGTTTTACTTCGCTGTCCTTTATTATCACTTCCACCACGTCAAACCTGACCTGCCGGCACTGTACTTTATGCCGCGCAGTATAGGACAGCGCAATCCTGGTAAGCCTTCTTTGCTTCGCCCGGTTTACCGCCTCGCCGGGAGTGCCGCATCTCGTGCTCTTCCTGGTCTTTACCTCCACGAACACAAGTACCTCACCGTCATAGGCTATAATATCCGCTTCACCCTGTTTGTCCCGGTAGTTGGCCTGGATTATCCTGTACCCCTGCTTTTCCAGGTAGCTTTTTGCGGCGTCCTCCCCCATTTTACCCGTTCGGAGGCCGGAAGTCATCCCTTTCATCCCCTTCTTTTTTGTTGAGCATGTAAATGAACGATAAAACCTCGGCAACAATACCGTAAAGCTCCGGCGGAATCTCCCTTCCTATTTCAACCCTGCCAAGCATCGCGGCCAGGTTTTCTTCCCTGTACAGCGGCACGCCCGATTTCGCCGCAATCTCCAGTATTTTTTCAGCTACAATGCCCCGGCCGTACGCGGTGAGCCTGGGTGCGCTGTCCCCCTCGCCGTATTCTATTGAAGCGGCAACGCGCTTTTTATCCATGTTTACACCCTCAAATCCAAGAACCTTCTTGTCGTTTCCGGTTTAGTTCCTTCCATCCTGCGGCAGGTTATACGGTTTACCGAAAAACCGTTTCTTTCTATACCACGCCTTAAGCTTTCCTTTTCCCTTTCTATCAGGCTTTTGGCCTGTTCTTTCAACACAAAAAAGTTAAGGTCTAGCCTTTTGTCTTTAAGCTTAATTTGGACCCTTATGCTTCCAAGGTACGACGGTTCGGCTTCCACCACCAGTTCCAGTTCGTCTCTCCGCTGCTTGGATTCGCCGTTCCCTTGGTTTACCCTTACCCAGCACTCGGAAATTCGCCCGTCAAATAAAAAAGGAAATACAAAAAGGTTTCGACCGGAAAGCACTTCTTCCAAGAAATGGGCCCTTTCCATCAACAGCTCCGCCGCCGCCCTCTGCCGCGGTGCGGCCCTGTTGCTTTCAATTACCCCTTTAAGCAGGCTTTTTAAATCGACGGGCTCCGCCCGTAAACCGGCCCGGTCTTGGGCTTCGAACCCTTTCCGGTCCTCCCTTCGGCCCTTTGCGGCATCCCAAAACGCCGTTTCCTCTTCAGCCTTTGGCTGTCCATCCGGCCTTTGAGTTATATCTCTGCTCCCGGGTTCTTCATAAATGCTTTTCAACAATATGCCTGGAAATCCTTTATTTTCCCTTAAATTTTTTGCCAGCACAAGGCTGCCAGGGGTGATTTCCAGCCCAAACTTTTTAAGCGTTATTATGTCTTCCACCTCTACGCCGGCCAGTTCCTCCAAAATAAGCATAAGTTCCTGATGCTGTCCATCCAATCCTTCAACGGAATCCTGCTGCTTTGGCCCGACCAGCCATTTTACAAGCCGGTCAATCGGCCGGTGGATTAAGTCTTCCGGCTGTGATACAGGTTGGCCTTTCGCCGCCAGTTCACTGTTTTTTAAAATAAGGGTTAGCAGCGAAACCGTACTTTTTATTTCCTTAATATTATCCGGGGTAACCGGCAGCCCTCTTTCAAGAAGCTTACATATAATACCCGCATCCTCCCGGTCCGCCCGGCTTTGGTCCCCCGCCTCCATGCTTTCCGAGGCATCCGGTACCCTTCTTTCGCCGGTCACTGCCGACAGTTCAATCCTTCCTTCCGTTACGCTTTTTACCTGGAAAACCATTTCTTCTCTCTGCCGCAGTTCAAGCTCCGCATTAAGCCTTGCCCTTAAGACCGTCCCGTCCGCAAGCAGCAGGTAATAAAGCCGGCCTTCCGCCTGCAGTACCCGTGCAGCCAGCAGATCCCCCACCTTCAGCGGCATGGCATCCTTTATTCTTTCCGTCATAAGGTCCGGCATTATTGGGTTTAGGTTCATGGTTACCGCCTCCGGATGTTCTGTATAAAGGTGCGCCTGTGATAAGGACACGGGCCGTACTTTAATATCGCCTCCACGTGTTCCCTGGTGCCGTAACCCTTGTTGTGCAAAAAATTATACATTGGGTAGCGCCGGTGCAGCCCTTCCATAAACCGGTCCCTTGTCACCTTTGCTATGATGCTGGCGGCTGCAATCGACAAGCATTTTTGGTCCCCCTTTACAACGCTTTGCTGGTAAAGGGAGCAGCCGGGAAGCGTTATGGCATCCAGCAGCAGGCAGTCGGGTTTTTGACTTAAATCATCCAAGGCGATGTCCACCGCCCTGTAGGTGGCCTGTAATATGTTTATCCTGTCAATTTCGCTGCTGTCCGCCATACCTACCCCGTAAGCAGCGGCCTTCTCGATTATGCTTTGGTACAGGGCTTCCCTCCTTTGGGGGGACAGCTTTTTGGAATCGTCAACACCGGCCAGGAAAAAATCCTCCGGCAGTATAACCGCCGCCGCAACCACCGGTCCCGCCAACGGCCCGCGCCCCGCTTCGTCAATGCCGGCGACCAACCTGTAGCCCTTCTTCTTAAGGTCCTTTTCAATATCTCTCATCCTATTGATTCTTTCGAGTTCCGCCGCCTCTTTCTTTAACCTTCCCTGCAGGGTTTTTCCAATCCTTCTTACTCCCGCCCTGTCGTCCGATAGAAGTTCGGGTATAAGCCGGTATTGGTCCTTGGTGTTTAGCCGTTCTATGTAATGCTTTATATCTTCTACTTTTCCGTTTAGCACCCGCCTTCACCCCCCCCAAATACCGCCCTCTTTAACAAAAGCCCCTTGATTACGGGGCGTCCTCCGGCAGTTCGAGCGTTATTCTCCCCAGCCTGCCGCTTCTATAATCCTCCAGCAGTATTATCGATGTTCTCAGGGTATCAATTCTCCCTCCCTTTACCATGCAGCCCCGGGTAATCCCTACCTGTTCCAGGACCCGGTAAGGGGTTTCCTCCAATTGTTCAATACCATATCCGCGCTTAAAAGCCTCCCGGTCCAATTGTAAAAGCTTTTCAATAAGTTTTAGCGCCAGTTCCTCCCTGTCCACAATCTCTTCCTTAATAGCCCCGGTAATGGCAAGGTTAAATCCTACCCTATCTTCGTCGAATTTTGGCCACAGCACCCCCGGTGTATCCAAGAGGTCAATTCCTTCGGTCACTTTAATCCACTGCCTGCCCCTGGTAACCCCCGGCTTATCGCCGGTCCTTGCCGAAGCCCTCCCGGCAATCCGGTTTATCAGCGACGACTTGCCCACGTTCGGGATACCGGCTATCATTACCCTTATACGTTTGTTCTTTCTACCCCTTTTTCGCCACTTTTCCCGGACCATTTCTCCCCGTTCGGTTATCTCAAGCATCAGTTCCCGAACCCCGCTGCCGCTTAATGAATCTACGGCCAGGGCCGGTACGGACTTTCTCTTGAAATACTCTATCCAACGCGCTGTTACCCCGGGATGGGCAAGTTCCGACTTGTTTAGGACGGTTATCCTTTTTTTGTCCGGGAGTATCCTTGCCAGCTCCGGGTTGCCGCTGCTGTACGGTATCCTGGCATCCAAAAGTTCAATAACAAGGTCCGCCAGCGCCAGGTTTTCCTTTATCTCTTTAATTGTCCTCATCATATGGCCGGGAAACCACTGAATATTCATTTCTTTTACACCTTCAGTCGATTATTGTTGGGGGTATAGGCCATAACCTTAAAACGGCCTCTCCGCGGATATTCTTAAGCGGTATAAACCCAACGTCGGCATACCGGCTGTCCCTGCTGTCATTTCTATTATCACCCAGCACAAACACGGTATTCGGGGGGACCATCACTTTCGGAAAGTCCCCGAGGGGTCTTTCGCTGACGTAGGGCTCCTCCAGTTCGTTACCGTTCACGTACACCCTGTGGTCCTTTATCTCCACGCTGTCCCCCTCCACCGCAATTACCCTTTTAATGAAAATAAGCGATGGGTCGGAGGGGTACTCAAACACCACTATGTCCCCGTGCTCCGGTTTGCCTAATAAATAGCCAATTTTGTTGACCGCCAGCCGGTCGCTGTCCTTAAGAGTGGGCAGCATTGACGAACCCTCCACCAAAACCGTTTCAAACACGAATGCCTTTATGACAATGGCTATTACCACCGCTACTACAATGGATTCCAACCATTCCCTGGCCTGGCTCTTGGCACCTGAAGTCATGACCTACCCTCCTATTGGGATGAAGCTTAAACAAATTATGGGACTGCCGTCAGTCCCATAATGCCTGTTATTTTCTTTCTTTAACCCTGGCAGACTTACCCAATCTATCCCTAAGGTAGTACAGCCTCGCCCTTCTGACCCTGCCTCTCCTGACCACTTCTATGTTATCCAGTTTGGGAGAATTCAAAAGGAATGTCCTTTCAACCCCTACTCCGTATGAAATCCTTCTTACAGTAAAGGTTTCGTTGATACCGCCGTGCTGCCTTTTTATAACGGTACCTTCAAACACCTGTATTCTTTCCCTGTTTCCTTCCTTTATCTTCACATGCACCCTGACGGTGTCTCCTACCTGAAACTCGGGAATATCTTTTTTCAGTTGCCCACTTTCCACCATTTTTATAAGGTCCATATTGTACCTCCTTCCCTCCTGGACGTTCGTACTGCCCGCGACAGCATTGGACCGTCCGTTATGCCAAGTGCTATTATAGCACATAGTCCACGGTATAACAATAAATTTTAATTGGCTAGGGGTCTGTTTCCCCGGGTTTTATGTCTTTGCCGGCCAAAAGGTCCGGCCTTAAGCGCCGCGTTATCTCCACGGCTTTTCTTCTTCGCCATTCCTCGATTTTTTTATGGTTGCCCGACAGCAGCACTTCCGGCACCTTCATGCCCAGAAAGTCCGCCGGTCTCGTGTACTGGGGATATTCCAATAGCCCGTTTGTAAAGGATTCCTGCTCCAGCGAGCGGGGGCTGCCAATGGCACCCGGCAGCAGCCTTGCCACCGCATCCACTATTACCATGGCCGGCAGCTCTCCGCCGGTCAGGATATAATCGCCAATGGAGATTTCTTCGTCCACCATGGTGTCTATTATCCTCTGGTCTATGCCCTCGTAGTGACCGCATACAATGACCAGGTGAGTTTCCTTGGAAAGCAGGCGGGCCTTTTCCTGCCCAAAGGGCTTTCCCCGGGGACTGGTCAAAACCACCCGGGCGTCGGGGCTTTTATCCTTTACGGACTTTATCGCGTCATACAGGGGCTGCGGCATCATCACCATACCGGCACCGCCGCCGTAGGGGTAGTCGTCAACCCTTTTGTGCCTGTCCTTGGAAAAGTCCCTTATGTTTATTACGCCTACCCTCAGTATGCCCTTTTCTATAGCTTTCCCCAGAATACTGCTTTTCAAGACTGCATCGAACATTTCCGGGAAAAGGGTGAGTATGTCAATCTTCACTCCACCAACCCCTCCGGAAGCTGTACCCTTATAATTTTTTCCCGGGTATTTATCTCTTTTACCATTTCCCTTACCGCGGGTATCAGTATTTCCCCCTTTTCTCCCTTCACGACATAAACGTCATGGGCCCCGGGCGAGAGCACATCCACCACTTCGCCAAGCATGGAGCCGTCGGCTTCCAGTACTTTGCACCCTACTATATCGAAAACATAGAACTGGCCCTCCTCCAGCCGGGCAAGGTTGTCCCTGTCCACCTCGAGGTATTTTCCCTTGAAAGGCAGCACTGAATTCGCATCGTCGTACCCTTTAAGCTTCAACGCTATGCTGCCCGCCTTGTAGGGCCTGTGCCTTTCCACTTCAACCCGCAGTCTGCCGGTGCCGGTATTTATATAACACTCTTCAAGGTCCTTGAAACGGTTGGGGATATTGCTCAGCAAAAACACCTTCATTTCCCCCTTTATTCCAAGCGTATTCGCAATGTACCCAATTCTAAAATATTCCATACCGACACCACCCGGAAACCGAAATATCCGGCCCGCTGATTCTTCCATCCTATTCTATTATTTCCACCACTACCCTCTTATCCTGTTTTACCGCCGAGGCCTTGACTATTGTTCTTATAGCCTTTGCGATCCTTCCATGCTTGCCAATAACCTTACCCATGTCTTCGGGGTCTACTTTAAGTTCCACAATTATTGATTTCTCTCCGTCCACCTGTCTTACCTCCACGTGTTCCGGGTGGTCAACAAGGGACCGGGCGATAAACTCAACCAATTCCTTCATTACCGCACCTCCAGTTATTCCTCATTGCTTACCTCTTCGAGGTTTTGGTAAACCCCTTCGGACTTAAACAATGCTTTCACGGTGTCCGAAGGCTTTGCACCCCTTTTCAGCCACTGTGCTGCCTTTTCATGGTCTATTTTTATCTCCCTGGGCTGGGAAATAGGGTTGTAGTATCCAATCTCCTCTATAAATCTCCCGTCCCTGGGGGCTCTTGAATCCGCCACCACAATCCTGTAGAAGGGTCTTTTCTTGGCTCCCATTCTTCTAAGCCTTATCTTGACTGCCATTTTTTTCACCTCCCCGTCGTCACGAATGCATGATGTTTACATTTATTTATATGAAAGGGAAACCGGGCTTTCCTTTCCTTGGGCCCCTTCCCATTTCGGCAAACTGTTTCATGAGTTTCCTTGTCTGTTCATACTGCTTTAAAAGCCTGTTTACCTGCTGTATGGTGGTCCCGCTGCCGGCGGCTATCCTCCTTCTCCTGCTCCCGTTTAGGATGGACGGGTCCCTTCTTTCCCCCGGCGTCATTGAGCATATAATTGCCTCCACCCTGGCAAGTTCCCTGTCGTCCACTTCCACCGGTCCCATCTTCCCGGTTTTCATGCCGGGTATCATGTCCATTATCCTGTCTAGCGGCCCCATATTCCTCACTTGTTTCAGTTGCTCTAAGAAATCCTCCAGCGTAAACTGCTGGCTCTTAAGCTTACGGGTAAGCTCGGCGGCCTTTTTTTGGTCAAAGGCTTCCTGGGCCTTTTCTATAAGGGTCAGCACGTCTCCCATGCCCAGGATACGGGACGCCATGCGGTCGGGATAAAACAGTTCAATGTCTTCCACCTTCTCGCCGGTACCGGCAAACTTTATCGGTTTGCCGGTAACCGCCTTGACGGATATGGCCGCCCCTCCGCGGGTGTCCCCGTCCAGCTTGGTGAGTATCACCCCGTCTATGCCTATTCTTTGGTTAAAGCTTTCCGCCACGTTCACCGCATCCTGGCCTGTCATGGCATCCACCACCAGCAGCACCTGGTCCGGCTTTGCCTCGGCCTTCATTTCCTCCAGCTCAAGCATAAGAGCATCATCCACGTGGAGCCTGCCGGCGGTGTCAAGGATTACCACGTCTCTGCCGGTTTTTTTGGCCTCCGAAACACCGGCCTTAGCTATATCGGAAGGCTTTGCCTTATCACCCATTGAAAACACCGGTATGCCGGCTTTATCGCCCACAACGTGGAGCTGTTTTATCGCCGCCGGTCGGTACACGTCACAGGCCACCAGCAGCGGATGTTTCCCATGGTGCTTCTCCATGTACTTTGCAATCTTGGCCGCGGCGGTGGTCTTACCCGCCCCCTGCAGCCCCACCAGCATAATGACGGTGATACCGGAGGGAGAAAATACAATCTTGCTGGGAGCAGTTCCCATGAGTTCAATTAGCTCTTCTCTTACTATCTTTATGAGCTGCTGGCCGGGGGTCAGGCTGTCCATTACTTCGCTGCCCACCGCCCTGTCGGTTACCTTTTTTATGAAATCCTTAACCACCAGGAAATTGACGTCAGCTTCCAACAGGGCCAGTTTTACTTCCCTCATGCCCTCCTTGATGTCCTTTTCGGACAGCTTTCCCTTGCCCCTTAGTTTTTTAAATGTATGCTGCAGCTTTTCGGTTAATCCCTCAAAGGCCATGAGCCCTAACCTCCCGTTGCCGTTTGGATAAACTCCCTTATTTCCCGCAGTTTTTCAATAATTTCCTCTTTTCCCTGTTCCCTTTCCAGGGCTTTTATTATTCCGTCAAGATTTTCCAAGACTTTTGTCTTCTTTTCCGAATCCGTCCTGAACCTTTTTACAAGGCCCAGCCTTACCTCCATGTCCCTCAGCTGCGTTTTTGCCCTTTTCAGGTTGTCAAACACCGCCTGCCGGCTGGTGCTCAAAAGCTCCCCAATTTCACCCAGCGAATAGTCCTTCATATAATAAAGGTCCATTATCTCCTGCTGCCGCGGTGTCAATATCCCGCCGTAAAAATCGTATAAAAGGGCCATTTCCACGAACTCTTCATTCATACATCCATCATCCCAATACGCCTGTAAAGGCATTATGCTTTACAGGCGTATTTTATATTATTATTATGCTCCTGTCAACAATAAATCATCCCAATATGGCATCCACAAAAATCTCCCCGTCAAAGGGCTGCAGGTCTTCAATTCCTTCCCCGATGCCGACATATTTTACAGGGACCCCCAATTCCCTGCCTATGGCAAACACTATCCCTCCCTTTGCGGTTCCGTCCAGCTTGGTAAGTATTATGCCGGTTATGTCGGTAATCTCCTTGAAGGTCTTGGCCTGTACAAGGGCATTCTGGCCCGTTGTGGCATCCAGCACGAGATATGTCTCTATCCTGTACCCTTCCGCCTCCTTGTTTATTATCCTCTTTACCTTTTTAAGCTCCTCCATAAGGTTCTTTTTATTGTGCAGCCTCCCGGCGGTATCAATGATAAGCACGTCCGCCTTTCTCGCCTTGAACGCACCCAGCGCGTCAAATACCACCGCGCCGGGGTCGGAGCCCTCGCTGTGTTTTATTACGTCCGCCCCGGCCCTCTGACCCCAGACTTGCAGCTGCTCAATTGCCGCCGCCCTGAAAGTGTCTGCGGCGGCCGCCAGAACTTTTTTGCCCTTGGACTTGTAGAGGGCTGCCAGTTTGCCTATGGTGGTGGTTTTACCCACTCCGTTTACCCCCACCACCAGTATTATCACAGGAACGTCTTCCCCGTCGGCATCCGGGGCACCGCTTTGCAGCATTTCTTTAAGTATATTTTTAAGTTCTTCCTTTATTCTCTCCCCGGTTATGGTTTTGTCCCGCCTCATTCTCTCGCCCAGCGTATTTATCACCTCAAGGCTGGTATCCACCCCGGCATCGGCGGTGATGAGCACCTCTTCCAGCTCCTCCAGCATTTCCGGGCTGGGTTTGTTTCCCAGGGCCAAAACACCGTCTATCTTTTTCTTAATATCCTCCCTGCTCTTTACAAGGCCCTGCATGAGCCTTGACAGAAGTCCGGGATGTTTGTCCTGCATATCTTACTCCTCCCTAACTGACCATGTCCTCCAGTTTTATCGATACCAGTTTCGAAATCCCCTTTTCCTGCATTGTAACCCCGTAAAGGTTGCTGGCTATTTCTATTGTTCCCCTCCTGTGGGTGATTAATATAAACTGTATGTCGGCGGACAGCTTTTTCAGGAATTCGCCGAACCTCTCCACGTTGGCATCGTCAAGGGCAGCCTCTATTTCGTCCAGTATGCAAAATGGCGACGGCTTAACCGAGAGTATCGCAAACAGCAGCGCTATCGCCGTCAATGCCTTTTCTCCCCCCGACAGCAGCGATATTTGCTGCAGCTTTTTGCCCGGCGGCTGTGCTATTATATCAATTCCCGATTCCAGTATGTTGGCTTGGTCGGACAGCAGTACCTGGGCCTTGCCGCCTCCGAACAGCTCCCTGAAGACCCTGTTGAAACTCTCGTTTATTACCTTGAATTGTTCGGCGAACTGTTTCTTCATTGTATCCATCATCTCTTTTATTATCCTGTTCAGGGAATCCCTGGCCTCCTCCAGGTCCCTTTTTTGGGAATTTAGAAAGTCAAATCTTTCCTTAACCCTGGCATACTCTTCAATGGCGTTAATATTCACGTTGCCCAGTTCCTTAATGTTTGCTTTTAGTTCTGCTATTCTGCTTCGTGCCGCCTTCTCATCCTTTATATCGCACTTGTAATCAAGGGCATGGATGCGGGTTACCTCGTACTCCTCCCACATCCTGTCATGAAGGTTTCCTATCTCCATATCCACCTTGGTAAGCTGTACTTCATACCTGTGAAGCCTTTTTTCCAGCTCGGAGATTTCCTTATTTGTTTCTTTTACCGCCTGTTCCTTTTCCTTCATTCTCTGCTGGCATTCGGACTTTGTTTGCTGCAGCTTTGTCATTTCCATGCCGTCCCTGTTTCTTTCCCCGACCAGGACTTCAATTCCCTGCCGCAGCGCCGATATCTCGTCCTCCAGCTTCTCAATGTTTTTCCTGTTTATCTCTATCTCCTTTTCCCGGTCGATAACCGACATGCGGGCCTTCTGCACCATTGAAACCGCCCTCTGGAACCCCGACTGCGCGTCTTCAAGCTTTTGGGCGATTCTTGCCGTCTCCACCCTGTGGGCCGTTATCTGCTGCATAATGTTATCCCGGTCCTGTTTTTTCTCGGAGCTTATCCTTTGCAGGCTTTTTATCTGCTCCTCCATTTGCTTGTTCTCATTCTCTTTCTCCTTTATATTTTTCAGTATTCTCTCGATTTGCTGCTGGGTTTCATAATAATCGGCTTCCAGTGTAAGCTTCTCGGATTCAAACTGCAGCTTTTTGGCTTTCCTGTCCTCCAGGTCCTTTGCCTTTGCTTCCAGCATCTCAACTACCCGGGTCCTTTGCAGTTCAAGCCGGTGATATGCATCCGCCGTCTCCTGTATTCTTATCTCTATATCCCGTACTTTTTCGATAAGTTCCCTTATTGAATGGTCCAGTCGCCCGGTTTCACCCGCCATGCTGTCCAATAAGCTTTGCAGCGATTGGATTTCTCCTTTTCTCTGCAGCAGCCCCGCCTCTTTGCTGTAGCTGCTCCCCCCTGTCATAGAACCCCCGACGTTTATTAGGTCCCCGTCGGAGGTCACTATCCTGAACCCGTACCCGAAAGCCCTCGCCATTCTTATGCCGCAGTCAAGGTTATCCACAACCACTACCCTTCCCAGCAGGTTGTCAATAATGTTCCGAATCCTGTCCGGGCAGTCTACAAGGGAAGACGCCCTTCCGATACACCCTTCCATACCGAGGGCCTTTTCCTCGTCCCTGCTTAGGTTTCTTGGCTTTATTGAGCTTATAGGCAAAAAGGTGGCCCGTCCCAGGTTGTTGCGTTTAAGGTAGCCTATCGCCGTTTTGGCATCCTCCTCGGTGTTTGTTACAATGCTTTGCAGGTTGTAACCCAGGGCAGACTCTATGGCCCTCTCCAGTCCCGGTCGGACAGTAATCAGCTTCGCAATGGCCCCCACTATTCCCCTTTCAAGACCCTGTACCCGGTCACACGCTTCCAGCAGCGACTTTACGCTCTTTGAATATCCCTCGTACTCCCTTTCCATCTGCTGGAGCAGGGTCAGCTTGGACCTGTTTATTCCCAGTTCCTCCCTCAGGTTTTTCTGTTTTTTCTCAAGCTGCAGCCGCCGGCTCATTAAATCGTTCAAGTTATTAACCAGGCCGCTCCGGTGCCGGGCATTCTCTGCCAACTGTTTTTCCAAGCCATCCAGCATTCCTTTAAGGTCATCCCTTTCCTCCTCAAGGGCCCCAATCCTGTCGTCCACGTTTTGCATTTCTTCCAAAAGCTGCGCCTTTCGCGTATAAATGGTTTGGTTCAGCGTTTTCAGGCTGTTTGCATTACTGTTTAGCTCGGAAATTCGGTTTAGGTTCTCGATTATGCCCGTTTTTATCTCCTCTACCTTTGCCTCGTCCTTTCCCACTTGTGCCTCAATGCTGTCCAGGTTTGCCTGGAAGCTGTCAATTATCTGTTTCTTTTCCTCCAGTTCCTTTTTCAGGTCCTGCATCTCCTGCATTCTTTTTTGTCTTTCTTCCTCCAGTGCGCCGGTTTCATTCTCCGTTTCGGCAATTTCCGCCTTATGCCTTTCAATGTTCTCCTTTTCTCCCTGTATCCTCTGTTCAAGTACCTTTATCTCGCCTTCCTTTTTTTCAGCCAGGTTGAGGCTTCTGAATACCCTCTCCTGGACTTCTTTAAGTTCCTCCTCCAACTGCTGTATCTTTGTTTCAAGGCTTGAGAGTTCCGTTTCCAGCCGGTTAACCATATTGTTTTTATTGTAAACCTGCTTCCGGCATTCCTTTATTTTCTCCTGTATGCCGGATTTTTGCCTGTTCAGCTTTTCAAGGCTTTCTATAAAAAGGCTCAGTTCAAGCTTTTTGAGTTCTTCCCTCATTAATATGTAGGCCTTTGCCACTTCGCTCTGTTCATAAAGGGGCCCTACCTGCCTTTGGAGTTCATCAATTATGTCTCCCAGCCTCAGAAGGTTTTCCTCGGTCCTTTGCAGCTTTCTTTCCGCTTCGTCCTTCCTGGTTTTATACTTTACTATTCCTGCGGCCTCTTCGAATATTTTTCGCCGGTCCTCGGCCTTTGAACTGAGGATTTCGTCTATCCTGCCCTGGCCTATTATCGAATACCCTTCCTTGCCTATGCCGGTATCCATGAAAAGCTCATTAATATCCTTCAGCCTGCAGCCAGTCCTGTTCAAGTAATACTCGCTTTCTCCCGACCGGAAAAGTCTCCTTGATACCACCACTTCGGAATACTCTATGGGTAAAAAACTGTCCCCGTTGTCCAGCGTTATCGAAACCTCGGCAAAGCCCAACGCCTTCCGGGTGTCGGTGCCGGAGAAGATGACATCCTCCATCCTGCTGCCCCTTAAATTCTTTATGCTTTGCTCCCCCAGCACCCACCTGACAGCGTCGGCTATGTTGCTTTTCCCGCTACCGTTGGGCCCGACTATGGCAGCTATGCCTTTGTCGAATTCAAGATTGATTCTCTCGGCAAAGGATTTGAACCCTTTTATTTCAATGCTCTTAAGATACATGGACTATACCTCCGGTACTGGTGCTTAATGAACTACTTGATGCTTTTTATCACCTGGCGGTAATCCGCCTCAAATACCCTTTTCCCATTCGTAAAACGAATTTCGCTGCGCCCAAGTTTTTTGTTCTTTAAAACCTTGACCTCCAACCCGGGGTACTCCCTTTCCAGGGCCTTTATATTTTTTTTGCCAATCCCCATGAGCGTCGAAAGCGACCTGGGGTTTACCTCCATCACAAGCCCTTCTTCCAGTTCTATTCCCCTTTGGTTCAATATCCATTTAACCGCCCTAAGGACCAGCCTGGAATCAACAAGCTGCCTGAAAGACGGGTGAAAGGGCCCTGCAACCACCTCCCCGCCTTCGCTTATCAGTTCGGTGGGCTGCAGCCCGATTCGTATTATGGCGATATTTTCCCTTATAAACATTGCCGCCAGGACAGCGCACAGGTCAACCGCCTCTTCCAGCGAAGGGGGCTTGTACATTCCTTTTTTGTACATTGTCTCAAGGGCGGTACCCCTTATTACCAGCGTTGGATATATCCTCACAAAGTCCGGTTTTAGCGCGCATATCCCGGATGCGGTCTGCACCTCGGTATCCGGCCGTGAACCGGGAAGCCCTATCATCATTTGCAGGCCGAGGCGAAACCCGTACTCCCGTATTTTCCTGGAAGCCTGTACAACGTCCGCGCTGGTGTGTCCCCTGCCGCTTTTAATTAGTACCTCGTCGCTCATGGACTGGACCCCCAGCTCTATCGTGTCCACGCAGAACTGTACGAGCCTTTCCAGCACTTCTTGGTCTATATAATCCGGCCTGGTGGAAAGCCTTATCCCGTCAATAAGACCCTCTTTTTTTGCAAGGTAAGCTTCTTTTAAAAAAGCCGCCTGGAGCGGTACCGGTATGCCGGTAAAACTGCCCCCGAAAAATGCCGCTTCCACTATCCTGGCATTTCGAGGAATAGTGGTGCGGTACTCTCGTATTGTGGGAATGACTTCTTCCGGCGTTACCGGGCGCTCTTTACCGGTTATTTTGCCCTGGCTGCAGAACACGCAGTCATGGGGACAGCCTATGTGGGGGATGAAAAAGGGAACTATAAAGTGGGTTTTGGTCATTTCAGCCCTCCAGCCTTTCCAGTGCCTTTTGCGCAGCGTTTTGTTCCGCTTCCTTCTTGCTTTTCCCGGTACCTTCCCCGTAAACCCTGTCCCCGATTAACACTCTCACCCGAAAGGTTTTGTCGTGGTCCGGCCCTTCCTGGTCCACAAGCCTGTACTCAACCGTATTATGGCCGGACGCCTGTACTGTTTCCTGGAGCTCGGTCTTATAATCCCCTGTTAAGCTTTGTTCCGCCAGTTCCCGTGCCCCGGCCTGCAAGTATCCCAAAACAAATTCCCTGGCCGGCGCGTACCCCCCGTCAAGGTATATGGAGCCAATAACCGCCTCAAAGGCGTCCGCAAGGATTGAAATCCTGCTGCGGCCGCCGTTTTGCTCTTCCCCCCTGCCCATTCGCAGGAAATCCCCCAGGCCCAGTTCCCTGGCGTGCTGCCCCAGGGCATTGCCCCTTACCAGGGCGGCTCTCATCTTGGTGAGCGTCCCCTCCGTGTAATCGGCAAATTCATTGTAAAGGAACTCGCTGGTTATCATCTCCAGCACGGCGTCTCCCAGGAATTCAAGCCTTTCGTTGTACTCATCCTTTTTAAGACCCTTTTCATTGGCATAGGAACTGTGGGTTAAGGCACAGTTCAATAGGGCGATATCTTTGTAGCGATACCCGAGGCGTTCCTGCAGCTTCTTAAGTTCCTCCAGCCTTGGCCCTTTTACCCTCAATAACCGACATCCTTTCCGGCATCATTCGATATAAAACATCCTTGTATATTATAGCATATTTCTACCTTAAAATAACCAAAGTCCTTATTCGAACCTTTTGAAGCATATGGTGGCGTTATGGCCTCCAAAGCCCAGCGAGTTGGATATTGCATAGTCTATGTTTCGCTTAACTCCCTTGTTGGGCGTATAATCCAAGTCACAGTCTGGGTCGGGGGTTGTGTAGTTCATGGTGGGCGGCACAAATCCTTCATGGATCGCCAATACCGCGGCTATCGCCTCTATCCCGCCGGCAGCCCCCAAAAGGTGGCCGGTAACCGATTTTGTTGAGCTTATCGCCAGCTTGTAAGCATGCTCCCCGAACACCTGCTTTATGGCCTCGGTTTCATACTGGTCGTTGTACTTGGTGGAAGTTCCGTGGGCGTTTATATAATCTATCCTATCCGGGGCAATACCGGCGTCTTCCAAGGCTCTTTCCATTGCCGATGCAGCCCCCGCCCCGCCCGGTGCCGGCGCGGTTATATGATAGGCGTCGGCGGTCCTGCCGTAGCCCACAAGCTCTGCATAAATCCTTGCACCCCTTTTAAGCGCGTGGTTCAGTTCCTCCATTATCAGGATTCCGCAGCCCTCTCCCAGCACGAAGCCGTCCCTTTCGCCGTCAAAGGGCCTGCTGGCGCCCCGGGGGTCATGGTTGCGGGTGGACAGGGCTTTCATGGAGCAAAAGCCCGCCACCGCAATAGGAGTTACCGCCGCTTCGGTACCGCCGGTTATAACCATGTCGGCATCCCCCCGCTGTATAACCCTGAAGGCATCCCCGACGGCGTTTGTTCCCGAAGCGCAGGCAGTGACCACCGTCTCATTGGGCCCCCTGGCGCCGAAAGCTATCGCCATCTGCCCCGCCGCCATATTGGAAATCATCATGGGTATGAAGAAGGGACTTATCCTGGAGTGCCCCTTTTCTATCAGCACCCTGAACTGGCTCTCCAGGGTCTCTATGCCCCCAATCCCCGACCCCAGTATAATACCCAGCCTGTCCTTGTCAACCTTACCCAGGTCTACATCGCCATCCTCCAGGGCCATCCTTGCACCGGCAATGGCGTACTGGGTGAAAGTGTCCATACGTCTTGCTTCCTTTTTATCCATAAAATCGCCGGGCACGAAGTTTTTGACCTCAGCGGCTATGGTGCACTCGTACCCTTCGGTATCAAATTTTGTTATTTCTCCTATCCCGGATATCCCGTCCTTAATCGATGCCCAGAACCTGTCCTTCCCCAGTCCGACTGGTGTCACAGCCCCCAAGCCGGTAATCACAACTCTTTTTTCCATTCCGGCGACCTCCTTTTGTTATTTCTGTTGCTATATATTAACAAATCGCAGTGATTTGCCTTTTTACTTAAGAAAGTCCCGATTTCAATCGGGACCTTCGGACTAGCTATTGTTTTTTTATGTATTCTACAGCATCCCCAACGGTGCTGATCTTTTCAGCGTCCTCGTCCGGGATCTCCAAATCAAATTCTTCTTCCAAAGCCATTATCAGCTCAACCAGGTCCAGGGAATCGGCTCCCAAGTCTTCTATAAATCGTGCATCGCTTGATATCTCCTCTTCGTCCACGCCTAGCTGGTCTGCAATAATCTCCCTTACCTTTTCAAATATCATCTTGTCACCTCCTTCCGGGTACTTGCTATAAAATATATATTAAATATATTACATAACAATTCCACCGTCAACGCCAATTATTTGTCCTGTAATGTATGAAGCAAGGTCGCTGCTTAAAAACGCGACAAGGTATGCAACATCCTCAGGGGTACCCGGCCTGCCCAACACAACCCTCTTTGTCATCTCGTCCCTTATATCCTGTGACAGTTTCATGGTCATGTCGGTTTGGATATAGCCCGGGGCAACGGCGTTAACGGTTATTCCCCTGCTGCCCAGTTCCTTTGCCACCGCCTTTGTAAAGCCTATTACCCCCGCCTTGGAAGCACAGTAATTTGCCTGGCCGGCATTCCCGTATATGCCCACCACCGACGATATGTTTACTATTCTTCCCCATCTTTTCTTAATCATAAGCCGCGACGCAGCCCTGGTACAGTTAAACACTCCCGTAAGGTTAATATCAATAACCTGCCGCCAGTCCTCGTCCTTCATCCTCAAAAGGAGCCCATCCCGGGTTATGCCTGCGCAGTTCACCAGGATATCCACCGCCCCGAAACGCTCGGCGGCCCTTTCTATAAGGCTGTTAGCCTCGGCCGGACTCGCAACGTCAGCAGCAAAGGCTTCGGCGTCCCCACCAAGGCTTTTTATCGCCATTACCGTTTCCTCCGCTGCCTTGGACCCGCTGGCGTAGTTTACCGCCACAGCCGCTCCCAATCGCGCCAGGGTTATGGCTGTGGCCTTTCCGATACCCCTGGACCCGCCGGTAACTACAGCTACCTTTCCATTTAGCTTTAACATTTAACCCCCTCCAATTCTAATAGGGCATTATTCAGACTTTCCAGGTTTTCGATGTTCAATACCCGTACTCCCTTATCTATTTTCTTAACAAAGCCGGACAGCGTCTTCCCGGGCCCTATTTCAACAAAAGTATCCGCCCCCAGGTCGATCATTCGCTTAACACTTTCCTCCCACAGCACCGGCCTGCTTACCTGCTTTACCAGGTTTCTTTTTATTAAGTCACTACGGGTCTCTTCGGCGGCGGAAACATTTGCAATCACCGGTATAACGGCATCCATTACTTTTATCCCTTCAAGAGCCTTTTCCAGCTTTTCTTCCACCGGTCTTAGCAAACTACAGTGGAAGGGTGCACTTACCGGCAGCATCACCGCCCTCCTTGCCCCCATCGCCTTTGCCATCTCAACCGCGGCGGCCACCGCCTTTGTTTCTCCTGAAATGGCGGTCTGGCAGTTGCAGTTGTAATTGGCCGGTTCCACCACGCCCTGGTTTGAGGCCCTGCGGCAGCATTCTTCAACCAGTTCCTTGTCAAGTCCGATAATTGCCGCCATCGTGCCGGTGTTTACCGGTACGGCATTCTGCATAAGCTTACCCCTTTTATGCACCAGCGCCACCGCGTCTTCAAATTCCAGCGAGCCCGCTGCTATAAGGGCGGAATACTCGCCAAGGCTAAGTCCCGCCGCCATGTCCGGTCTAAGACCGTGTTTTTTTATAATTTCCAGTATGGCGGCGCTTACAGTTACTATGGCCGGCTGGGTAATCTCTGTTTCGATAAGCTTCTCCTCCGGGCCCTCGAATATTATCCCGGTTAGGTTAAATCCCAGCACCCGGTCCGCCCTGTCAAAAACCCCCGCCGTCTCGGGAAACTCCTGGTATAGGTCCTTGCCCATACCTATATACTGTGCCCCCTGGCCGGGAAAAATAAACGCAACTTTGCCCATAATCTACCTCCCAAGCACCTTTGCGGTGATTTCTATTATATCCCCGGCTTCCCTTATTATTCCTTCTATTATCTCTCTTACCGGCTTAATATCGTTTATTAGGCCTGCAATCTGCCCGGACATGACCGAACCATCCTTGGTATTGCCTTCCACCACTGCTTCCCGGAGCTTTCCGGCACCCAGCTTTTGCAGTTCCTCCGCCGGCGCCCCGGCCCTTTCCAGCCTGTCAAACTCACGGGTCAGCTTATTTTTTATGCACCTTACCGGATGACCGGTGGTCCTTCCGGTAACAATTGCGTCCCTGTCCCCGGCCTTAAGCAGCGCTTCCTTGTAATTGGCATGGGCGGTACATTCTTCCGAGCACACAAACCGTGTTCCCATCTGAACCCCCTCGGCGCCAAGCGCCAGGGCTGCCGCAAAACCCCTTCCGTCGGCAATGCCGCCGGCGGCAATAACCGGTATTTCAACCGCATCCACCACCTGGGGTACCAGGCACATGGTGGTTAATTCCCCGATATGGCCGCCCGCTTCGGTACCTTCGGCTATCAGTGCATCGGCGCCCACCGACTGCATCCGCTTTGCCAAGGCGGTGCTTGGAACCACCGGTATAACCTTTGCCCCCGCTTCCTTAAGGCTGCCGATATATTTCCCTGGATTGCCGGCTCCGGTGGTCACCACCTTCACCCTATGCTTTATTATTACTTCCATCACCTGGTCCACAAAGGGGGAAAGCAGCATTACATTAACGCCAAAGGGCTTTGTTGTTAGCTCTGAGGCCTTTATAATTTCCCTTTCCACCACTTCTGCGGGAGCGTTCCCGGCGCCTATTATTCCAAGGCCCCCTGCATTTGACACCGCCGCCGCCAGTTCGGCGGTTGCCACCCATGCCATGCCCCCCTGAAGGATAGGATATTCTATGCCCAGTATTTCACATATCCTAGTATGTATCATTTCCACCACTCCCATTCCAATATTGGAATCATTTACTCCATTTAATGGCACAGGCGCCCCAGGTCAGGCCAGCCCCGAAGCCCACCAGTACAAGGTTGTCGCCGTTTTTAATAAGGCCCTGCTCCCGCGCTTCGTCCAAAGCCACCGGGATGGAAGCCGATGACATGTTCCCGTATCTGCTTAGATTCATAAATATCTTATCTTGGGGTATTCCCAGCCTTTTTGCCGCGGATTCCACTATCCTTTTGTTGGCCTGGTGCGGTATAAGAAGGTCAATATCGTCAAGACCAAGGCCCGCCTTTTCCAAAACCCCCAACGTGGCCTGCGGCATCACGCCTACCGCAAATTTGTATACTTCCCCGCCGTCCATGTGTATGAAATGCTTGCCGGACTTTACCGTATCAATGCTGGCCGGCATCCTTGAACCCCCGGCGGGCAGCGTGAGGTACTGGCCTTTCCAGCCCTCCGCCCCCAAAAGAGTGGCAGTAATGCCGCTGCCTTCCTGTGCTTCCCTTAGCACCGCCGCCCCTGCACCGTCGCCGAACAGTACGCAGGTGCTGCGGTCCTCCCAGTTACATATCTTGGAAAGGGTTTCCGCACCTATGACCAGCACGTTTTTTGCATCCCCGGTGGATATGAACTTTTCACCTATGGAGAGCCCGTATATAAAACCGGTGCATGCGGCCTGCACATCAAAGGCACAGGCCTTTGCCGCCCCGAGGTTGGACTGCACTACACAAGCTGTGGACGGAAAGGCCATGTCCGGCGTTGCCGTAGCCACTATTATTACATCAATTTCCCCGGCGGTTATCCCCGCGTCCTCCATGGCTTTTTTCGCCGCCCCTGTAGCAAGGTCGGAGGTAGCGGTATCCGCATCGCTTATCCTGCGCTCGGATATGCCGGTGCGGCTTACTATCCACTCGTCGCTGGTATCCACCATCCTTTCCAGGTCGAAGTTTGTGAGTATCCTTTCGGGAAGGCACCTGCCCGTCCCGGCAATGCCAACCGATTTTGCCATTTTATCCATTACCATCCTCCGTCTTAACATTTTCTGTTATTGTTTGTTCCACTTTGTTTTCGATAAACCTTACCGCCTGCATTATTGCGTTTTCTATTGCCAGCGCGTCGGAACTGCCGTGGGCTTTTATACAGCCCCCGGCGATGCCCAACAGCGGCGCCCCGCCGTACTGCTTGTAATCCATCCGGTCCTTAAGCTTTTTCAACCCCGGCTTTAGCACGGCAGCAGCCAGCTTGGACGCGGTACCGGCTGTGAATTCCGCCTTTAGCTGCGAAAACAATGTCATTGCAAGTCCCTCGGTAAGCTTCAGTATTACATTGCCGACAAAACCGTCACAGACCAAAACGTCCGCAGCTCCCTCGGGGATGTCTCGTGCTTCAATATTGCCGATGAAGTTAAGACCGGACTTTTCAAGCAGCGTATAGGCCTCCTTGGTGAGGGCATTTCCCTTTCCCTGCTCGGTACCTATGTTGACCAGCGCAACCCTTGGGTTTTGCACCCCCAGGACACCCTGCATATAGGCCGAGCCCATCATGGCGAACTGCAAAAGGTTTAGCGGCTTGCACTCGGCGTTTGCACCGGCGTCTATAAGCATCGCCCCTCCCCTTAGGGTGGGAAGAACCGGCGCCAGCGCCGGGCGATCTATGCCCTTTATCCTGCCTATCCTGAACAGCGCGCCCGCCAGAAGCGCTCCCGTATTGCCCGCCGAAATAAAGGCACCGGCTTCCTTTCTTTTTACCAAGTCCAAACCCATCACCATTGAGGAATCCTTCTTTTTCCTTATGGCTTCCACCGGCGCGTCTTCTGCGTTTATCACCTGGGCGGCGTTTACTATGCTTATCCTTTCGGTCTGGTACCCGCCAAGGATATCCCTTATATTTTCCTCTTTTCCCACAATTATTAACCTAAGCCTCTTATCCCTTTCCAGGGCCCTAATGCAGCCCTTCACCACCTCCACCGGCGCATTGTCTCCGCCCATGGCGTCAACGGCAATCCTCATGAAAATTCCCCCCTTACTCGTCCAGGGCCACCAGTATGAACTTGCCCCTGAATACTTCCTGCATCCTGAGCTTTATTCTTACCCATACAAAAAATTTGTTTTCCCTTCGCTTTATTATCTCCGCATGGGCTACCAGCTTCTGTCCCGACCGGACCGGCTGCTTGTATTTGATGTTTGCAACCCCGATAAGGGCCACGTCGGCGTCTATCACTGCTATGGCAAGGGATTCCGCCTGGGCGTATATGAACTGCCCCCGCACTATGTTGGTCTTTTCAAAGGCCATGGAGTCATCGGTCTCCAGCATGGACATTCCTTTTTTACCCAGGTCTATGTCCAAAAGTTCTCCGACAATCTCCTTTCCGGATATGGACCTTACCTTTGCGTATGTACCCTCCGCCACGCTTTTTATCCTTTCCCGAAGCTCCGGTATGCCCAGCTCCAGCCTGTCCAGCCTTATGGTTTGTATGCTAACCCCGAAGTGCTCGCTAAGCTCCTCGTCGGTAAGAAACGGGTCCTTGACGATTTTATCCATAAGGCTTTTCTGCCTCTCCTTCTTTTCCTTTCCCTTTCCCGGCAAAATAACACCCCTTTCCCGTTCCACGTCCGGTACCTTTTTCCAGGACGCGGCTTTATATAGCATAACGCCTTATGACTTACATTTAGCACCTGATACTAATATTAAGTATATATTATATTCTTTGGTGAATCAATAGAGATTTTACCAACAAAAAGGGACATGCGCCGCAGGACCGGGAATTCCTTGCTGCGGCATGTCCCCGATCAATATCCCTGTATGGCCAGGGCATGTTACCGATAAGGCAGAAAGATATGCTGCCGGGTTTATACCACTTTTAAGCCTTCGGCTTCCAGTCTTCTTTGCAGTATATTGACGCATTCCTCCCCTTCCATGGACAGCCTTGTACCCTTGGGCCCTTTACGGGTCACCACAAGGCCGTACTTCGCCAAGATGTTAAGCCGGTTTCTTACCATTTGCTCTGTCATCTTGGTGCCCCCGCCGCAAAGCTGTGCAAGACTTTTCCTGCTTAAATAAACCCTGCCTTCTTCCTGTGCTTTTTTCATAGTTGAAAGGATAAGAAATGTTTCGTCCATGGGCATTTCCTTTTCCAGCAGCTGCAGCAGCTTTTCCTTTTGCATTGTGCTGTCCTTTGAAATAAAGGGCAGGTCCTTAACCCTCACAGGGCCTTCTCCCACAATGTGATAAAGGTACTCGATTACGTTTTCCAGCTCGCGGATGTTTCCCGGCCAGTCGTATTCCATGAACTTTTCCATGGCCTGGTCGCTTATTACCAGATCCTTCCCCCCGGGGAACCTTTCCAGCATCTTTTCAATTAGAATCGGTATATCCTCCTTGCGCTCCCTTAGGGGCGGTATTCGAATGGGCAGCACCTTAAGCCTGTAAAACAAATCTTCCCTGAACTTGCCTGCGCTTACAAGGTCTTCCAAGTTTTTATTGGTGGCGGCTATAATCCTTACATCTATAGGTATAATCTTTGTGCCACCTATGCGCAGCACTTCCTTTTCCTGCAAAACCCTAAGCAGCCGGGCCTGGATCTTCATTGAGGCATCCCCTATCTCGTCCAGGAATATGGTCCCCTTGTGGGCCTGCTCGAACAGCCCTGCATGCCCGCCCTTCCTCGCACCGGTAAAAGCGCCCTCCTCGTAGCCGAACAGTTCGCTTTCCAGCAGGTTTTCCGGCAGAGCCGCAAAGTTAACCGCCACAAAGGGCCCATGCTGTTTATTGGATGCCCTGTGTATTGCATGGGCGAACAGCTCCTTTCCTATGCCGCTTTCGCCTATGAGAAGAAGGGTTGAATTGCTCTTGGCAAGTTTCCTTGCTATCTCCTTTGTCTCGGTTATTTTTTTGCTTTTGCCTATTATATTTGAAAAATCGTACTTGGAGGTGTGACCCCTTTTCATCAGGTTAGTCCTTACTATATTCTCCATCTCAATAATCTCCGAAAGGTCCTTGAAAGTTATTATAACCCCGTTGTATACGTCATCTTTGATAATGGGCATCATGGTGAGCAAAATCTTTTTACCCATTATTTCATGTATTTTTCGATAAAGGCCGAAATTCTTCCCCAAAAGGCTCTTTGCCTCGAAGTCCAAAACATCGTCCAGGTTTATGTCTCCATTCTTAGTCTTTCCCCTTGAACCAAACAGTTTTTTTGCATTTTCATTGCTGAACATAATACTGCCATTGCTGTCTACGCCCACTATGCCGTCGTTTATTACGTTGAGTATGGTATTTAATTGCTTCATTATATTATCGTTGGTTTCCAGGGCCTTTACCACTTTTTTGCTGGAATACACGAAGTCCTGCAGGAACCTTACCGACAACAGGTTTGTTCTCTCGTCCATGATTTTCAACTTCATCATAATCTCGGTTATGGTGGTAAGGTCAATCTTGCTGTAACCCAGGTCTATGACGTTTTCCACGTAATCGGGAACCATATGGGTTTCCCCCGTTGTGATTGCATAATTGGCGTGCAGCGAAAACCTTTGCCCCGGGTAATATGGGTACATCCTTATATGGGTTATGCCCAGTCCTTCAAGAAGGGATATGGAGTTTTCGGCAAGGTACTTGTTAACGTCGACAAACAGTACATCTTCGCCCTTGGGTATTCTAAGCACATCCTCCAGCTTGGAATGGTTCAACGCACGCCTGGCCACCAGCACCTCCGACCTGGGGTCGATATACTTCATAGCCGCTTCCTTAAGGTATTCATGGCTTATCAGTACCAGCTTGTCGTATATTTTTTCATTTATGCCCTCCAGTATGGAATACCCCCTTATTGTTACCTCCGGACCCAACAGGTTGGTAAGCTGGTTTATCACGTTTTCCTTATGCTTCTCGGAACGGGTTATTATGGACAGGCCGGATGGAGTTTCGGTTGACATGGTGTTTTCCCTCCTTCCTGAGGCACGATGCCTTAATTTATTATATTGTAACAAAAAAGTATCGGGTTTAAAATGGTTTTATTCAAAAAACCTTTTTGAACCATTTGCATCACCGCCATCCTTATTTTAAATAACACTGCCGTTTCCCGGTGTATCGCCGTCATTAAAAAGAAGCTTGGCTTGTATAACCCTTAGTTTTTAAGCCAAAAAACTGTATTATTGGTTCCTTATGGTTCTTATTAACAACCCATTATCAGCCTATATCCCAAAAGCCCTTCATTATAGGACCTGCCAAGGGGCTATTATCGCATATAGATAGCCCACTATAGATAACCCACAGCCTTCAAAAAATTTTTTGGCATGGATATTGCTTAGTTTATTGGTATGCTGATCAGCAAAAATATTTTTAGGGGGCGATGTTAGCATTTAAAGACATACAGTAATTCGCTTAATCATTCGAATTTTTATCCAATAGGAGGTCAAAAAATGGATACTTCTAAAAAAAGTGCAAGACAGATTTCCCTTGAAAGGGCTGAAGTTTTAAAAAGCCGTATAGACCCCTATCTTGAAGCCAAAATGAAAATCCCTACCGGACTTGAACAGGGCGAAATAATCAAGGCAAGGCAGGCTAAGATAAAAGAAGGCTTAGGGGCAACCGACGCCGACTGGAACGATTGGAATTGGCAGATAAAAAACAGGATAACAGATTCGGATACCCTTGCAAAATTTATCAATCTAACTCCCAAACAAAAGCAGGATATTGATGCTGTCACGAAGAAGTTTAGATGGGCAATTTCTCCCTATTTTCTATCGCTCATAGACCCGGAGGGAGACCATTACAAGGACCCGATATACCTACAGTCCATTCCAACGGGCCTTGAGCTAAAAGAGGGTATAGGCGAACCAGATCCTATGGCAGAGGAGTTTACCAACCCCGCCACCTGTATTACGCGCCGGTATCCTGACAGGCTCATAATAAACGTAACGAACCAATGTGGAATGTACTGCAGGCACTGTCAAAGGAGAAGGAATATTGGAGAAATAGATGCACCTCAACCAAGGGAAAACCTGCAGCAAGCTGTCGACTACATTAAAAATACTCCTGAAATAAGGGATGTTTTAGTAACCGGCGGCGACCCCTTCACATTATCCGATGAGAATCTTGACTGGCTGCTGGGGGAGCTTGACAAGATACCGCATCTTGAGTTCAAGCGTATTGGCACCCGGATGCCGGTTACCTTGCCCCAGAGGGTGACACCCGAGCTGTGTGACATGCTCAAGAAACATCATCCGCTTTATATCAACCTGCAGTTCAACAGTCCTATGGAAGTTTCAGCCGAATCTAAAACTGCCTGTGAAATGCTCGCCAATGCGGGAATACCCCTGGGGAACCAAACAGTGCTTCTAAGGGGAGTAAACGATCATCCCTTCGTGATGAAAAAACTCTGCCAGGAACTTTTAAGAATCAGGGTAAGACCTTACTATATATTCCATGCTAAAGGCGTAGTGGGAACCCTTCACTTCAGAACCAGCGTAGACATTGGTATTGAAATCATGGAACACCTGAGGGGCTACACATCAGGCCTGGCAATACCAACATTTATTATAAACGCTCCCCAGGGAAGGGGTAAAACGCCCATGCTTCCAGAGTATTTAATCTCCCACGGCAGGGACACCATAACCATAAGAACCTGGGAGGGGCAGGTCATCACATATCCGAACAAGGATGCCGAAGTGGAATACTAATAAAAAACATTAAAAAGCTCAAAGATATACTTTAAAAATACTCTTTAACCTAATCATTTTTG
>DASRVG010000166.1:0-3889 GCA_035655175.1 Clostridia bacterium | reverse complement strand
CCATGGTATAGGTTTTGCCGGTACCGGTTGCGCCAAGGAGGGTCTGGAACCTGTAACCCCTTTGTATCCCGGATACCAGTTTGTCTACCGCCTGCGGCTGGTCCCCCGCCGGCTTGTATTCCGAAACAAGCTTGAATTTTCCCTGCAACACTTTCACCTTCCCATCCGGAACGTCTGTTCGACTTCGAATATTATATTACTAAATATCCCTAAGGTCAATATCCTTCCAACGCCTTGCCAAAAACCTCCATGCCAGCAGCAAGGTCTCTACTACAAACTGTATCAGCGTTGCGACCCAGACATAGGTCACTTCCAGCCGCCAAACATACACCACCATGTATATAAGGGGCAGCCTTACAAGCCAGTTGCTGGCGGCAACCGCCGCAAAGGGTCCCCGGGTGTCCCCGGCTCCCCTTAAAGATGCGGCCAGTATCATGCTGAGGGCTATAAAGGGCTGTTCAAAGGCGCCAACCCTTATGCACCTGGCCGCCAGCGACATTACGTCGGGCAGGTTTGTAAACATGGCTATTATGAGCGTGGGAAAGAAGAAAAATACAAGTCCTATGGCTGTCATAAACAACGTACCCATTAAAATGGCCCTAAAGGCGCTTTCCTCCGCCTCTTCCTTTTTGACGGCACCCAAATTCTGTCCCACCAGCGTGGAAGCCGCAACGGCAAAACCGTAACCCGGCATAAAGGATATGCTCTCCGCCGCCACCGCTATTGAGTTGGCCGCAAAGGATGCCGCTCCCAGGCCGGAGATCCACAACGAGGACACGACCCTGCCGCTGCTGTTCATAAATTCTTCCAATGAAGCGGGAATACTCAGCCTCAGTATCCTTTTTACAAAGTCCCTGTCCAGCCGGAACATATGCGCGGGCTTTACCCGGATGCCTTGCCGGCCGGCCAGCAAAAGGCTGATGATAGTTACCGAACCGATTATCTGCGCCGCGGCGGTGGCGATGGCGGCTCCCACCACCTCCAGCCGGGGAAGCCCAAATTTTCCAAAGATAAGGGCGTAATCCCCCACCACGTTAATGGCATTGGCAATACCGGCTATAACCATGGGCGTCCTGGTGTTGCCGGCACCTCTCATAATATAGCTGCCAACATTCATGGGAATCATGAATGCAACCGCTGCCGACGTTATCCTCATGTAGGATACAGCGTATCCCAATACCAGCGGGTCCCTGACGAACACTTGCAGCAGCGGCTTTGATAAAAGGCTTGTGCCCGCCGCAACCAGCAGCCCAATAACAAAACCCAGGCCCAGCCCCCGGGAAGCCGCCCTTTGGACATCCTCCCACTGCTGCGCCCCGGTAAACCTTGCCACCAGCACCATCGTACCAATGCCTATACCTGAAAAAACGGCGGTTATTGTAAAAACTATCTGCCCACCCAGCCCGACGGCGTTAAGGGCCTCGGCACTCAGCCTGCCCACCATGGCGGTGTCAAAAACCCAGACAAACATGTGCAGCGCCATTTCCATTATAACCGGCCAGGCAAGCATTAGTATCCTTCTGTTCAAACCCGTGCTGTTTTTCAAGTATTTCATCTCCAGTTCTCCGTACTCTATTATACCAGTTACCTTCAACGCCGGCACTACCATTCGCCGGTACAGTACCGCTTGTCCTATTACTCTTAAGACAGCGCCGCCGGTACTATACAAAAAAGCTATAGGGTAAACAGCCCGTTTGCCCTATAGCGGCCATTCTCCTGCAATTAGGCAGCCACCCAAGCTAAGCCCTGTTCCTCCTGCTGCGCAGTTTTTTTATTAGCCTTTTTAAGGGGCTTGATATTTCCACCGCGGTGGTCACCACGGTGGTCACCGCGCTGCTGTTCCTTGGTACCACAATCACGTCCAACCTGTTAACCCCCGTGGGGTACTGTGAAAACTCGCTGGTTTCGGACCGGCCGTCAAGATTTGTCCTGTCCACCCATATAAAGGTGGGGTACTGCTCCAGTACCGCCGAGAGGTCCTCCTCCCTTTCCACCCTCCTGCCGTTGATACCGGTTATTATATCCCCCGCCGATATTCCCATTTTATCGGCGGCGCCCCCCTCAAACACGTCCAGTACGCGAACTCCGCTGGCCGGGGACACAAACAGCGGTATGCCCTTTTTTTGCTTCCGCCGACCGGTTATTATAATCAGTTCATGGAAGAGCGGGCCGAATATGGCGGCCAGCCACTGTAACGGCTTGTGGTAGGACGACAGGACCGCCAACCCCAAAAGGACTATGCTGTATGCAAAGAGGTTAACCGCCGAATGACGGCTTTTCCTGGCCGGTGTATCGGTTATTGCTATGTCACTGTAGCCCAGGGCGGCAACCACCGGCAGCATCAGGTACATGACATCTTCCATGTCCCCTGTAATGCCCATGGGCTTTATCAAGGGCCACCAGTCGGGCATGGGAATGGAACCCTCGGGGGGAATCTGCCCGATTATCGCCGTCATAATTATTATGGGTATGGGCCAGAACCTGACAAGGTTAAAGGCTCCCACCACCCCGTGGGTTTTATCCTCCAGGAATACGGGTATGCTGTGCCTGTACCCGTTAAAGAATATAAGCACGCTTTCCACCAGGTGGAGTATCGCCACTATTGCCATCAGCGCGGGAACGTCTATCCTCGGAAAGCCGAAGGCCAGGCTTGCCAGGGCCAGCAGCCCTCCGGCATAGGAAAAGCACATGTACCTTGGGTTTATCAGCATGAGGGCTATGGCAATCATCCATACATAGAGAATTCCCGTATTGTCAAGGGTTACCCCCACCGCCACCATTACGATGCTGCCCACCAGACCGCCGGCCAGCCCGGTGGCAATGGACCCTGCCATCCTTTCCCAAACAGTGTATCTTACTCTTCCCAGCATACGCTCTTCCAGCATGCAGCTCTTTTTGTACTGGTTATATACCAGTACCAATACAACCCAGAACAGCGGGTTAATAAAAACGGTCAATATGGACTGGAAAACCATAACAGCCAAGTCAACTATAGGAAACATTAATACCCCTCCATGCGCTGCACATCAGCCGGCAGGCTGCAGCCGGCGGTTGGTAATCCATAGTCGGCAGTTGACAGTCCGCAGCTGCCGGATTCCGGGTTCGGCCTCCATGTTTAAGCAGCCAGCCGCTAATCACTAATCGCTTTTTATCTCGTTCTTTATCAATTCCACAGCTTTTGCCAGTTGGGGGTCCTTTCCCTGCTTATATTCACCTATAACCCCATCCTCCGGCAGTTCCACCACGTAGTCCGGCTGTATGCCCTTGCCCTGGATGCTCCTGCCCTTGGGTGTATAATACTGGGCGGTGGTCATCTTTATGGCCGAACCGTCATTCATCCTCTGGACGGTCTGTACCAGGGCCTTGCCGAAGGTTGTGGTGCCCACCAAAACCCCGGTTCCCGAATCCTGTATCGCACCGGCCAGTATCTCGGAAGCACTGGCGCTGCCTTCGTCCACCAGCACCACCAGTGGCAGTCCCAGTTTCTCTTTGTCTGAAAACTCCTCGACCCTCTTCCCTTGCCGGTTTTCGGTATATACGATAAGCCCTTCGCCCATTAGCGTGTCGGCAATCTTTACTACTTCATCCATAATCCCACCCGGGTTACCCCTCAAGTCCAGTATTAGCCCCTGGATGCCCTTTTCCTGGAGCTTTTTGACCTCCACGTTAAAGTCATCCTCGGTTTTCTCGTCGAAGGAGATTATCCGTACGTACCCTATACTGTTTTCAAGGATGTCGGATTTTACCGTAGCAACCCTTATCTCCTCCCGGATAATTTTCACGTCAAAGGGTTCGGAAAGCCCCTCCCTGAGTATGGTAAGGACCACTTCGGTTCCTTCCGGTCCTTTCATCATGGCTACCGCCTGGTCCAACTGGTCCGCGGATACCT
>DASRVG010000165.1:0-11316 GCA_035655175.1 Clostridia bacterium | reverse complement strand
CTATAATACCTCAACTTTTTTGTTTGTTCAATATTTTCTTGCGGCTGCTGCTCCATCATGCCTATCAGGTCGGCGGCCCTGTTCATGAGACCATCAAGCCCCCTGTTGGTGACGGCGGACACCTCGAACACCTCGTAGCCTTCCTTCTCCAGTTTCTCCTTAACCCGGGCCATATTCTCCGCCGCTCCGGGAAGGTCGGTCTTGTTGGCGGCAACTATTTGCGGTCTTTCAGCCAGTTTGCCGCTGTATTTTTCCAGCTCCCGGTTGACCTGGCGGAAGTCCTCCAGCGGGTCGCGACCCTCCGAACCGGATACGTCCAAAACGTGTATCAAAAGCCTAGTCCTTTCAATATGCCTTAAAAAGTCATGCCCCAGGCCTACGCCCCTATGGGCTCCCTCTATGAGGCCGGGGATATCAGCCAATACAAAGGTCCTGTCCACGTCAAGGGCTACCACCCCCAGGTTGGGTGTAAGGGTGGTGAAGGGATAGTTTGCAATCTTAGGTTTGGCCCCGGTTACCACCGACAGAATGGTGGATTTGCCCACGTTGGGAAAACCGATAAGGCCCACATCGGCAATAAGTTTGAGTTCAAGCACCAGCCACCTTTCCTCGCCGTCGTACCCGCTTTCGGCAAAGGTAGGCGCCTGCCGCACAGCGCTTGTAAACCTTGCATTTCCCTTACCGCCCTTACCGCCCCTTGCCGCCACCACCCTCTGCCCTGCCGTGACCAGGTCGGCAATTACAATACCGATACCGGCATCCTTTATTACGGTCCCGACCGGCACCTTCAGGACAAGGTCCTCCCCGTCCTTTCCGGTCCTGTTATAACCTGCACCGTTTTGGCCGTTCTCGGCCCTGTAACGCTTCCTGTACCTGAAGTCCATCAGCGTCTTCATTCCGGGGTCGGCTTCGAATACAATGTCACCGCCGCGGCCGCCGTCTCCGCCGTCCGGTCCCCCGGCGGGAATATACTTCTCCCGCCGGAAGGAAACGGCCCCGTGCCCGCCATTTCCCGCAGCCGTATGTATCTTTACCATGTCCACGAACAATTAAACCACCACCCATATTAGTTTTGCCGTGTATTGCCCCTTTCTATCCGTCGGCCGGGGGTAAAAAAATAACCTTCCTAGCGGAAGGTTTTTAAACTATCGCCTCTTTTGAATACACGCTAACCTGTTTTTTATCCCTACCCTTTCTCTCGAAGCGCACCACTCCATCTACAAGAGCGAACAGCGTATCATCCCCGCCCCTTTGGACGTTAATGCCGGGGTGAATCTTTGTACCCCTCTGCCTGACCAGGATGTTCCCTGCCAGTACGTACTGGCCGTCTCCCCTCTTTACGCCAAGCCTTTTGGATTCGCTGTCCCTTCCGTTCTTTGAACTGCCCACACCCTTTTTGTGGGCAAATAGCTGAAGGTCTATTTTAAACATTTATTACACCTCCATTTCAGATATCGAAATGTTTTCCGGGTAGCTTTGTTTTATACTTATAAGCGTATGATACATGGTATCCAGCAAAAGGTCCGCTTCCCTCCTGCTCTTATTATCCAGCGGAGGTATTATGCAGTGCAGGTCTCCGTCTTTAATCCAATACTTTGGCACAATGCCGGCTACCTTTTCAAGGCCTATTATCACCGCCTGGGAAAGGGTGGATACGGCACTGCACACTATATCCCTGCCGCACTCGTCGTATCCGGAATGGCCGGTAACCCTGTATTCAACAATGCTTTTTTGTTTATCCCTTTTTATGCTTACCCTTATCATACCATTTGCCTATCCGTTTATTTTGGTTATTTTCACCCTGGTAAACGGCTGGCGGTGGCCCTGTTTTTTCTTATAATTCTTCTTGGCCTTGTACTTGAACACTATTATTTTCTTACCCTTGCCGTGAAACAGGACTTCGCCTTCAACCGCCGCCCCTTCAACGTAGGGCTTGCCAACCTTGATACCGTCTTCGCCGTTTACAAGCAGCACCTTGTCAAAGCTGACCTTTTCTCCTTCTCCGGCACCCAGTCTTTCAACCGAGAGAATATCTCCCTCCTGTATCCTGTACTGTTTGCCACCGGTTTCAATAACAGCATACATGCCCGGTGCACCTCCTCTTCCCAGTCTCGCCGAATACGGGTACGCGGCATGCGTTTTACAAAAACCCGAATCGTGCGGCTACATAGAACTTTAATATTATAACATCCAAAAGGCGCCCTGTCAAACAAGTTCTGCCTTCGCATAGGTTTTATACGCCTTTACAATCCTCACCATTACCCTTTCGCCCACCATTTTTCCTGCCCGCTCCACGTTTATCACGTATCCTTCCAACCGGCCTATCCCATCATTATTATTTGCAGCGTGGGGCTCGGTTATTAATAGGTCCCGGATTTCGCCCTCCCTGACCGGCAGGGCACAGCTTTCGACGTATTCCTTCCGACCTGTCACCTTCACTATAATATCCTCGGGATGCAAATGGGAGTCTCCTTTTATATATATATGCCTTTGAAACTGCCTTTCAAGGTTGGCGAGGTGTTCACCGCCGCTGCCTATAACCAGCGCGGCCACCGACGGATGGACTTCTATTAATGCCGCTTCGGCGGAAGAATCAGAGAACACCCTCTTTAATTCCCTTTCTATCCTGCTTAACATGGTCTCCTCTGAAAGCACCCTTCCGGTACCTTCGCAAAAAGGGCACTGTTTCTGCAGTATGGAATCAATTCTTCTGCCCACCTTTTTCCTGGTAATCTCCACCAGGCCCAGCTGCGTCATGCCCAGCACGTTGCTCCGTGTCCTATCCCGCTTTAGACTTTTTTTAAGCTCCTCCAGCACCATCCTGTCGTCCTGGCTGTTTTCCATATCTATAAAGTCCACTATTATGATTCCGCCTATGTCCCTAAACCTAAGCTGTCTTGCAATCTCGCGTGCCGCTTCAAGGTTGGTCCTTCGCACCGTGTCCTCAAGGTCGAGGCTGCCTACATATTTTCCGGTATTGACATCTATTGCCGTTAGGGCTTCGGTCTGGTCTATCACTATGTATCCGCCGCTTTTCAGCCAAACCTTCCGGCTCAGGGCACTTGCAATCTTGGGTTCCACTCCGTAATAATCGAAAATGTTTCCTCCCTGGTCAAACAAAACCACCCTGTCCTTAAGCTGCGGTGAAATGAGGTCCAAAAGCTCCAGGACCTTTTCGTACTCCGACCGGCTGTTTATAATGAAACTATCTATGCTGCGGGTGAACATATCCCTTACTGTTCTTAAAACCAAATTAAGGTCCCGGTGTATAATCCGTGGTGCGCTGTAGAACCTGCCCTTTCTCTGGATGGATTTCCACAGCTTAAGCAGCACCTTCAGGTCCTGTTTGAAGTCCCTTAGAGTTTTCCCCTCCGAGGCGGTTCTTATTATAAGCCCCATGTTATCCGGCTTTATTTTAAGCGCAATCTCCCTTAGCCGGCTGCGCTCCTCCTCGCTTTCTATCCTTCTTGATATGCCCACGTAATTGGCATTGGGTAAAAGGACCATGTACCTGCCGGGCAGCGTAATATTGGTGGTCACCCTTGCGCCCTTGCCGTCCAAAGGCTCCTTTACCACCTGTACCATGACCTCCTGGCCCTTTTTCAGTACGTCCTTTATGGACACGCTTTCCCCTCCGCCTGCTGCCTCGTAGAGGTCCTCGTATCCCACAAAGGCATCCTTGACATACAAAAAAGCGTTCTTTTCAAGGCCTATATTTACAAAGGCTGCCTGCATACCCGGCAGGACGTTTTCCACCCTGCCCTTGTAAATACTTCCGACGTTTCTCATGCTGCCGGCCCTTTCGATATATATTTCGTTCAGTTCATCGTCCTCCAGCAGTGCAACCCTTGTCTGTTCAAAGCTCACGTCCACTATTATTTCATTCATTCCATCAACTCCCCGAAAGCCGATTAAACATCACAAAGCCCATTCCTTTCTTTCAAAAGGGATGCCTTCCTTCGTACTGACTTCTTCAATTAATCCATAACCTCCAACGGTGAAAGATACCTACCCCCTCTCTTTATCAAAAGTCCCTTCCTGTGTATGCACACATCCTGGAGATGAGTGCCGGCATCCCTCTCCAGCGCTTCCACCAAGTCCGAGGGCTTCAGGTTGCTCCTGCTGCCCGTATCAAGTATAACGTCAAGCAGCAGCCCCCCGTCGGTCACCAGCACCCTTTGAATCTCAGCTATCATGGGCTTTATATTAACCTGTTTTTTTCTACCCTTTTTATCGGTCCTTTCAATGAAAATGCTTTCCTTTTCAAAAAAATCCCGGATTTTTTTCTCCAACCCTTGAGTCCATACGGCAGGCCGCCCGGTTATCCTGTATGCGGCTGCATCTATTACAGCGTTTAGCGATGGTGCGCCATCGGGCAGATACTTTGCCGCGACCGCCCTTATTCCGGGGGGCAGGCTTGCGTTGAGCCTTTCCACCAGCTCGGTTTCCTCCATTGAATTCTTAAGGTTCACATCCATGTATTCCGCGCTGCTGCTTATACCCACCGCCAGGGCCGGGCCGTAGGCTATTTTTGAATGGGGATTGAACCCCTTGGAGTATTCGACGGGGACATCCGCCCTCCTTACCGCTCTTTGTATGGCCCGTATCAGGTCCAAGTGTGAAATGTACTTTGCGTTTCCTTCCTTAGTAAACTCTATTCTGATAACCGGCATCGCAGATTCCTCCACCAAAAAGTTCCGTTATACCGCAGTTTATGCAGCCCTCCCGGCAGTAAGGAGTGGTCCTGGCCTTTAGTGCCCTTTCATTCTCCCTCTTTAAAAACTCCCGGGATACACCTACGTTCACGTGGTCCCAGGGCAGTACCTCGTCATAGCTCCTGGGCCGGATCGCATAAAAATCCGGGTCTATGCCGCAATCCGCAAAGGCTCTCTGCCATTTTGCAAAGTCAAAGTGTTCTTTCCATCCGTCAAAGCGGCAGCCCAGCTCCCACGCCCTTATTAATACCCTTGCCAGCCTCCGGTCCCCCCGGGCAAAAACCGCTTCCAGGTAACTGGTTTCGGGCTGGTGCCAGTTATAGGTAATTGCCCTGTGCTTAAGCCTTTTTTTCAGCCTATCCTGTTTATCCCTGAAAGACTCTATGGTATCCTGGGGCTGCCATTGGAAAGGGGTAAAGGGCTTGGGCACAAAGCAGGAGGTGCTGACTGTTACCTTAAGCCCCCTACCTCTCTTAATGCTGCCTGCGGCGTAGTATTTGTCCACCACCTTGAAGGTCAGGTCCGCTATACCGTCGATATCCTCCATTGTCTCGGTGGGAAGCCCCACCATGAAATAAAGCTTCAAGTTGTTATACCCTGCCGAAAAGGCAGCCCCCACCGAGGCCATTAGGTCCTCCTCTGTAACCCCCTTGTTTATTACATCCCTCAGCCTCTGGGTCCCGGCCTCCGGCGCAAAGGTTAGACCGGTTTTCCGCACCTTCTGTATCTCCCTTATGAGGTCCAGCGAAAAACTGTCAATCCTGAGGGAGGGCAGCGACAGTCCCACCCCTTTTTCTCCGTGGGCCGCTATGAGCTGCTTTACCAGCGGCTCCAGGTGCGTATAATCGCTGGTGCTAAGGGATGCCAGCGATAGCTCCTCGTAGCCGGTATTCTTAATCAGCCTTTCAGCCTGGTCTGCCAGCACCTCCGGGCTTTTTTCCCTTACCGGGCGGTATACCATCCCCGCTTGGCAGAACCTGCAGCCCCGGGTGCAGCCCCTGAAAATCTCCAGCATAACCCTGTCATGTACTATCTCTGTAAAGGGTACAATTATCCTGTCCGGGAAAAAAATCCTGTCAAGGTCCTTTATAATAACCTTGTTTATCCGCTCCGGGAACCGGTCGCTTACCGGCAGTACGCTTTTTATCGTACCGTCCTCGTTGTACCGTACGTTATAAAGCGAAGGTACGTATACCCCCTCGATAAGGGCGACTCTTTCCAAGTATTCCCGGCGCGTGCCGCCCCTTTTCTTCCATTCAATGTATGTATCAAGGATGGGGGTTAATACCTCCTCCCCTTCCCCCAGCACAAAAAAATCGAATATGTCCGCCAACGGTTCCGCATTATAGGCACAGGGGCCGCCACCTATAACGAAGGGGTGGCCCGTTTCCCTTTCATTTGCCAGTATGGGTATGCCCGCCAGCGAGAGCATGTTTACCACGTTTGAATAGCCCATTTCATACTGCAGCGTAAAGCCCAGGAAGTCAAACCCCGATACCGCGTCCCTGCTTTCCAGCGCGAAAAGGGGTATCCCATCCTTCCTCATAAGTTCCTCCATGTCGGTCCATGGGGCAAATACCCTTTCGCACCACGTATCCTTTCTTTGGTTAAGCAGGTAATACAGTATCCTGAGCCCCAGGTGGGACATGGCGATCTCGTACAGGTCGGGGAATACAAAGGCGAACCTTACTTCTATTTCCCTTTTATCCTTGTACACGCTGTTGTACTCGCCGCCGGTATACCTGGCCGGCTTTTCCACCCTGCCCAGCAGCCCTTCAATATCCACCGATGTCATTGTATGCCCTCCTGTGTCCCGATCTTGTGTTTTTCAAAATTAGTATTCCTAAACCGCTTTCTCTTATTACCGGCGGCCAATATCGCCTTAGGGTGCCTCTTTTTCCATTTGTTACAATAATTATATAATAAAATGACGGCAGTATCTATTGATTATGCATTCTAATTATTTGCTCCATCCTCACGTTGTACCCGTAGCGAATCATTCCGCTTATTATCTCCTGTTCTGTCGCCTTACCCAGCACCTCGCCGTTTTTGCCCACCACGTACACTATGTGATAATAACCGGGTACAAAGTGGCTTATCACTCTCTTCCCGCTGGCATTATAGGCCGCAACAAAAGTTTTGGACCTTAAAAGCCCTTTCTTTTGCAGCAGGCCTTCCTTTGAGCCCGTCTGGGTTATCGCGAGGGATGCCGCCATTTTCCTTTCCCGGGCCCCTGCAAAAAACAAAAAAACGGCAGCCGCTGCCATGGACAGCCCCAAAGGGCTTCTCGGCCCCAGGCAGATCGCAAGTAGTACCAGCAGGCCGGCAATAATATTTCCCGAAAGGTACACTGCCCTTGTGGCATCCACTATGCCCAGCCTGAAGGACAGTATGCTCCTAAAAAGGCGCCCTCCGTCCAGCGGAAGGGCGGGAAGCAAATTTATCAGGAAAATCATGGTGTTTATCGCCACAAAAAATTCCCCATCGGGAAGCGATATAAGACCGTGGTCCTTTAGCACCAAGGCAAACATTGACATCAGGATGCTTGCCACAGGCCCCGCAAGGGCAATAAGGGCTTCCGCCGCCGGGTCATACCCGGACATGCCGCCTATTCTTAGGCTCCCCCCCAGCGGGAACACTTTAACCTCCTCCAGCCGGTACCCAAGGAAAAAGGCCGCCGCCCCATGGGCCGTTTCGTGGACAATAACCGCCGCAGCCAGTAAAAGCCCCCGGGTCAAGTATCCCAGGCAGGCGGCGGCCGCAAACAGAACAATTACCGGGGGATTTACCAGTATATCAGTCCCTGCTATCCTGGCTATCCTCACTGCCCGCCTCCCCCTTACGTGTCCTTAATCCCCAAGTTCAATTCGTTGACAGGGTCCACCGGCCTGCCGTTTTTCCATACCTCGAAATGCAGGTGTGGGCCGGTGCTTATCCCGGTGCTGCCAAGCTGTCCTATAATCTCGCCCTGGGATACCTCCTGGTTTTCCTTAACCCTGATATTGTCCAGGTGGCCGTACAGCGTTTTTAAGTCGGTGCCGTGTTCAATAATTACGATATTTCCGAAATTCGGGTGGGGCCCGGCTTCAATCACCACCCCCGCCAACGCAGCCCTTACCGGCTCCCCCGGGGGAGCGGAAATGTCTATTCCTTCATGCCTTGATTCAACGTTGAACACCGGATGAGTCCTCATCCCGTATCCGGACGTAATAACCCCCTCCACCGGCATTTCCATCGGGCCGGAAGAAATGTCATCGTTAAAAACCCTCAGGATGCTTCTTCGGAGCGTCGGAATGGCACCCTTAAGGGATGAAATTTTTTCCCCTATGTCGTATTCCCTGGTTATTATGGACTTGATGCCGGCGGTGGCCCTTTGGGCATAGGAAAAGGTCATATTCTTGAGGAGCAGTATTATTAATACCACCACTATACAAATGGTAAGGTTTCTTATATTATTCCTAAGACGGCTTTTATCCTTGACACTCTTTACCCCGTACCTTCTTCCCGGATTGTTTCTTCCGAAGGTCCTCAAGCTTCTCCCAAAGGCTCTCTTCATGGGTTTCCCTCCCGAAAGGTTTTAGTATAATATATTTTCACCCCCGGGAGAATATGAGGACTATCAGAAATTGATTCTCTGCCGTCTCATGCCGACATTTATAACAAGGCCGATGGCCAGCATATTTGCCAGCAGCGAGCTGCCGCCGTAGCTTACGAAGGGCAGCGTAAGACCGGTTATGGGCATTATGCCTATGGTCATGCCTATGTTTTCAAATATTTGAAATGTAAACATGGAAAGGACCCCTATGACCACCAGGTACCCGAACCGGTCCTTGGCCTGCCGCGCGGTGTCCAGTATCCTGTAAAGCATGAGGAAAAGAAAGAATATAAGCACCACCGCGCCAACAAAGCCCAGTTCTTCCCCCAGCACCGAAAAAATAAAGTCGGTATGCTGCGCCGGCAAAAAATCCAGCTTGTTCTGGGTGCCCTGGTAAAGGCCCTTGCCCAGTAAGCGCCCCGAACCCACCGCTATCATTGACTGAATGACGTGGTAGCCCCCGCCCAAGGGGTCTATCCCGGGGTTTAGGAAAACCAAAAGCCTTGTTTTCTGGTGGTCCTCCAGCAGGAACATCCAGGCGGGGGGTATCGCTGCAATGGCTGCGGCTATACCCAAGAGTATCAGCCTGTAGCTTATGCCCGCGGCAAAGACCATGCCTGCGAAAATGGAAAGGAATACCATGGTGCCGCCCAGGTCCGGCTCGGTACGTACAAGGGCCGCCGGAATGCCCACAAAAACCGCAGGCAGTATTATGTCTTTTACGGTTTGGAGCTTTTTCTCGCGGTTTTCCAGGAATTTGGCAAAGGATATGATAACCCCGATCTTTGCAAACTCCGAGGGCTGTATGCTGGAAAACCTAAGGTCTATCCAACTCCTTGCTCCTCCCCTTACCACCCCTATTCCGGGCACCTTGACAAGCAGGAGGAACAATATGCTGCCTATATATATAATATAAGACATACTGCCCAGCGTATTGTAGTCCATCGTAATTACCGCAAAGCCCGCTATTAGGCTTATTACCGCCCACGCGGCCTGGCGCTTGACAAGCCCGTAGTCCCCGGTGGTTGGCGCATGGGTCGCGCTGCTTATGACAACTATTCCTATGGTAACCAGCACTAGTACTGCAAAAATAAGCGTATAATCTATATTCCGTACAAGCTTTCTATCAATCAAAGGAACACCCCCGCTGACCCTAATTCATATCAATTATACCACAGCCCTTGGGGACCGGCATTTGTAAAATAAAACCGGCCAGGATTACAGCCGGTCATCGGATAGCGCCCTTCATGCGCTTTATTGGTATGTTTGCCACCAATGCCGGGACCAGGGTATCGTCCTCGTCCCTCTTGGTTTTCGTCATTTTAACCTCCAGGTTATCCTCGTCTATTTCCATGTAATCGGATATTACCTTTATCAAATCTCCCTTTATCATTTCCAGAAAGGTAGAGGAAACATTTACCCTGTCATGGACCAAAACCAGTTTCAACCTTTCCTTGGCAACATTCTTGCTGCTGGTACTATGCTTTGCACTTGACCTGAACAGGTCTATCATAATTCCTCCCCCCTTCATTATCTTTTACTTATCAATTTAAGCAGCTTTGTTAAAAAGCCTTCGTCCACTTCCAGTTCCAGGAACGGAACTTCATGCCCCAAAATCCTTAGGGCGATATTGTTAAAGGCTTTGCCCGCCAGTGACCTGTTATCCCCTACAGCCGGTTCACCCCTGTTGGTGGAAATCACTATGCTCTCGTCGTCCGGCACCACGCCTAAAAGGTCTATCGCAAGGATGTCAATCATATCCTCGGTATTCATCATGTCACCCTTTTTCACCATGTCTATTCTTACCCTGTTTACCACCAGCTTGGGACTGCCCAGGTCCGACGCTTCCAAAAGGCCAATAATCCTATCGGCGTCCCTTACCGCGGATATCTCGGGAGTAGTAACCACTATCGCTTTGTCCGCCCCTGCAATTGCGTTTTTAAAACCCTGCTCAATGCCGGCAGGACAATCTATCAGCACAAAATCGAACTCCTGCTTCAGCCTCTCGCACAGTTCCTGCATCTGGGCGGGGGAAACGGCATTTTTGTCCTTTGTCTGGGCTGCGGGAAGCAGGAAGAGGTCCGGGTACCTTTTGTCCTTGATGAGCGCTTGGCGCAGTCGGCACACTCCCTCCACAACGTCCACCACGTCATATACAATCCTGTTCTCCAGACCCATCACCACGTCCAAGTTTCTCAAGCCAATATCGGCGTCCACCAGCACCACCTTTTTGCCGTTAAAGGCAAGGGCCGTCCCAATGTTTGCGGTTGCGGTGGTTTTCCCAACTCCGCCCTTCCCGGAAGTTATGACTATTACCTCACCCATAGGTTTTTTCCTCCCTTATTTGTGTTGTATGCTGACTGTATTATTTCTTATCGTAAATGGGTCTGACGTACATTCTCCCCTGCTCTATGTATGCCATTTCCGGCTCACTGCTGTATGTTTTCTCGTCCGGCCACCGGACTGCTATCTCCCCAATCCTCAGCTGTATCGGTCTAAGCAGTATTGCGGACACCGAGGCATCGTGATTATCCGGCACTCCCGCCCTAACGCTGCCGCGCAGCGCACCCATAACCACGATGCTGCCCCCCGCTTCAATCTCCGCCCCCGCATTTACGTCTCCAAGGACAACCACGTTTCCCTCGCAGCAGACCCTTTGGCCCGACCTCAGGGTGGAATACACAAACTTTGTGACCCTGTCCCCGTTTGCCTCCGGCCGGGATGGTGAATTCTTGCTGGAAAGGGGACGCTTAATTTTTATGCCGTACCTGTTTTGCAGCGTTTCCGCCAGTATGTCCTCCTCAATGTCGCCCAGCTCAATACCGTAAACGCCCGCAAGGTTTGCTCCTTCAAAAAAACTCTCGGCGCTTTCCAGTTTGGCCTCCAGGGCTCCTAAAAAGTCCTCAAAACTGGCAGGACCCTTGTATACCGCGTACAGCCCTTGTTTCAAACCCTTGAACTCCAAGCTGACCTCCTGCATAGGCTATTCATACCTCCGTTTACTAT
>DASRVG010000164.1:0-5198 GCA_035655175.1 Clostridia bacterium | reverse complement strand
CCCCAGCACCCCCGCTTCCCCGGCCTCCATCCTCTGGAGCCCCATAATGTTAAGAGTGCCCCCCAAAGTGGTGGATACAAAGGCAACCCCCAAAATCAGTAGGATAGACCTTGCGTCTGGCTGATAATATACCCTGTCCCGAAAGAATAAAAGGGTTGTTATTATTAGGAATATGCACCCGAAGGACATGGAATAAAAGGCCGTAATAAAGGGGCTGGAAGAAACCAGTGCCTTTTTGACGTATATGAAATAGGTGGCAAAAAAGAACCCCGCCGCAAGGCCAAATATGCCGCCCAGCGTCATACCCGGCGCATCTCCGGCGGTCCAGGACATGAACATTACCCATACCCCGGCCACCCCAAGCATCGCAGCTATTATTTTCCGCTTGGTTATACTCTCCCCCAGGAAAATCCTTGCCAGCACGATTATGAAAAAGGGAGCAGTATAAAGCAGAATAACCGCAACACCGGCCGAAGTCATCTGTATGGCGGAGAAATAGCTCATCTGGTACAGCGTCCAATAACCCAGGCCAAACAGGGCAAAGAAGCGTAAATTCCTCTTCGGTATGATAAACGCTTTTGCGCCGTCGTGGTATAATATGACGGGTACCATAAGGGCGCTGGCAATGGCAAGCCGCAGTATGGACAGCGTTAAGGGGTCGATAACCGGGCCTATGGCCTGTACAAATATGCCTATAAAGCCCCAGCAGATTCCCCCGGCCAGCACCAGGGCAATCCCCAGCCTTCTTTCCCTTTTCCCGTCCGAGAGCTTGTCCTTTTTCGTTTCGTCCATAAAACCACCCTTTCAATAAATGCACCGTTTAAGAATAACCCGGCTGCTTTTCCAGGGTTAGTCCGATGTTCCCTTCAGCCTGCCAACCGGTGCCGGTGCATGTTCCTGCAGGCGGTCGGCGGAGATGATGGATATTTCGCCCTTTTGGTCAATCACCTTTACCATGTCAAACCTGGTGCCTCTTATAAAGCTGGATACGTTGTTGCGGTAATCCTCCAAAAGGGCCACCCTCTCCCCGGTCTGGGAATCGGTGTATTCCCCCAGTATGTATAGACCCCAGTCGCCGTTCCACTTGTACTCTTCCTTAACCATCCTGAAGTACCTTACCGCAAAGTCGTCATGGGCGGGGATGCTTTGGGTGTCAGTCACAATAGATTGAAGAAGCGTCTGGACATGCTCTGTCCTCACCGTCTCCCCGTTGTCCAAGTACTCTACATCCGAGGACTGGTTAAGCCACAGCCAGTGGGCATCCTCCTTTACCCCGTCCCAGGCCTGGTTCCAGTACGCATTGTAGTGGGTCAAAAGCCCCAGCACCCTGTCGAAATGCCCGTCCTTCCAAAGGAATATATCCCTGTATCGGGCGTTGAAGAAGGCCCCCAGCATCTCGTCCTGCACCTGGTCCACCACCACAAGGCGGTTTTGAAGCCGGATGTTTTCCAACGTGGAAACACCCGATACCGGCAAAAGGTTTGGGATCTTGCCCATGTACTTCAGCTTTCCGCCGTCCCTTTTGTAACACGCTACCATGGCCTCCTGCGGTGGCAGCGACAATGCAACCAGTACCTCACTGCCATTATCCACCGTAAAATCCGTCTCTTCAATCACTACATCCAGCTCGCCGCTGTAATTTTTCCACCGTAAGTTACCCATGTTGTCCAGCGTTTTATCCACCAGGCTTTGGAGCGACTTATCGGCCAGCGGTTTAAAAATGCTCCGCGCGTTCCTTACCGCCGCATAGGGTATATAGTCGGTATCCCTATTTCTTTCCCGGTACCCCCGGTATACAAAGCATCCCACAACAAGGGCCAAGACCAGCAGGACCGTCATCGCAAGTACCAGTATATTTCTTCTATTATACTTGAAAAGCTTCATGAAAACACCACCCCTATGAATTTATTCTCCGGGGTGGCTTATAATGCTAACTTTATTATATCCTGCCTTTACTTTAGCCCCCTGCTTCCCGGTTTAACCGCCGTCATGCCCTGACGGCACAGGGGACAGTCCTCCGGCGAATAGGTTTTAACATCCAGGGTAAGCACTGCCTGTTTCTTTACACCAAAGTCTATTCTTCCACCGCTTCGGTCCACCAGAAGGCCTATTCCTGCAACCTGGGCACCCCGCTTGCTAACCACCTTCATAACCTCCATCACCGATCCCCCGGTGGTGACAACATCCTCCACCACCAGCACCCTTGCACCGGCAGGGATTTCGAAGCCCCTTCTGAGCGTCATAGCCCCGCCCTCCCGCTCGGTGAACAGTGCGGGTACGCCCAATTGCCGACCGGCTTCGTAGGCCACAAGAATCCCGCCCACGGCAGGCCCCACAACCAGGTCTATCCTTTCATCCTTAAAAGCGGATGCAATAATTGCCACAAGCTGTGCTGTATGCTCCGGGTACTGCAGTACCCGGGCGCATTGTATGTAGGTGTCGCTGTGCAGCCCGGAGGTAAGCAAAAAATGTCCCTTCATGACCGCCCCGGTGCGGGTGAAGATATCTATTACCGAATCCTTGTTCAATAAAAACCCCTCCTTATCACGGCCTGTGTTAATTGTTTCAGGCGCTAAAGCAGCGCCCCCACCATATCCTCCACCGATGTAAAGCCTTGCTTTATTGCATACCCTTCTATGCCCTCAATTATCTCAACCGGTGCCAGCGGGTTAACGAAGTTCGCGGTGCCAACCGCCACCGCCTTTGCACCGGCCAGAATAAACTGCACCGCATCCCTCCAGTCCAGTATTCCGCCCATACCTATTACCGGTATATCCACTGCCCCCGCCACCTGGTGCACCATCCTAAGGGCCACCGGCTTGACCGCCGGCCCCGACAGTCCGCCGTATGTATTTCCCAGCACCGGTTTACGGGTATTTATATCTATGTCCATGGCAAGCAGCGTGTTGATAAGGGACACAGCGTCCCCTCCTCCCTCCGCCGCCGCCAGCGCAATCTCCACTATATCGGTTACGTTGGGGGATAGCTTTACTATTACCGGCTTTTGGCTGCATTCCTTTACCCGCCTTGTTACTTCATATACCAAGTCCGGCTTGATGCCGAAGGCTATACCCCCCTCCTTTACGTTGGGGCAGGAAAGGTTTAGCTCCACCGCCGCCACACCGGACTCTGACAGCCTTTCCATCATGAGACAGTACTCGTCAACGCTGGCACCGGATATGTTTGCGATGACGCAGGCCCCCCTATTCAATAGCCGCGGCAGTTCCTTTTCAAGGAAGAAGTCCACGCCGGGGTTTTGCAGCCCCACGCTGTTTAGCATCCCCGCCGGGGTCTCCACCGTCCTGGGGGGCGGGTTGCCTTTGCGTGGTTTTAGCGTAAGGCCCTTTACCACCACCGCCCCCAGTCTTTTTAAGTCATAATACTCCCCGTATTCCTCACCAAACCCGAAGGTGCCGGATGCGGTCATAACCGGATTTTTCAGTTTTAGGCCTGCTATGTTTACCGACATATCAACGCTACTCATCCCAGCAAACCTCCTCGCTGTTAAAAACCGGGCCGTCCTTGCACACCCTGGAATACTGAAGACCTCCGTCCTTATCCTTTGTGGCACAGCTACAGCCAAGGCACGCCCCCACACCGCAGGCCATTCTCTGCTCCAACGATACCTGGCACCCCACGGAGTTTTCCCGGCAAATCCGCGCCACCGTTTTGAGCATGGGCCTTGGCCCACAGGCAAATACCATGTCAAGGCGCTGTTCCTTTATATGCTTCAAAAGAAGGTCGGTTACAAAACCGCCATAACCAACACTTCCGTCCTCGGTGGCAACCCTCACATCCGGCGACCTTTCCTGTAATTCCTTAAGCAAAAAGGTTTCGTCCTTAAAGCCTGCAAACACCGCTGCCCTGTCGCCGTATATACCGGCAAGTTCCACTAAAGGCGCAATACCTATTCCGCCCCCTACTATTGCAACCCTTTCGTACTGCCCGTTAACCTCAAAGCCGCTGCCCAAGGGGCCTAAAACGTCCAGCGGGTCCCCCGGCTTTCGGGAGGACAGGTATTCCGTTCCCTGACCCTGCACCCTGTAAACCAGCACTACAGCGTCCTCCTTTCTTTTGGTATAGGAAAGGCTTATAGGCCTTCTGAGAAGCGGAAATTTGTCCCCACCGCATTTTATGTGGAAAAACTGCCCCGGCAGCACCCCTTCGCACAGCGCGGGGTGGTAAAGTTCCAGCCTGTAGATACCGGCCGCTATGGGTTTGTTTTCAACAACCTGCAGCACCTTTGGCCCTTTCATCCCTTTAGTTCCTCCAGGTGGAAAGTTTTAAGGTCCCCGGGGCTTATCCCCGCCTTTATTATATCAACCATCGCCCTTGCGGTGTCAATAAAGGTAAAGCAGGTTACCGCGTTTTCCACCACCGGCTGTTCTATGCTCTCCATGAGGCCCTTGAACTTTTCCCGGTCCTCCGCCAGAGTTATGGCTTTTATGCCGGTCCCTATAAGTTTAACCCCGTACCGGTTAAGGATACCCTTTTCCTCCAACTCCATCGCAATATTGAGGCCGGTCTGCCCCCCCATGGTAGCAAGGAGGCTGTCCGGCCTTTCCCTCTTGATTATCTGCTCAACAAACTCAATGGTAATAGGTTCTATATATACCTTGTCGGCTATATGGCTGTCGGTCATTATGGTGGCGGGGTTGCTGTTTATCAGCACCACTTCTATACCCTCCTCCTTGAGGGCCTGGCACGCCTGGGTCCCGGAATAGTCAAACTCCGCCGCCTGGCCTATAACAATCGGCCCCGAACCGATCACCAAAACCCGCTTTACATCCTTTCGTTTAGGCATAGTTGTACTGTTTCTCCCTCCTGTGTTTTTCCATGACCGTGAGAAATTCGTCTGGCATCCCGGTAGAATTCCCTTACAACAAATCCCTTAACCCTGGGTTTTATCGATTCGCCGTGTTCCTCGGATACACCGCAGTTGCCTATCAAAGGATAGGCCATAACCACTATTTGTCCTTCATAGGAAGGGTCGGTAAGAATCTCCTGGTACCCCGTCATTCCGGTATTGAACACTATCTCCCCTACCGTTTCCCCAATTTCCCCGAAGGGCTTTCCCTCAAATACGCTGCCGTCCTCCAGCACAAGATAGGCTTTCAACTTTGACACTCCCCCTGCATATTTATGTCCCTGTTTTTAATCGCGTCGGTTATATCATCCCTCATGCGCAGTGCTTCATC
>DASRVG010000163.1:0-12596 GCA_035655175.1 Clostridia bacterium | reverse complement strand
TTCTGAAGCTGCTCCCGTACCAGGTCATACAGCGATTTGCCGAATATATTGGACTCCCACAGCTTGGATGGGTTGCTCTCAAACTCTGATATAAGGTAGTTGAGCAACTCTTCACTCTGCTTTTCGGTACCCACCAGTGGGGAAACTTCCGTCTGGATGTCCGCCCTTATCATGTGTATTGACGGAGCGCTGGCCTTAAGCCTTACCCCAAACCGGCTGCCCTGCTTGAATATCTCCGGCTCCTCCAGTATCAGCTCATCCAGCTTGGGAGACACCACGCCATATCCGCTTTCCCATACGTCCTTCAGGGCGGAGGCTACCCTGTCATAGTGCTTCTTGGCCTTGGACAGCTCCTCCACAAGCCCCAGAAGCTGATGTTCCCCTTCCAGGGAATACCCGGTTATTTCGCCGATAACCCTGTAAAAAAGACCTGCCTCGGTTTTGACCTTGATTCGGGCAATACCTTCACCAAGGCTTATGTCGTCCAGTTCCGCCTCTTCAACGAATTCATATATGCTGAAGGCCCCGGGTATGTTTTCGGTATCCTTTAGCCTTTTCACGTCAACCGTGGTTTCCCTGACCGCATTAATAATATCCTGCTTCAGCCAGTGCTCAAGGTCAAGACCGTCTATCCAGCGCGGCAGGTCTATATGTATTTCGGTAACCGGGAACTCGAACAGTATCCTTTCCAGGATGTAGTGCACGTCGTCCATGGACATGTTCATGCAGTCCATGACACATACCGGCACCTGGTATTTTGCTTCCAAGGCTTCCGCTAAATTTCTTGTTTCCTCCGACCTGGGCCGGGTGCTGTTCAAGATAATTACAAAGGGTTTGTCTAAGTCCTTCAGTTCCTTGACCACCCTTTCCTCCGCCTGTATATAGTTTTGCCTGGGTATCTCGGTAATGGAACCGTCGGTTGTGACCAAAAGGCCTATGGTTGAATGGTCGGTTATTACTTTCCTTGTGCCCAGCTCCGCCGCCTCTTCGAAGGGGATTTTGTTTTCGAACCACGGCGTGGAAACCATCCTGGGCATTTCATCTTCCATATGGCCTAAAGCTCCCTTTACCATGTACCCAACACAGTCCACCAGCCTTACCCTGAACCTGGCGTTATCCTTCAATTCTATTTCAACCGCTTCGTTGGGCACAAATTTCGGCTCGGTGGTGGATATGGTACGACCCGCGCCGCTCTGCGGCAGTTCATCCTTCGCCCTTTCTCTTATGTAGGGATTGTCTATATTGGGAAGCACCAGCAGGTCCATGAACCTCTTAATAAAAGTAGACTTCCCCGTTCTCACAGGGCCCACTATCCCAATATAAATATCTCCCTGGGTTCGTTCGGCTATGTCTTTATATATATTGAATTCTCCCACCTCATTTATCCCTCCTTTTTACTAAATTGAACATGCTTTAACATTATATATATATGAGTAAATACCGGTATTATTACTAAAAAATAGGCCCTGCTCCGCCCGCGGGTAGGTGTGAGAACACCCCACCGCATCGGCAGATGCCACTCCCCTTGCCGGGTACCTCTTAATAATCAAAAAAAGCCCCGGGATTTCTTCCCGAAGCTCTTTCATAACTTATGATTTATAACCTACCAGCCCTCCGCGATCTCCTCGCTTTCATGGGTCTTGCTTCTCATCATAAGGTTCTCCACCGACTTTTTCACATCCGCTCCCTCGAATAGTACTTTGTATATCTCGCTTGTTATGGGCATTTCCACGCCGTGGAGCATTGACAGCTCATAGGCGGCCTGGGTTGCCTTGACGCCCTCCACCACCATGCGGGTGCCTGCCAGCACCTCGTCCAGCGTCTTACCCTGGCCTATCTGTATCCCCGCCCGCCTGTTCCTGCTGTGCATGCTGGTGCAGGTCACTATCAGGTCCCCTATGCCGGAAAGCCCGGCAAAGGTGGCAGCCTTTGCGCCCATCTTAACTCCCAGCCTTGCTATTTCCACTATACCCCTGGTCATAAGGGCGGCCTTTGTATTGTCCCCGTACCCCAGCCCGTCCGAAATGCCGGCACCCAGCGCTACAACGTTTTTTAGGGCACCCCCCATTTCCACTCCGATTATATCGGGGTTTGTATAAACCCTGAAAGCCGGCGCCATGAACAGGTCCTGCACATACTCCGCCATTTCACGGTCGGGACTGGCCGCCACCACCGTGGTGGGCACACCCCTTCCCACCTCTTCCGCATGGCTCGGGCCCGACATTACCGCCACCCTGTTTTGGGGCAGCGCTTCCTTTATTACTTCGGAAAGTCTCCTTAGCGTTCCCGGGTCAAGGCCCTTGGCCACGTTTATAATCCTCTGCTGCGGTCTAACGGAAGAGGCTATGGACCGTACAGCGCTCCCCACAATGTGGGATGGAACCGAGAATACTATTGCCTCACATCCGTGAATGCACTGTTCCATGTCTCCCGTCGGATTGATATTGCCGCCAAGTTTAACCCCGGGCAGGTACATGTTATTCTCCCGGGTGTTCCTAACGGTCTCAAGCAGGTCCTCTTCCCGCATCCACAGGTTCAGGCGTATCCCTTTGCGGTCAAGCACCGTTGCAAGGGCGGTACCCCAGCTTCCGGCCCCCACCACAGCAATTCTCGCGTTCATTTTAAATTAGTCCCCCTTTTTCGGTGTTAGTTTTATGCTGACCTTTGATTCCTGTCCTCTTAAAAGCCTCTTAATATTTTCCCTGTGCCTTAGAAGGGCAAAGGCACTCATTACCAGTGAAAAAGCTGTCATTTCCACCGAAAGCCTGAAAGCCATAACCAGCACCGGGTAGAGCAGGGCACAGACAACCGAAGCCAGTGAGACATACCTGGTTATAATTATGATAGACACCCACACCGCAAGGAGTATAAGGGCGGCCCTGTAGTCAAGGCTTATTAGCACGCCCAGCGAGGTGGCTATCCCCTTCCCGCCTTTGAAACTCAAAAATACCGGCCAGTTATGCCCGCACACCACCGCCACTCCGGCGGCTATTGCGCCCATATCGTCGCCCCCAAGCACCCTTCCTGCTACAACCGCAACAACTCCCTTCAAAAGGTCTATCGCCAGTGCCATGGCGGCGGGTTTGCTCCCCAGCACCCTGTTGACATTTGTGGCGCCGGCATTTTTGCTGCCGTGTTCCCTTATGTCTATTCCTCCCACTGCCTTCCCAATTATGTATCCCCCGTTAATGTTACCGACCAGGTATCCTATCAGGGACGAAACAATCAACCCCATAGGCTATTCTCCTCCTTTATTCTTCCTTTCCCTGAGCACAATTCTTATGGGCGTACCCTCGAATCCGAAGGCCTCCCTGAGTTGGTTTTCTATATACCTTAGGTAGGAAAAATGCATAAGTTCCCTGTCATTAACAAACAGCGCAAAGGAGGGAGGTTTTACCCCGAACTGGGTTGCATAGTAAATCTTAAGCCTCCTACCCTTGTCGGAAGGGGGCTGGTTAATCAATGTGGCCTCCCCTATTACCTCGTTCAGCACCCCGGTGGTAACCCTTTGCGCCACCGCCTGGGCTATTTTGTCCACCAGGTCCAGCACCTTTCCCACCCTCTGACCGGTCTTTGCCGATACAAAGACCACCGGCGCATAGTCAATAAACTTTAGCTTGTTTCTTATACTCTTTATGTATTCCTCGCTGGTCCCGGTTTCCTTTTCCACCAGGTCCCATTTATTGACCACCACTATGCAGCCCTTGCCCTCCTCGTGTATATGCCCGGCAATCTTTGTGTCCTGTTCGGTGGGCCCCTCGCAGGCGTCTATCACCAAGAGGCTTATGTCGCTCCTTGTCACCGCCGCCAATGCCCTTATTACGCTGTATTTTTCCACCGCATCGTCTATACGGCTCTTTCTCCTTATTCCCGCAGTGTCTATAAGTATATACTCCCTGCCGCCGGCTGTAAAGGGAGTATCTATGGCATCCCGGGTGGTACCCGGCACATCGCTCACAATCACTCTCTCTTCACCCAGGATTTTATTTAAAAGGGAAGATTTACCTACGTTGGGCTTGCCCAGTATGGCCACCTTGGTTACTTCACTGTCCTTTTCTTCCTCCTCCCGGGAGGGAAGTCTTGACACCACCTCGTCCAAAAGGTCTCCCAGGCCGAGCTGCTGCCCGGCGGATATGGGTATGGGACTTCCCAGGCCGAGGTTGTAAAACTCGTAAACATGGTCCTCCAGTTTCTTGTTGTCCACCTTGTTGCACACCAGCAGAACCGGCTTATTGGTCTTTCTCAGCATATCGGCTACCTGATGGTCGGTAGAGGTTATCCCCTCCTGCACATCCACCATGAATAAAATCACGTCCGCCGTGTCAATGGCAATCCCGGACTGTATCCTCATCTGCTCCAGTATAACGTCATCGGTTGAAAACTCTATGCCGCCCGTATCTATTAGGGTGAACCTGCGGTCCAGCCACTCCACGTCGGCATATATCCTGTCCCTTGTTACGCCGGGAGTATCTTCCACTATGGATATCCTTTTGCCCGCTATTTTGTTAAAAAAGGTGGATTTGCCCACGTTGGGCCTTCCCACTATCGCTACTATCGGTTTGGTCATTGTGCACCCTCCCGGATAATGTTTCGCAAGAATTCACCGCCGTGCACTTCGCATGCTTCCACCTTTATTCCAAGCCTTTTTTCCACCTGTGATATAGAAACATCGTCAAGGAATAATTCTTCCCCAGACTTGAGCATGCTTTGGGGAATAATAAGCCTTGCGCCCAGGTCTTTCCCCCGGAGCTGTTCCATTAAATCCCTACCGGTTATAAGCCCCGCCACGTCTATAGTCTGTCCGAAAAAATCATTGGTTATCGGGAACACCTGCACCTTAAGTCCCGGCATCTTTTTTTCAATCATTCTTCCGAAGCCCTCAATAAACCGGCAGGCCGCTGTTCCCGTAGCCACCGAAACCTTTCGGTTTGTTTTCCTTTCCATGCCTAATCCTTTAAGGCCCTGCCTGAACTGCTGCCTGAAAAGCGCCATCATCCCGATACCGTTTTCAAGCTGTGGAAAGTTCTCATAATCCTCCGGCGGTGGAAGCGGCTGTCCCGCTTTCAGGTATAATTCGTCGGCGGCATACACAATCCTGCTGCCGTACCTTTGCAAAAAAGCGCCCTGCCACCTGCTTACCGTGCTTAACGCCTCTTCCGCATCTCGCTTGTCCACGGCCCTCAGCGGGTAAAGACCCTTCCTGTACCTTGTTATGCCCACCGGTACCACCCCTATGCTGCGTATGCCCTCCCCCATGTTATACAGGTCCCCGAGGGTTTGCTCCAGGTTTTCCCCATCGTTCAGTCCCGGGCACAGCACTACCTGGCAGTTTACCGAAAGCCCGTTTTCCAGGAAAAGCCGCATATATTGAAGGGATGCCCCCGCCCTTGGGTTTCCCAGCATTCTTACCCTCAAATCCGGGTTTGTCGTATGTACCGATACGTTCAAGGGGCTTATCCTATACTTTATTATCCTTTCCAGGTCCTCCTTCTCAAGGTTTGTAAGGGATATGAAGTTCCCCTGCAAAAAAGACAGCCTTGAATCGTCGTCCTTGAAGTACAGGCTCTCCCTCATACCCCGGGGCAGTTGATCAATAAAACAAAACACGCATTTATTCTTGCATATTTTGCCCCGGTCCATAAGACCGGTTTCAAACACAAGCCCCAGGTCCTCGTGGGGCTCCTTGTCTATCTCAAGCAGCCACTCCTCGCCCGAGGGTTTTCGTATCAAAACCTCTACGTATTCATCATTTATTAGAAACTTGTATTCCAAAACGTCCTCCACCGGCTGCCCGTTAATCTTCACCAGCGTATCCCCCGGCTGTACGCCCATTTCCTCCGCAATGCTTCCCTCTTCCACTTCCAGTATTGGATGGGCTTTCCCAGCCATTCTTATTACCTCCATTTAGTACCTGATAATAGTATTATATCATATATATCTATATATATCTATCCGGAACATATACAACTATTATCCCATTTTTCCGCGGCAAAGAAAAGGGATTCCGTACCTTTTTCGCCAATACGGAACCCCCTGACAGTAAACCCCTTCAGTGTTTTACTATTACCAGGCACCCGTTCTCCAGGTCGTGCACCATGCCATACGTAATCTTTGATAAAAGCAGCGCCACCCTCTCCATCTCCTTGCGGTCTTCTGCATAAAAAACCGGCGCTGATGAATGCAAAACCCTTTCCCTGTCGGTTGTAACCACAGCCAGGATAGCTTTCTTCAGAGAAGTGTCCATAATTTCGCCCCTAATCCGCCGCTTTTCTACCGGCCGGAGAATCCAGCGGCTTTCTTTTTGAACTCTCCAGCACCGGGGTCTTTTCTATGGCTTCAATCAGGCATTCAATATCCGGCTCAAAGGAAAAAACCGCAAACACGATATCCCCGCTTTCGGTGTTTCTTCCGGTAATGGGAGTGAACTCCGGCTCATCCACGTCCTTCCTTATTCCCAGCTGGGTGGCCGCATTGTGCGCTATCGCCTGCCTCTGGCCCACGTTCCCCAGCGTAGCCCTTGCATTGTCGTCATTGGGAATTATTCTTACCGCCAGCGCGCGGGTAGAGTATTTTTCCCTTGCCTCTAAAAGCCCCACGTTCATAAGTACAACCCCGTCCACCTTAAGAAGGGGGCCCTCGAAGCTTATTTCGGCCTTAACCACCCTCGCAATATCCCCCACTTTTTGTCCCCTTATGGAATACACAACAAGTGCAAAAATAAGCGCGCCCATTCCAATTCCGGCGGCGACATTCTTGCTAAGGTAAACCCCCAGGCTTACCGACAGCGCCGTAACCATTGAAATGTAATTCCTGGCTTCGAAGGTTTTTGCTATATCCTCTATATAGTCCGAGCCCCTGGGCACCAGCTCGGTTCTGTCAATAGCGTCCAGGCTGTCTCGTTCCATGCTCCTTATTTCCCTAAACTGCTGCGCCGCCAGTGCAAGGAATGTAACCGCCGCGTATTCCTTTTCAACCAGGGCGGGGATGGCTATGGCCCCGAGGGCGGAAGCAATAAACCCCAGCATAAGGTGCGTAATATAGCCCCTTGGGAAACTGGGGTACTGCCTGTAATCAACCCGAAGCAGCAAAAACCGTCCCAGGCTGCCCGCCGCTATTCCGGAAACCAGGATCCGGGCGTAGTCCTCCATGACTTTATTTCTCGCCGTCCCTCTTATTTCTCCTGGCAAGGAAGCTTCCAAATTCCCTCTTTGCAAAACCCCTTACCTTAGAAAACATCTCCCTGCCGCCGGTGCTCAATAATAGGTAGGCCAGTCCGCCAAGCCCGGCAATGACAAACAGCCACGTAAGCCCCGAGCCGGTACCTTCGCTGCTTTGCTGCTCCCCCTGCACCCTCTCGCCCGCTGCGGTTGTGCCGCCATACAGCGCCTTTGTTACTATTTCGGCAAAAATAACGGCGCTGTTTTCCGCCCTCTCCCTGGTATGCTCGTGGGTTCCGAATTCAAACAGCAGAACCCTTGGCGCAAGGTCCTGGTTGTAGTTGCCCCTGGCGTAGAATATATCCCTCACAAAACCGGGATAAGTCTTATCGGAAATGGCCTTTACCTTACGGGCCAATTCCTCGTTTGCCTTAAGGTTTTGATTCCTCCTGCCCAAAATAATCCTTATCTTGGCCGCCGGGGTTTCATTTACTGTGGTTATATAGTGTTCCTTGGGTATGGCATCCCGGTGGATATCAAATATGGCATCCGGCCCTTTTTGCAGCAGCCGGATGGCGGTCCTCCGGGATCGTACATAGGAGTTGGCGTCATGGGGCTCATGGGACGTTGTATCCACAGTTGCCTTCACCCCGTATTTCTCAAAGCCCTTCTTGAAGGCTTCGCCAACTTCAACTATCCCCCCGCGGCCCGGTTTGCTGTCGGTGCCGTCGGTGGGCACATAGGATTCCGCATTGTGGCTGAAATACAGCGCCACATGCTTCTCCCTGCGTGCGGTCTGTATTGTCTCGGTTACGAATATCTCGTCAATCTCCGGCATTTTTACGTCTTCAACAAACTTGGCATAGGCTTTTTTGCCGTCCCGATCCACCTCAACCACTTCATACATCTTGTTATCTGTGCTGTGGTATTTATCCCCCACATCCACCTCCCACGAAGTGGCGAAAATCTCCTTGTCGGTGCCCTGTTCAAACACCGTATAATACCCTTTTCTGCTGTGCTCGAACCCGCTGGTGTCGGCATATACCGTGATTCCCATAAGCAGCAGCAGTGCTACCATCATCAATACGTACGCCTTTCTTTTATTCTTCATTCCTATCCCCGCCGTTCCTTTGCTTATTGTCTTTGCCCTGTACGAACTCGCCCCTCTCAAAGGCCATATCTTTTTTTTCGGTGCCCCCCTGGATTTTTTCCCTGGTCTCCCCTACAAACTCCGCCAGGACCACGGCAAATACACCGGCTATTACCGTGGCATCGAAGGCGCCGGCTCCCCCAAACACTGTCCTTCCTGGACTTCCGGTATACCAGTTGACCACCGCCTGCGCCAGGTCACTTAATACTATAGCCATTATACCGGCTATGAATGCGGACCTCCTGGACCTCCCCAGCAGGTAGGCAATACCGCCGCCAATTATTGCATACAGGTAATAATAATTCATAAACTGGTTCTCTTCCGGCCCAGCGGGCAGAACCTTGCTCAAGGCATACACCGCCGCTCCCGCCGCCAGTGCCGCCACAACCGCCCTGGTCCTCTCCTTGGCGGTTCCCGCCCTGATAAACAGGTATACCGCCAGCGCCACCGGTATTATGGCCCCTCCCACATTCACAGCCACATTCCTGGTTATGCCAATATCCGGTATGAAGGTACCCACCAGCATTGCGGCGATTACCGCCAGGGCACCTCCGTCGGTAAGCCTTAGCCTGTCCAGCACCCTGTGGGCTACCCCAAGCAGTATCAACACCGATACAAAAACAAGTATTATGAAACCAACCGGCATTTCCTCACTCCATTCTTTAATTTTTCTTTATTTAGACTTCCCTACGCCGAAAAAATCTATTCATTATACGGGCATAGCAAGTCCTTTGTCGGGCTTGCATTTCGGCACAAAAAAAGGAGAGAGCTCTCTCTTTAGTAATAAACCAGTTGTTAAGCGGTTTCCAATGGGTTTCTACTAGGAACCATCCCTGTAGCCATGTGGTTAAAAATGGGACAAAGAACCGTCCCTTGTCCCTTTTGTACCTTTTATACAAGCTGCAGCAGGGCCGCAAGGCTGCCGGTGTTTTTACCCTCCCTCCTGTACGAATAAAACAGTTCTCCATTACACATGGTACATAGCCCGCTGTCGGTTATGTTCGCGTACCTTATGCCGGCTTTTTGCAGCACTATCCTGTTTGTAAGCTGAAGGTCCAAAAGATACCTGTCCTTTCCCAGTGGCGTTATTACATCCCTCCAGGATTGTATGTTCTCTCTGATCCTTGAAATAACCGGTTCATCCACCTCGTAGCAGTCCCTGCATATGGAGGGCCCTATCCCGACCAGCATGTCCCCCGGCCGGGAGCCGAAGGCTTCATTCATCCTTTTTACCGTCTCTAGAGCAATCCCCGCCACTGTACCCTTCCACCCTGCATGGGCCAAACCGGCTGCCCTTTTCACAGGGTCCAAAAAATACAGCGGCACGCAGTCGGCATAGAAGGTGGTCAGCGTAACCCCAATGCTTCTTGTAATCAGCCCATCGGTACCTTTTATGTCGGAATCCTTCCAAAGGCCCTTGCCGGCATCCTGCCCGGTAACTTCCCTTATATGGGTCCCATGCACTTGGTGGGAAAATACCAGGCTTTCGCTGTCAATTCCCACCGCCCTGCACAGCCTTCTAAAGTTTTCCATTACGTTTTCCCTTGAATCCGGCCTTGAAAACCCAAGGTTAAGCCCCTTTACCCGGCCGCTGCTTACGCCGCCCGCCCTGGTAGTAAAGCAGTGCCTTACAAGTCCCGTATCGTCAAAAGAAGGTATAGTAAAATACACTATCCCTTCCCTTTCATGCCTTATAAATGCCATGTTACTCCTCCGCGGGTTGGTTATTGTCCTTATCCAGCAGCTTGTTCAGTTCCTCCATGAAGGTATTGATATCCTTGAACTGGCGGTATACCGAGGCAAACCTGACATAGGCCACCTCGTCCAGCTCTTTCAACTTGTTCATGATAATCTCGCCTATGGTCTTGCTGGTTACTTCCTTTTCCATCATGTTGTACAGCTTTTTTTCAACCTCGTCCACCAACCGGTTAAGCCTGTCCATGGACACCGGCCTTTTTTCGGTTGCCTTCATTATCCCGTTAAGTATCTTTTCCCTGTTAAAGCTTTCCCGTCTTCCGTCCTTTTTAACCACCATAAGGGGAAGGCGGTCCAACCTTTCGTAGGTTGTAAACCTCTTGCAGCACCGGCTGCACTCCCTCCTGCGCCTTATGGTGTAACCTTCGTCGGCGGGACGGGAATCCACCACCTTTGATTCCAGATGACCGCAAAACGGACATTTCATGTAAACTCCCCCTGACATCCTTTCCAGGTCTTGTTATGATTATAATAATACAAAAAAATGGGTTTTGCCAGGGGTTTTATTCTCTTTCCATCTCTATTGTCTCCCTATATTCCACCAGTATCACGTCCACGCCTATATTGACAATATGCTTCCAGGGTATTATTATATCGCTCTCCCTGTTGAAGAAGCCAAGGAACCTGCCCGGCCCGGGAATAATTATCGCCTCCACCCTTCCTTCTTCCAGGTTCACCTCTATGTCTGAAATGGGGCCCAAGTTTCTCCCTTCCTTGATGGTAACTACTTCCTTTTCCGCAAGGTCCGAAGTCTTTATCAACAAGCCCACCACCTTTTCATTCTTTATTAGATACTATGTTGGACAAGGGCCCTTTATGCATGATGGGTGGCTGATGTCCGACATCCCCGGGGATAAAAAAATCTGTGACGCTTGTCACAGTTTTTTACATATGCTTTCTCATGTGGCTTAAGGCGGACTTTTCCAGGCGGGATACCTGGGCCTGGGAGATTCCTATCTCCTCCGCCACCTCCATCTGTGTCCTCCCTTCAAAAAAACGGAGGTTCAGTATAAGCTTTTCCCTGTCGTTAAGCTTCCTCATGGCCTCCCTTAGAGCTATCCCTTCCAGCCACACCTCGTCGGAATTTTTCTCGTCCTTCACCTGGTCCATTACATAAATGGCATCCCCGCTGTCGTGGTATATCGGCTCGAACAGTGAAACGGGGTCCTGGATTGCATCCAGTGCAAACACCACCTCTTCGCTGGGCATGTCCAGTTCCTTGGATATCTCGGATATGGTGGGTTCCTTTGAATGCTTGTTTATTAGCTGGTCTCGCACCTGCAGCGCCCTATACGCAATATCCCTCAGGGACCGGCTCACCCTGATGGAATTGTTGTCCCTTAGGTACCTTCGTATCTCACCGATAATCATTGGAACAGCATAGGTGGAAAACTTTACGTTCTGGCTCAGGTCGAAATTGTCTATCGCTTTTATAAGGCCGACACATCCTACTTGGAACAGGTCATCCAGGTACTCACCCCTGTTGTTAAACCGCTGAATAACGCTCAGGACCAACCTTAGGTTGCCCTTTATAAATTTTTCCCGGGCGCTCTTGTCACCCTTATGCATTTTTTCGAAAAGCGCTCTCATCTCTTCGTTGGTAAGCACCGGCAGCTTTGAAGTATTAACCCCGCAGATCTCCACCTTGTTCATGTGCATTGCATCGACCTTCTTTCGCTTATCAACTGACATCTGTGATTATTCCACCCCCCGGATTCTTTTATACATGAAAAAACCGCCATGGTGCTGGCAGTTTTTACATATAAAAAGCCCTTTTGCCCGGCGTTTTAAACCATCCTGCTTATCTCCTTTTTGAGCCTTTTTATTATCCTCTTTTCAAGCCTTGATATGTAGGATTGGGATATGCCCAAAAGATCGGCAACCTCCTTCTGGGTTCTCTCGCTGCCGCCGTCCAGTCCGAAACGAAGTTTCATAATCCTTTTTTCCCGTTCACTGAGCTTTTTCATCGCGAGCCCCAACAGCTCCCTGTCCACATCCTTTTCCAGGCATTTAAATATTATATCGTTTTCTGTTCCGAGTATATCCGAAAGTAAAAGCTCATTCCCGTCCCAGTCTATGTTGAGCGGCTCGTCGAAGGAAATCTCCGCTTTCAGTTTACTGTTCCTTCTTATGTACATCAGTATTTCGTTCTCTATACACCTTGATGCGTAAGTGGCCAGTTTTATCTGTTTGTCCGGGTCAAAGGTGTTTACCGCCTTGATAAGCCCTATGGTGCCAATGGATATCAGGTCCTCAACGCATATGCCGGTGTTTTCGAATTTCCTTGCAATATATACCACCAGCCGCAGGTTCCTTTCTATCAGTATGGTCTGTACGGATTTTTCCCCTTCCTTCAGTTTGGCAACGAGAAAGTTTTCCTCGTCGGCACTCAGCGGCGGCGGCAGCGCTTCGCTGCCCCCGATGTAGAATATCCGCCCCGGAGGGAATATCCGCAAACAATGAAAAACCTTCAACAGGTATATATGAACAATTAGCCTGCATCGGCGCAGCATACCAGCCACGGGCTCCCCTCC
>DASRVG010000162.1:0-4930 GCA_035655175.1 Clostridia bacterium | reverse complement strand
GCGACCGCCTGGTACAGCACCATTTCCACATCCGCCTCGGTACCGGTTTCAACCGCCGGGCCAAGCCTCACCCTTAGCTCTCCCTTTTCGACCCTTTCTATAATCCCTTCATAATCGGTATTATTCCCGTCGCATATGGTCACCCTGTCACCCGCCGCAAGCCTCAATACCCTGGTAATGTGTTTTACGTCTTCGCCGGTGATACTGGCCCATTCCCCTTGTATTTGACTTTTGTCCACGTAAAACCTGTTCATGGCCCCTATCCTTTCAGCATGGCGGCAAGGGCTATCCATTCATTGCGGCTTAGTTCTTCCACAACCGCCATGCCGTAATATTCAAGGGAAGTGTATACTTCCCTTCTTCTGTCCCGTATTATGCCCGATGAAATAAAAATGCCTCCGGGTTTCAGATGCCGGGCTGCCCGCGGGCTCATTCTTATTATTACATCCGCCACAATATTTGATACAATTATATCCACCCTGTCCTTTGCTGCATCCAAAAGGTTTGCCCGCTGTGCCTTCACCACCCGGTCCACGCCGTTTAATTTTGCATTCTCACGGGTGATGTCCACCGCTTCCGCCTGAAGGTCATAGGCTTCCACGACCCCAGCGCCTAATTTTGCCGCCACCACCGACAGTATCCCGCTGCCACAGCCTACGTCTATAACCCTGCAGCCCTTGGAAATGTATTTTTCCAAGAGTTCTATACACAGCGCGGTGCTCTCGTGGGTACCGGTACCAAAGGCCATCCCCGGGTCGATGGCTGCCACTATATCCCCTTCTTTTGGACTGTAATGCTCCCATGAGGGCTTTATCACTATATTTCGCCCTATCCTCAGGGGCTTGTAGTACTTTTTCCAGCATTCGGCCCAGTCCCAGTCATTCACGGTACCGGTGGAAAGTTCCAACGGCCCGAAGCCCGGCTCTCTTATCGCCAGGTCGGACAGCCTTTCCCGTACCATCTTAACCAGGTCGCCCAGGCTGTCGTTTACCGGAAGGTACCCTTTCACAGTCACAATGTCCCCCTCGGTGTTTATCGCACCGGGGTCTATATAGTCCCAGCTTTCCTCTTGCCGCAAAAGGGCCCTTGCGTCCCCCGGGTCCTCTATGACCACGCCCGCCGCCCCGGCATCGTACAGTATGTTGGCTGCCAGGTCGCAGCCCTCGGCGGTGGTATCTATTTTGAGTTCCATCCATTCCATAGGCAACCTCTCCCTACACTCCGAAAGCATCCTTCACCTTGTCTATGATGCTTTTTCCCCCATGTCCGGCACTGCCGCCGCTCAGCTCGTCAAACTTTCTCAAAAGTTCCTTCTGCTGCTGGCTGAGCTTTCGCGGCACCTCCACCACCACTTTAACGTACTGGTCTCCCCTGCCCCGGCCGTTGAGCCTTGGAATCCCCTTGCCCCTTAGCCGGAACACCGTACCGCTTTGGGTTCCCTCGGGTATGGTCTGCTTCACATTGCCGTCAAGGGTGGGTACCGTAATTTCGTCGCCCAGGGCCGCCTGGACAAAGGATATGGGTATTTCACAGTACACGTTTTCGTTTTCCCTTTTAAATACCTTATGGGGCTTTACATGTATATAGACGTATAGGTCCCCCGAAGGCCCTCCCCTTTCGCCGGGTTCTCCCTCGCCCCGCAGCGATACCACCGAACCGTTATCCACGCCCGCCGGCACCTTGATACTGATGGTACGGGTTTTCAGCGTATTGCCGGTACCGCCGCACTGGCTGCAGGGCTCTTCTATTATGGTGCCCTCGCCATGACACCGGTCGCAGGTGCGTACCGTTTCAAACCTGCCCAGGGCGGTGTTTTGCCTATACCTTACCTGGCCGGTACCGCCGCACTTGTCGCATGTTTTGACCGAGGTTCCGGGCTTGGCGCCGGTTCCATTGCATGCACCGCATTTTTCATGTCTTCTTACCCTGATGTCCTTCGTGACACCAAAGGCGGCCTCCTCGAACTCCAACTCCAGGTCCGCCCTTATGTCGCTGCCCTTGGCGGGTCTCCTGCTTGCCCTTGCCCCCGAAAACCCTCCTCCAAAAAAGGTCTCAAATATATCTCCAAAGCCTCCGAAGTCACCGAAACCGCCAAAGTCGCCAAAGCCGCCGAAACCGCCCTGCCCGTTGGAAGCGGCGTGCCCAAAGGTGTCGTACTGCCTTCGCCGGGTTTCGTCGCTCAATACCTCGTAGGCTTCATTTATCTCCTTGAATTTTTGCTCTGCCTGCTTGTCGCCCGGGTTTACATCAGGATGGTACTTTTTTGCCAGCCGCCTGTAGGCTTTCTTTATTTCATCGGCGGAAGCGTTTCTATCCACTTCCAGCACTTCGTAGTAGTCCCTTTTGCTCATAGGCACCTCACCTCGGATTGATTGATAGCCTCGCTATTTCATCAGCAAAACCGGCCCGTAAACTCGTACAGGCCGGCAGCTATATACTATTTACCATCCTCGTCGTCAACCACTTTATAATCGGCATCTACCACGTTATCGGCTTTCGCATCCTGTCCGCCTTGGGCGGCATCGCCCGGTCCGCCCGCCGCTCCAGCCTGCTGGTACAGTTTGGCGGACACTTCGTAGAACACCTTTGTCAGGCCTTCGGTTGCACTCTTTATCGCATCGGTGTCATCCTTCTCCAAGGCGTCCTTAACTTTCTTAAGTTCAGCTTCTATCCTTTCCCTATCGGAGCTTTCCACCTTGTCTCCCATATCCTTCAGCGTCTTCTCGGTCTGGTAGACCAGAGAATCCGCATTATTTCTTATTTCCACCTTCTCCTTGAGCTTTTTGTCCTCCTCGGCATATTTTTCCGCTTCCTTAACCTTTCTCTGGATTTCCTCTTCGCTAAGGTTGGTGGAGGCAGTAATTGTAATCTTCTGCTCCTTACCGGTGCCCAGGTCCTTTGCGGACACGTTCACTATACCGTTGGCGTCTATGTCGAAAGTTACCTCGATCTGTGGTACGCCCCTCGGTGCCGGCGGGATGCCGGTCAGCTGGAACCTTCCCAGCGTCACGTTTTGTGCCGCCATCGGCCTTTCTCCCTGCAGCACGTGCACGTCAACACTGGTCTGCCCATCGGCGGCGGTGGAGAAAATCTGGCTCTTTTTGGTCGGGATGGTGGTGTTTCTTTCAATAAGCTTTGTAAACACGCCCCCCAAGGTCTCAATACCAAGGGACAACGGTGTTACGTCAAGAAGCACTATATCCTTGACTTCGCCGGTCAGCACGCCGGCTTGGATGGCCGCCCCAATTGCCACGCACTCGTCGGGGTTTATACCCTTGTAGGAGTCCTTGCCGGTTATTTTTTTGACCGCTTCCTGCACCGCCGGAATCCTTGTGGAGCCGCCCACCAGTATAACCTTGTCTATCTGCCCCGCACTTAATCCCGCGTCACTAAGAGCCTTCCTCATGGGTTCCATGGTGGCTTCCACCAGGTCCGCGGTAAGTTCTTCGAACTTTGCCCTGCTAAGGGTCATATCCAGGTGCTTTGGCCCCGACGCATCGGCGGTTATAAAAGGAAGATTTATGCTGGTGGACATTACTCCGGACAGCTCTTTTTTGGCCTTTTCAGCCTCGTCCTTCAGCCTCTGCATGGCTGTCCTGTCCTTCTTTAAGTCTATACCGTGCTCCTTTTTAAACTCTGCCGCCAAGTAATCAATAATCCTGTCGTCGAAGTCGTCCCCGCCCAGTTTATTGTTGCCGCTGGTGGCCAATACCTCGAACACTCCTTCCCCGAGTTCCAGTATGGACACGTCGAAGGTACCGCCGCCCAGGTCGAAAACAAGGACCTTCTGGTTTTCGCCCTTATCCAGCCCGTAGGCAAGGGACGCAGCGGTGGGTTCGTTTATTATTCTAAGTACCTCAAGTCCCGCTATCCTTCCCGCGTCTTTTGTGGCCTGCCTCTGGCTGTCGGTAAAATACGCAGGCACGGTTATTACCGCCTTGGTTATTTTTTCTCCCAGGTAGCTCTCGGCATCCATTTTAAGCTTTTGCAAAACCATCGCTGAAATTTCCTGGGGCGTGTATTCCTTATCGTGCAATTTGACTTTTTTATCGCTGCCCATCAGCCTTTTTATGGAACTGACGGTACCTTCAGGGTTTGTTATGGCCTGTCTTTTGGCCACCTGCCCCACCATTCTTTCGCCTTTCTTTGAAAAAGCTACCACCGACGGAGTTGTCCTGCTGCCTTCGGCGTTGGGAATCACAACCGGCTCCCCGCCCTCCATAACAGCTACGCACGAGTTGGTAGTTCCTAGGTCTATGCCTATTACTTTGCTCATCTTGTCTCTCCTCCTATATTATAGTGCGACTTTTACAAAACTGGGTCTTAGTACCCTTGATTTTATTTTGTAACCCTTCTGGAACACCTCCAGAATGGTACCCTCTTCCTTGTCGGAATCTTCCACCTGCATTACGGCATGATGAAAATTGGGGTCGAACTTAACGCCCTCGGTAGGTATCTCCTCCACGTGGTACTTGGCCAGGATATCCCTAAACTGCTTTACCACCATGTCTATGCCTTCCTTAAGGGAAGCGCTGCTGCCTTCGCCACAGACGGCGGCTGCCGAATCCGCCGCCCTTTCCATGTTGTCCAGAACCCCCAGGAAGTCAAGCATAATTTCCGCCGCTATATAGTCGTAGGTTTCTTCCTTTTCCCTGGCGGTGCGCTTCCTGTAATTATCAAAATCCGCCTGCAGCCTCAGCAGGCGATCATAGTATTCCTCGTTCTTTTTCCTTAGGTCCTCCAACTGCTGCTCCGGGGAGGTTCTCTCATCGGCATCCGCCGCGTTATCGTCCGCTTCAATCTCTTCATTATCCCGGGCCGCCGGTGCCTCCCCTGTCACTTCATCCGCAGCCCCGGCCTTTGCCTCCCCGGTAATCGTTTCCTCCGTATCCTTGCTGTCAGTATTGATACTGTCGTCGGTGTCCATGTT
>DASRVG010000161.1:0-2395 GCA_035655175.1 Clostridia bacterium | reverse complement strand
AGCCATTGAGACGGCAAGGAGGCTGGCAAAGGAGGAAGCAATATTCGGAGGATTTTCCGCCGGCGCCAATGTGGCTGCCGCCTTGAAGCTTCTAAAGGACAGGGAAAAGGGCAAAAGGATAGCGGTGCTGATACCCGATTCAGGGTTTAAATATTTGAGCACCGACCTTTATTAATGATAAGGGAACATGATTATTCCTGCTGACAGGAAGTGGGAGAAGTGCGGGGCAGTACAATTGTAAGAACGCAGGATACCGCCAGCGGTATCAGAAGGAATAAGAACGAGGGTAAAATGCCAAAAGTATCGGCCAGGCGGCCTTGATACAGAGTTCCGATGCCGCCCAAGCCCGCCGCAAGGCCCATGATAAGGCCGTTGGCAAAGGTAGTGTTGTTGGGCATATAGTTTCGTGCCATTACTATGTTGGCTGAATTTGGGGCGGCGTTCAGTGACCCGGCCAGAACGAAGGAAGCTACAGCCAGTATTCCGGATGTCTTTACTACAAGACTCAGGAACAGGGTGGTGAGTACCATCGATACTAAGAGTACCTTTTTGCTTCCCATTATGTCGGACAGGTATCCTCCCGCCAGTGTGAAAACAGACGAGAAAAGCAACTGGAAAGAGAGTATGTATGCACAAACAGTCGGGTCCACTGATTTGGAGATAAAGAGGTTGATACCGAAGGTGGCAAGGGAAATCCTCAGCCATGCCCTGACAGTAGCAATCAGAATAAGTATTCCTATCCAGAATAATGATAGCGGTTCAGTTTTGCCCGCCGAAGGAGTACCTATATTGGTATCCCCGCCATCCAAGTCGTCTATCCTGTGTACTTCCACGGCGTACATAATGGCTGCTGTAACAAAGCCGGGTATCATAAAGTAAACAAGTTTGTCAAGGCCGAGGTTCAATGCAACTGGTACAGATAGGGCAGGGGATACCGCTATGGCAAAACCACCAATGGTCATAAATACCGAAAGGCCTGTGCCCTCCCGATTGCCCATAAGCTTGATCGCAGTAGCCGAACCAAGGGGGTGGTACAGTGAAGATGCCGTCCCCCCAAGTATCAATACCAACACAAGAAGGTAATAGTTGGTGATTAATCCCGATATGCATACCCAGAAGGAAATCCATACAACAGAAAGCAGTAGCAGCCAGGTTTTGCCGTGACGATCCACCAAGAACCCCACCAGCGGTTGCAGCCAGGTTCCACTTGCATTGAAGGCAAAAGCGATAAATCCCTGCTGTCCTAAGGTCAGGGATAATGCCTGTGCGAATATGTACAGGGTTGGATGTACTATACCTGTATAGAAATCATTCATAAAATGGCCTGCAGAAAGGGCAAGTAGTCTTGCTGTGTTGCGCTTCCGGCTTGGCTTGGCGTAGGCTTTATTCATTTTTATCTCCTTAAGGTCAATCCTAAACGTAATTATATTGTAGGGGACAAGAAATGTAAACCGGGATAAATGTTAAAATAGCGGAGAATTTAGCCGATTGAGGCGAAAATCCGCCTTTGGAGAGCATTATGCAAGTATTGTAAACGACGGATTTGAAAAAAGTGATGAGCAGTCACGGATTTAAACAAAGCACTTCGTGGGGTTAATAATATTAATTTTAATATTAATATTATTAATATATAGGTTGACAATATTGATATTTATTATATAATATTGGCATAAACAGGGCATTAGTAACCTAAGGAGGATGTAAAATTGAACGAAGCATTGGGGAAATGTCCCGTGTGCAATGAGGATATGGAGGTAACAAGGCTCCACTGCGACCGCTGCAATACAACGATAGAAGGCAGTTTCTCGCTTTGCAGGTACTGCAGGCTTACAAAGGAACAGAAACAGTTCATTGAGACCTTTCTAAAATGCAGGGGAAACATTAAGGAGGTAGAGAAGGACCTCGGGATTTCCTATCCAACCGTAAGGAGCAGGCTGGATGACGTAATCTCCGCCCTGGGATACCCGGTGAAGAGTACAAAGAGCGATGAGAACAGGAAGGAAATACTCGAGATGCTGGACCGAGGAGAGATTGACCACGATGAAGCGTTAAGGCTTCTGAAGCAAAACAGGATGGAGGTATAATAATGAAGGACGAATTAAAAAAGGTTTTAAAAATGGTGGAGGAAGGCAAGGTCACTGCGGAACAGGCGGTCCAGCTTATGGAGGCGGGGAACCTTGATGAGGAAGAGGGCGCCGGGGGCGGCAGCCCATCCTGCAGGTCAAAGTGGCTGAAGGTAAGGGTATATGAAGCGGGTACCGGCAAGAGAAAGGTAAACGTAAGCGTTCCCCTTTCCCTGGTTTCGGTTGGGCTTAAGCTGGGGATGCATTTCGGCCTGGACAAGGAAGAACTGAAGGGATTTGACTTCAATGAAATAATCCGTATGATTGAAGCC
>DASRVG010000160.1:0-2866 GCA_035655175.1 Clostridia bacterium | reverse complement strand
AGCCATTGAGACGGCAAGGAGGCTGGCAAAGGAGGAAGCAATATTCGGAGGATTTTCCGCCGGCGCCAATGTGGCTGCCGCCTTGAAGCTTCTAAAGGACAGGGAAAAGGGCAAAAGGATAGCGGTGCTGATACCCGATTCCGGATTCAAATACTTAAGCACTGACCTTTACGAATAAAAAGGAAATGTAAACCGGGGTAAACGGCGAAATTGGTGAGAATTAAGCCGGAGAGGGCATAATTTTTATATTCCGGCGCCGGTGGAAGGTAATCGAAAAGATGGAGAGAATGATAGTATAATATGGTATATCGATGCATGGAGGAGTAATTTTATGACCAAGCAGGCAAAGGCGGACTTGATGCTGATGATGATTACGGTGTTCTGGGGGTCGTCTTATGTTTTGACGAAGGTTGGACTTGGAACCCTTGGGCCCTTCAGCCTGACGGCGTTAAGGTTCATCATAGCCTTCGGGGTTTCCGCCCCCGTTTTCGGCAGGAATATAATTTACGCGGATAAAAAGACTTATAAATACGCATTCATCCTGGCGGTGATTCTTTTTGCGGTTTTTATGTCCATGACCTTTGGCGTGGAGAAAACTTCCGCGTCCAATGCGGGGTTTTTGGTAAGCCTTTCGGTGGTTTTTATACCGATTATCTCTTTCCTGGTTTTGAAGCAGAAAATCGAGAAAAAGGTTATAGTCGGGGTATGCCTGGCGGTAATCGGAATAGCCCTGCTGACGCTGGATACAAGGCAGCAGGTCAATCCCGGCGACATTTTATGCCTTTTATGCGCCCTGCTGTTTGCAGTCCATGTGGTGGTGACAGGAGTTTTTACCCGCCATGTGGATTCGATTGCCCTTGGCGTTTTGCAGCTTGGCTTTGTAGCGGTTTTTGCGACAGCTTTTTCGTTGGTCACAGAGAGAATGACGCTGCCGGGGGATTTTAGGTCATGGCTTGTGGTGCTGGCTCTCAGCATATTGTGCACCGCAGTGGGGTACATTGTGCAGACAACGGCGCAGCAGCACACAACCGCCACTCATACCGGCCTTATCCTGTCGCTGGAGCCGGTTTTCTCTGCTGTTTTTTCGTATATAATACTCAAAGAAATCCTGGCGCCGAGGGCATATGCGGGTGCGGCGATACTCTTGGCAGGGGTTTTGACCGCGGAACTTGACCTTAAGAAAAAACTGCCGAAGGATAAGCCCGGAGCGGGTGCGGAGAAAATAAAAGAATGGTAGGAGGGCACATGGACGTGAAAATAGTAATTGCGCCGGATTCCTTTAAGGGGAGCCTGTCGGCGGGGCAGGCGGCGGCGTACATAGAAGAGGGTATACTACGGGTGATACCGTCATGTGTGACTGACAGGATTCCCATCGCCGACGGCGGCGAGGGCACGGCGGAGGCGATGGTGGCCGCAACCGGTGGCGAAATTGTCAAGGCCTCGGTCTGCGGGCCCTTAATGGAAGAGGTGGATAGTTTCTTCGGGATACTGGGGGACGGCCAGACGGCGGTAATTGAAACCGCCTCCGCCGCCGGCCTTACGTTGATTACGCAGGATAAACGAAACCCGATGATTACCACCACCTACGGAATGGGGCAGCTAATATCAAAGGCCCTGGACAGGGGCTGCCGTAAATTTATAATCGGTCTTGGGGGAAGCGCCACGGTGGACGGGGGAACCGGCCTTTTAAGCGCCCTTGGCGTTAAGTTTTTGGATAAGGATGGCCGGGCCGTACCGCCGGGCGGCGGCGGCCTGGGGAAGCTGAGCCAAATCGACCCTTCGGGCTTGGACCAAAGGGTGAAGGAATGCGAATTCTTGGTCGCCTGTGACGTGGACAATCCCTTGTGCGGCGAAAGGGGAGCGGCTTTTGTTTTCGGGCCGCAAAAAGGTGCAACCCCCGAAATGGTGAAGGTTCTGGACAGGAATTTGCATAACTATGGTGATATTATCAAGAAAACCACCGGCAGGGATGTAACTGATGCCGCGGGAGCCGGCGCCGCCGGCGGCCTCGGGGCGGGCCTTATGGCCTTTCTAAACGCTTCGCTGGTGCCGGGGGTCCAAATGGTGCTGGAAGCCGTGGGTTTCGGTGACAGGGTTAAGAATGCGGACCTTGTAATCACCGGCGAGGGCAGCATTGACCAACAGACGCTGTACGGAAAAGCGCCCATGGGAGTGGCGGGGATTGCCCGCCGGTTTGGGATACCGGTGGTGGCGGTGGCCGGTACTATAAAGGGAGATATATCGCCTCTGTACAATGAGGGCTTTGCAGCGGTGGTAAGCATTTGTCCCGGGCCCATTACGGTGGAAGAGGCGATGGAAAGAGCGGGGAGCCTGCTGGCGGATACCGCGGAAAGAATTATGAGACTTGTAATTTTGCGAAAAATTACATAAGTAATTATTTGGAAATGCTATTCGCAGTTCATGATAGATTCAAGGGCTGTTAATCATTTTACGGAGGCGTTCATATAATTGGCATAATAAAAACTTACACCTTTCAAACAATATTAATAGACCTTTGTTTTGAAAGGAGAATGGAATATATGAAACGCCGGTTGTTTTTTATATTACTGGCCTCACTGCTGGTACTATCGCTTGCGGCCGGATGTGCGCCCCAGCGAAGGCCTGCACCGGATACCACGCCGGCCCCGCAGCAGAGAACGCCGCTGCCGGATACTCCTGAAGGGCCCGGAAACAGGGTGCCAAACGCCGACCCCCGGGAGGACGCGAGAAGGGCCGATATGCTGGAGGACCGCTTAGAGGACATGAAAGAAGTGAAGGACGTTACGGTTGTGGTGAACGGCAGCACTGCCTATATCGGGATTGATATGGATGCAAAGCTGCAGGGGAGACTGACCGACACGTTAAA
>DASRVG010000159.1:0-29464 GCA_035655175.1 Clostridia bacterium | reverse complement strand
CCTGGGCTACTGCCTGCTGCACTACTCTGTCCACTACTGTTGGTATGCCAAGTAGTCTCTTGCCTCCACCAAGCTTTGGTATCTCTACTCGCCGCACAGGTTTTGGCTTGTAAGTACCCTCCCGGATAGTCTGCCTGATTTGGTTGCCGTTTTCCTTCAGGAACTGTAGAAGTTCATCTACTGTCATTCCATCAATCCCATGGCTGCCTTTGTTTGCCTTAACCCTCTTGTATGCCTTGTTCATGTTGTTACGGTCAAGTATTTTATCAAGCAGGCTTCCGGCATATTCACTGCCATCGTTTTGACTTTGGAAGACGTAAACGAAATACTCTGCACTCCCATGCTGCTTTCGGGTTCCACCCTATCCTCACACAGGTAGTCTTCAGTATGAAGTTGGCTGCACTCATTGCATCCCGTAGTGTACTTCAAAATTCCAAAACATTCTTCCGTTCGGTCCTTCCCATTCCGTATTTATCCGGTATGGTACTATGACCTCTGCTGACTTCTGACAGCTCAGCCATACATCGCTGCATGGGTTGTCATGGGGAAAATTCATTCCCTGCCTGACGTACCTGCCAGACCTCCCCGATTAAGAGCAGTAACTTTCATCCCATGTCACCGCTGCATTTACACCGTGGAATTCGGGTAGTGTTGGACTTCGTTTTGTAATGCAAACTCGCCCGTTCCACATATGCCTTGTATGCAGTTCCTGTCCGTCGGTGCGGGACTTTGCCTGCAGCTTCCTTCAGATTTCACCTCACGGTGAACACCCTTGCTGTTTAGCTAATGGTTCCCACTACCAAGCCCATAGCGGACTTTCACCGCCAAGCTACTGCCCATGTCGGGCGAACAAAAAGAAGCCGTGTGAAAACGGCTTCTTTTTCGATTACATCATGTCCATTCCGCCCATTCCACCGGGAGGCATGTCGTTTTTCTTCTCGGGTATGTCCGCCACCAGGCTCTCGGTGGTTAGCACCATCGCCGCCACCGATGCGGCGTTTTGCAGCGCCGACCTTACAACCTTTGTGGGGTCAAGGATACCCGCTTTTATCATGTCTACATACTCGCCCTTGTAGGCATCAAAGCCCATCGCGTCCTCAAGGGACATAACCTTTTCCACTACAACCGAGCCTTCCTCGCCCGCGTTGTTGGCTATCTGTTTCACCGGCTCCTCAAGGGCCTTCCTGACTATCTTGGCACCGGTCTTTATGTCCCCGTCGACTTGTTCAATCAGTTTGTCCACGGCAGCCACGGTCCTTATCAAGGCTATTCCGCCGCCGGGCACTATGCCCTCTTCCACCGCGGCCCTGGTCGCGGAAAGGGCGTCCTCGATCCTGAGTTTTTTCTCCTTGAGTTCGGTCTCGGTGGCGGCGCCTACCTGGATAACTGCTACGCCGCCGGAGAGCTTCGCGAGCCTTTCCTGGAGTTTTTCCCTGTCAAAGTCGGAAGTGGTCTCTTCTATCTGTACCTTGATCTGCTTGATCCTGTCCTTGATTTCCTTTTCACTGCCGGCTCCATCCACTATTATGGTGTTTTCCTTGGACACCTTGACCTGCCTTGCCCTACCCATCTGGCTTATGGTAGCGTTCTTGAGTTCAAGGCCCAGCTCTTCCGAGATGACCTGGCCGCCGGTAAGGATGGCAATATCCTGCAGCATCGCCTTTCTCCTGTCGCCAAAGCCCGGAGCCTTAACCGCAACGCACAGGAAGGTTCCCCTCAGCTTGTTGAGCACCAGTGTTGCAAGGGCCTCGCCTTCTACGTCCTCGGCTATTATCAGGAGCTTTTTGCCCTGCTGTACCACCTGCTCCAGCACCGGCAGAAGGTCCTGGACGTTGGTTACCTTTTTATCGGTTATAAGTATATAGGCATCGTCCAAAACGGCTTCCATCTTATCGGTATCGGTCACCATGTAGGCGGAGATGTATCCCCTGTCAAACTGCATGCCCTCCACCAGTTCAAGGGTTGTACCCATTGTCTTGGATTCCTCTACCGTTATAACGCCGTCCTTGCCTACCTTTTCCATCGCATCGGCAATGAGTTCCCCAATTTCTTCATCTGCCGCCGAAATTGTAGCAACCTGGGCTATGGATTCTTTCTTGTCTATATCCTTGCTCTGCTCCTTCAGTGCTTCCACGGCCTTTTCCACCGCTTTTTGGATACCCTTCTTAATATCCATCGGGTTGGCCCCGGCCGCAACGTTCTTTAAGCCTTCCCTTACCATAGCCTGCGCCAGCAAGGTAGCTGTAGTGGTACCGTCGCCGGCCACGTCATTGGTCTTTGTGGCTACCTCCTTTACAAGCTGCACGCCCATGTTTTCAAAGGGGTCTTCCACTTCAATATCCCTGGCTATTGTTACACCGTCATTGGTTATTGCCGGTGTACCAAATTTCTTATCCAACACCACGTTTCTACCCTTGGGTCCCAAGGTAATCCTTACAGTATCCGCAAGCTTGTTTATGCCTCTTTCCAGTGTCCTCCTGGCATCCTCGCCGAATTTTATCTGTTTAGCCATGTCCATTCACTCCTTTTATTGATTTTGCCTATTCAATTATAGCAAGTATATCGCTCTGCCTTAGAATAAGGTATTCCTGGTCGTCCATTTTGACTTCGGTGCCCGCATATTTCGAATAAATAACCCTGTCCCCAACCTTGACCTCCAGGGGAATCCTCTTGCCCTCTACCAATTCTCCGCTTCCCACCGCCAGTACTTCACCTTCCTGGGGCTTTTCCTTAGCGGCTTCGGGCAGCACAATCCCGCTCTTGGTGGTTTCCTCTTTTTCCAGCACCTTTACTACTACCCTGTCTCCAAGTGGTTTGATGTTCATTTTTTACCCTCCTATCCTATATGTATGGTTTGGTTTGGCGTTTGTTAGCACTCGCCACTGGCGAGTGCTAATTACAGTTTATATAATATTAAAAGCCGGCAGAGTAATCAAACCCTGTTCCGGCTAAAATTAAGGCAAAAACGGTTAAAATGCCAAGTGACAGCGGAATGTACCTCTATTTCTCTTCCTATCCATTATTTATGCATATTTTCAGCAATTCTGTACCATCCTGGCCCCCCTGCCCATGGTGCTCCTGGCGTAATAGAACAGGTACTGCTGCGCCGGCCCGGCAAGGGGGCCGAACCTTTCTTCGGCATACCGCCTGACTTCCGCCAGGGGGGTATCCCCTTTCAAATAGTAATTCTCCATCACCCTTTTTACCCATACGTCCACCGGGAAAGCGTCAAACCGGGCCATGGAAAAGAGCAGGATGCAGTCCGCCACCTTTGGCCCTACACCGGGAAAACTCAAAAGAGCCTTCCTTGCCTCCGCGGTGGACATCCACTCCAGCGATGCAAGGTCCGCCCTTCCTTCTTCCACCATTCTTGCAGCCCCAAGCACGTACCTCGCCCTGAAACCGCAGCCGCAGGAGCGTATATCCTGCTCGTCCAGCCTCGACAGGCGCCCAGGGGTAGGAAATTCGAAAAAGGTTTCCCCCTTTGTCACCCTTTGACTGCCGAAACAGCGGCACAGCCTTTCTATGGTCGCCTTTATCCTCGGAATCCTGTTGTTGGCTGATATTATGAAGGAGATAAGGGTCTCCCAGGTATCCTGTTTGAGAATGCGTATTCCGCTTCCGAATTTCACCGCCCTTTTAAGCACCGGGTCGCTGGATAATGCCTGTTTGATTTGACCGTAGTCCCTCTGCAGGTCAAAATAACCGGCCCAGTAATCCTTGAACTGCTTCTCGTCGGTTCCGTCCAAAAATATGTCACCGCTTCTTTTTCCCACCCTTAGAGCCCTGCCGCCGGCGACACCCCTGTAGCTTCCGTCCGGCATTTTGTTCCATCGGAAGCACTGGCCGCACTCGAATATATGCTCCGGCTCAAAGTCCCTTGCGTTTTTGACAAGTATTCCGTTTTCAGTAACTTTATAGTCCAACGACGGTCCTCCCCGAGTTCAAATGACAGGTTCTATAATATCGCATCCCACATCTCACGTCCCACATCTCAATTCAATCAGGCAGCTTCATATCGCCGGCCTTTATCCAGCCAATTTTCCTCATGTATTCGGAAATAACGAGGGTCAATACCGCAGGTGCGGCTATATGCAAAAGCAGCATTTTTCCAAAAACGGCAGTGCTTGTCCCCATTGCCGCCACCGTCCCGAACTGGCCTACCAGGCCGCTGGTACCCATCCCCGCTCCCATGGGTATGTTTTCCATCCTAAACAGCGTGGTGGCAAAGGGACCTATAATCGCCGAGGCCAGCGTGGGAGGAATCCATATCCGGGGGTTTTTCACAATATTGGGCACCTGCAGCATGGACGTTCCTAGGCCCTGTGAAATCAGCCCGCCCCACCCGTTTTCCCTGTAGCTGGCTACCGCAAAACCCACCATCTGGGTGCTGCAGCCCACGGTAGCCGCCCCGGCAGCAAGCCCGCCCAACTCCAGCATTATTGCAAGGGCTGCACTGCTTATGGGCAGCGTAAGAACCATTCCCATAAGTACCGAGACGAAAATGCCCATCGGTACCGGGTGCAGTTCGGTGGCCCACATTATCCACCTACCGAGGCCGATCATAATGGATGACACACCGGGACCCACCAGCATGCCCGCCAGCACTCCCGTTACTATGGTGGCAGCCGGCGTCACCAGTATATCCACCTTGGTCTCCTTTGACACCATTTTACCGAACTCCGCTCCTATTACCGCCGCCACAAAGGCCCCCACCGGGCCCCCAAACTGGTTTCCCACCATACCGGTAACGGTGGAGGCAAACAGCACAAGGGGCGGAGCCTGCAGCCCATATGCCACCGCTACGGCTATTGCCGGCCCGGTCATCTGCTGTGCCGCCGGATAAACTACCTCGTAAAGGAAGGGAATATTTAAGTTTTCTCCTATTACCTTCAAAATTAGTCCTATTATTAAGGTCGCAAACAACCCCTGGGCCATAGCCCCAAGGGCTTGTATACCATACCTGTGCAGTGAAATTTCTATATTTTTTCTCTTGAAAAAGCCTGCCATTTTCTCCAATTCAACCTCTCCCCGCTTTTTGTTAATTTGAAATAAACTGCCAATGGTGTATATACACCTGTCTTGTCACATATATAATACCACCACTTATCGAAATGTCAAGCGGGGAGCAATTCGGGTTAAAGGACCCGGTCCCTAAGTGCCGGAAAGGCACTGCGGCTTTTTTCCACCTCTTCAAGGTCAATACTCGCCCACACCACCGTTTCCCTGTCTCCCCCCGAGGCCACGGCAACACCCCACGGGTCCACGACCATGCTGCGCCCTCCGAAGGTTACTCCACCGTGGCTGCCGGCACAGTTGCAGGATATAAGGTAGCACTGGTTTTCAATTGCCCTTGCCTTATTTAGTAAGGACCAGTGGTCCAGCCTGGCCAGCGGCCATGCCGCCGCCACCAGGAAACCCTGGGCGCCCTTATCTACCATGGCTCGGAACAGTTCTGGGAACCTCAGGTCGTAACAGGTTGTAATCCCCCATACGCCCAGCTCTGTATCAACCACCGTTATGTCCTTGCCCGGTGTCAGTATTTCGGTCTCCCTTGACTTATAGCCGAACAGGTGAATTTTCCTGTACCGGGCCGCTATATTTCCTTCCGGGTCAATAAGAAGGGAAGTGTTGTAAAGGTCGCTGCCCTCCCGCTCCACGAAGCTTCCGGTCAGGATGTAACATCCCAGCTTTTGCGCCAGCGGGGCGAAGGCTGAATAGGTTATGCCCCGGACTTCTTCGCTCTCATTGTAATAATTGTCAAAATTGAAAAACCCGGTTCCCCAGATCTCTGGCAGCAGTACCAGTTGGGGACACCTGTTATCCCGATACATACCCTCCAAAATGTCTACGGCATGGGCTATACGCTCATCCTTCGTCTCTTCAGCATTTACCTCCAACTGCAGCACAGCCACATTCATTTTTCAATCCTCCTTTGAAAGGTGCGTCGGGACCGCCGGGCAGGCAGCCGTCCCTCGTCCAGGCAGCCGTCCCTTGTGCGGTCCTTCCCGCAGCCAATCCTTGTTCCATATAATACCATTACATTGGGAATTGTCAAGGGAAAAGTATATTTTCCAAACCGGATACTTAACGGCAGGATTATCATAAATAATTCTAGAATTGTATATATTAACATTTCTTTTGCGCATATTATAGACAAGGAAAGTCTCCGGTATTTTGTTCTCCCTTCATAATGCTAACAAAATACTCACGGAAACCGGGCTTTCAAAACTTTCAGAAAGGAGGTGATAAGTATTTTTAGGGTGGACTTAAACAGCGACCTTGGAGAGAGCTTTGGCAGCTACACCTTGGGAATGGACGACCAGGTTATTAAACACGTTACATCGGTAAACATCGCCTGCGGATGGCATGCAGGGGACCCGCTGGTAATGGACAGGACGGTAAAAGCTGCGCTCCGGGAAGGAACGGCCATAGGGGCTCATCCCGGGTTCCCGGACCTTTTGGGCTTTGGCAGGAGGAACCTCGCCGCAACACCGGAGGAGGTAAAGGCATACGTCATCTATCAATTGGGAGCCCTAATGGCTTTCGCAAAGGCAAACGGGGCAGTCATCCAGCACGTTAAGGCCCACGGTGCACTTTACAACATGGCGGCAAAGGATGCCAAGCTGGCGGCGGCCATAGCCGAGGCAATCCGTGAAGTGGACCAAAACATCATCCTGATGGGTTTGGCAAACAGCGAAATGATAAATGCCGGGAAAGAAATGGGGCTTAAGACAGCCAACGAAGTGTTTGCCGACCGGGCCTACAACCCCGACGGGACGCTGGTATCCAGGAAACTCCCGGGGGCGGTGATTCACGATGCAGACCTTGCCATCTCCAGGGTGGTACGCATGGTGAAAGAAGGAAAAGTTCAGGCTGTGAACGGCGAGGACATTGAAATTAAGGCGGATTCAATCTGTGTTCACGGCGATAATCCGGAAGCGGTGGAGTTTACAAGAAGAATAAGGACCAGCCTGGAACAAGAAGGTGTAGAAGTAACCGCCGTTTCAAATTTTATTAAGTAAAATGGGGGGATATTAAATGGGTTCTAACAAAAAGGAATCGGACCTTAAGAAAAAGGCCAGCGCGCTGCTTGGAGCAGCCTTTCTGATGGCCACTTCCGCGATAGGGCCGGGTTTTTTGACCCAGACTGCAGCTTTCACCGAGCAGTATAAGGCAGATTTTGCCTTTGTAATACTGTTTTCCATCCTTCTTGCATTAGGCGCCCAGATGAACGTATGGAGGGTTATAGGCATTTCAGGATTAAGGGGACAGGACATAGCAAACAAGGTGCTGCCCGGCCTTGGGTATTTTGTAGCAATCCTTGTGGCCCTGGGCGGGCTGGCATTTAACATTGGAAACATCGGCGGCGCTTCCCTTGGTCTGAATGCCCTTTTGGGTATAAATACGGATTTCGCAGCCCTGGTTTGTGGTGTAATAGGTATCCTGATTTTCCTGTCAAAGGACGCGGGGCCGGTAATGGATAGGTTTACCAAAATCCTTGGAGTGCTTATGATTTTGGTAGTGAGCTATGTTACCCTAACATCAAGACCACCCGTGGGGGAAGCCCTTTTAAGAAGCGTTGCCCCCACAGATCCGAAAGCTCTGCTTTTTCCCGTCATCACGCTGTTGGGCGGCACGGTGGGAGGTTACATAACCTTTTCCGGCGGCCACAGGCTGCTTGATGCCGGAATATCAGGGAAGGAAAACCTGGACCAGATTAACAGAAGTTCAATAACCGGCATCCTTATTGCAACCATCATGCGTATCCTGCTGTTCCTGGCCATACTGGGGGTTGTCTCCAAGGGAGCTGCCCTTGACCCGTCCAACCCGGCGGCTTCGGCTTTCCAGCACGGAGCCGGGAACTTGGGATACAGGTTCTTCGGCATAGTCCTTTGGTCGGCGGGTATCACGTCGGTGGTAGGAGCGGCCTTTACATCGGTATCCTTCCTTAAGACGCTGCACCCGATTATTAGGAAATATGAAAAATTGATAATATGCGGCTTCATTGTAGCCTCCACGCTAATAATGGTGCTGGTGGGCAGCCCGGCCAAGCTGCTTATCCTGGCGGGTTCCCTTAACGGTCTTATACTGCCGATAACCCTGGGGACCATGCTGCTGGCTTCCAGAAGAAAGGATATTGTAGGAGACTACCATCATCCGACATGGCTGCTGGTATTTGGGGTAATCATTGTGGTGATAGCCGGGTATTCCGGGATACTGTCCCTGAGGAATATGGCGCAGCTCATCCCAAGATAGACCCGGTAAACATCCGCTTGATTTTTTACTGACCGGTAAGGCATCCGGCGGGTACCGGGAAAAACACGTTCAGTCGGATGCCTTACCACAAAAAGGATAAGTCAGGGGGGAGCAAATTGTATAAGCAGACGAAGTACCTGGCAGCCGGGGACAGGGCACTGGTAATGGAGTTTGGAAACTCCATCTCGGAAGAAATTAACAGGAAGATACGGTCCATGGGAATTGCGATAGAAAAGAGCAAAATCGAAGGCATAACCGAAACGGTGCCCACCTACAGGTCTCTTATGGTACACTATGACCCAATGATAATCGGATACGATGCCCTTATAGACAGGCTTAGGTTGCTGGAAGAACAGTTGGAGAGCATAGACCTGCCGTCACCCTGCACCTACGAGATACCAACGCTTTACGGCGGCGAATTCGGGCCGGACATAGAAAACGTGGCAAAACATAATAATCTGACGGTGGAACAGGTGATAGAAATCCACACCTCAAGGGATTACCTGATTTATATGCTTGGATTCACGCCGGGCTTCTGTTACTTGGGCGGTATGGACGAGAGGATTGAAACACCCAGGCTCGGCACCCCGAGAACCAAAATAAGCGCCGGGTCGGTGGGCATCGCCGCAAACCAGACGGGGATTTACCCGATAGACAGCCCCGGGGGATGGCAGCTTATTGGAAGAACTCCGCTAAAGCTTTACGACCCGTACAGGGAAAACCCGATACTCCTTAAGGCGGGAAACTACATCCGGTTTAAAAGGATCGACCGGGAGCAGTATGACAGCATAAAGGAAGAAGTGGAAAAGGGGACCTATAAGTATATCATCCATAACGGGGAAGGAGGCGGCCGGTAATGGGAAGCGTAAAAGTCATAAACCCGGGGCTTTTAACACTTGTTGAGGACAGCGGAAGGTACGGGTACCAGCAGTACGGTGTTCCCGTTTCCGGGGTAATGGATTCCTTCTCCCACAGGGTAAGCAACATACTGGTGGGAAACCATGAGCTGGAAGCGGTCTTGGAAGTCACCATGATAGGCCCCCAACTAGAGTTTATGGACCAAATGGCCATAGCCATTACCGGCGGCGACCTGTCCCCGGCAATAAACGGCAGGGCGGTACTCATGTGGGAAAGCATTATTGTAAATAAGGGGGATCGGCTTTCTTTTCAGGGTTTGAAATCGGGGTGCAGGAGCTATATAGCCTTTTCCGGCGGCATAAAAGTTCCCGAGGTTATGGGAAGCAAATCCACTTATACCAGGGGAAAAATCGGCGGTTTTGAGGGCAGGGCTCTAAAAGCGGGGGACATACTTGAAATTGACACCCCTACGGAAAGTCCGGCCGGCCTTGGAGGTAGGAAAACACCGCTGGAATTTATCCCCGAGTATTCCGGCACGCTGGAACTAAGGGTTACTTTAGGCCCCCAGGAGGACTATTTTACCGCCGATGGAATAAATACCTTCCTCTCTGATTATTACGAGGTAACCAATGAATGCGACAGGATGGGATATAGATTAAAGGGCAAAAACATCGAGCACGTCAAGGGCGGGGACATCATTTCGGACGGAATAGCAATGGGGGCTGTCCAGGTGCCGGGCCACGGGCAGCCGATAATAATGCTGGCCGACCGGCAAACCACCGGCGGTTATACCAAGATTGCAAACGTCATCTGGGCGGACCTGCCCAAGATTGCCCAGGCAAAACCCGGGGACAAAATCAGGTTTGTAAAGGTGACGGTACCCGAGGCCCAGCAGCTAATACGCGAGATGGAGGATAAAATATCCGCGATCAAAAAGGCCTGTGTAACCCGCGAGGTGGTTTCCACAAGGCTTTTAAGGCTTAAAATAGACGGTAAAACATACGAAGTAAAGGTAGAGGAACTAAAATAGGGCAGGCCGATCGGCCTGCCCCGTTTTTTTACGCTGCTTTTATGGGACAAAGAACCGTCCCTTGTCCTGTTCTAGATCCAGCCGCGCATCTTCATTGCATACGCAACTCTCTTGATGGCAATCATGTAAGCTGCGGTCCGCATTTCGACGTTTTTCTCTTCCTTAAGCGACCATATGGCGTCAAAGGCCTCTTTCATCTTTATGATCTGTTTTTCCTGTACCTCTTCAAAGGTCCAGTAGTAGTTCTGCAGGTTCTGTACCCATTCAAAGTAGGATACTACAACTCCTCCGGAATTACACAGTATATCCGGGAACACCGGTATTCCTCTTTGTCTTAAGACCTCGTCCCCCTCGGGTGTTGTCGGGCCGTTTGCTCCCTCAACAACCAGTTTGGCTTTGACATTGCCTGCGGTTTCGGCGGTCAGTTGGTTCTCCATAGCGCAGGGGAGCAGAATGTCCACTTCCATGCCCAATATATCTTCCCTGGGAAGCTCCTTGGCGCCCGGGAAACCGGTTATTAGGAATTTATTGCCTTTTACATATTCCATCAATGCTTTTATGTCAATACCGTCCTCATTATACAGCGCGCAGGAAACGTCTGAAACGGCAACCACTTTTGCTCCAAGTTCGCTTAAGTATTTGCAGGTAAAGCTTCCCACGTTGCCAAAACCCTGTACCGCTACTTTTGCGCCTTCAAATTTCACCCCTAATTTGCCGGCAGCCATTTTTGCCATATTGGCAATACCATAGCCGGTCGCTTCGGTCCTTGCAAGCGAGCCGCCAAAGCCCACCGGTTTTCCGGTTATAGCGCCAAACTCGTTGTATCCCCTTATAACGCTGAGCTCGTCAATCATCCAGGACATGACCTGGGCGTTGGTGCCCATATCGGGGGCCGGAATATCTTTATTGTCACCGATGAAATTGGCGATGGCCCTTATGTAGCCCCTGGACAGCCTTTCAAGCTCACCTTGGGACAGTTGGGTCGGGTCTACAACAATTCCGCCTTTGCCTCCGCCGTAAGGAAGGCCCGTTACACCGCACTTGAATGTCATCCACATGGACAGGGCCTTTACTTCATCCATGGTAACGTCCTGGTGATACCTTATTCCGCCCTTTGCCGGACCAATGGCATCGTTATGCTGTGACCTATAGCCTATGAAGGTTTTTACCTCGCCGTTGTCCATCTTCACAGGGATGCTCACTTCCATAACCTTCATGGGCTGTTTCAAAATCTCGTAAACAGCCGGTTCGGTGCCCAGTTTGTCACATGCAGCCTTTATTTGCTGCTGGGCAATTTCAAAGGGGTTCATAGTTTTTTCTGCCATTATACATGACCTCCTCTTAATATATTTTGATAAGTACTAAACAAAAGCGCTTGACTATTATTGTATTCCGGGAAACCGCCATGTTATGCAACAGGCAGTCCTCCAATTTGAATTATAACATATTAAAAATAATTGTAAACCTTAAAAAATAGTTGTAAACAGTATATCTCTGTAGGTTTTATGTAGGTTAAAAAAAAAGACCCGCGGTACAGGTCCCGTTCTTTCTATTCCATAACCAAACTCTTTACCGTAACGTTGATGGCCAGCACGTTGAGCGATGTCATGTGCTCAATCTCAGATTTGATGACATTTTTCATGGCGGGTATCTTCTCCATAATAGCGGTACCGTAGACCACCGCCACGTCGGTATTTATCACTATTCCGTTGGGATGGATGGAGACTTCGGTATTATAAATCCTTTTTATTCCTTCAATCCTTTTGGCCGCCGCCCGGGCTATCTGAATAATAGCCCTGCCGTATATGGTATACTTGCCGAGATAGCTGTACGTCGGCCGCACAACGGTTTTCTCGTCAACGATAACAGTGTCGTCCCTTTTCCTGGTGAATATCCTAAGGGTATCCAGGAAATACCCGGAAAAGTCCTTTTTGACTTCCAAAGTGGGAACCGGTATGACGTGTTTGCCCTTTGAACGCCGCTGGTGTCGTGCAAGCTCTATCTCCTCCTTTGAGGCTATCTCCTCAATGTACAGCCTTTTTTGGGGCGGGTTAAGGCCTAGAACCCTGGTAATTTTATCAACCATTTCGTCGGATGTGCCCAGTATTAACATCCTGTCGGGCTTATGGGCCCTAATTGCTTTCACTACCTCTTCCCTGTGCGCAGGGTCCATGAAAAGAGCCCTTCTTACCGCGGCTATCTTGGTATTCTCCTTCTTCGCTGAAGTTCCGGCTATAATTTTATTTCCCCTTATCAACAACCCGTCGTCAATCACGTAATCGATGTTGTTTTCCTTTGCCACCACCAATGCCCTATAGCTCTTTCCGGTCCCGCTGGACCCAACCAAGGATATCACCTGCATAGGCACACCCCTCGCTTCCATGGAAAACCAAACCGCAGCCTTAAGGCTCCCGTATAGCCGCGATTTGCTTGCAAAGGTTATTTATTATCTTCCGCATTCTCCCTCTGATTCATCAGGTACGCCAGGACCATGAGGCTCTCGCTGAGGTGAACGTTTTCCACTATTACATCCTCGGGCACGTCCAGGTCGGTGGGCGCAAAGTTCCATATCGCCTTAATCCTTTCGCCGGTCAACCTGTCGGCAACTTCCTGTGCCCCCTCCTTCGGGGTGCATATAATGCCGACATTGATATCGGCTTTTTTAATGAACTCGCTCATCTCGTCAATATCCATTATCTTGATGTCCCTGATGCTTATACCCACCAGCCTGGGGTTTATGTCGAACATGCCTTTTAATATAAAACCGGAGCCGCGAAACCCGCTGTAGTTGGCAATAGCCTGGCCGAGGTTGCCGGCACCCACTATTATTGCATTATTGGTTTTGTTAAGCCCTAGTATATTGGCAATTTCATCCCTAAGCTCCTTTACGTTATACCCGTAGCCCTGCTGTCCGAAACCACCGAAACAGTTCAGGTCCTGCCTTATCTGGGAAGCGGTAAATCCCAGGATTCTTCCGAATTCCATAGAGGATATCCTGGTCACTCCCTTTTCCACCAACTCGTTGAGGTATCTATAGTATTTCGGCAATCTCCTTATTACAGCCATGGATATGCTGCTTCTCATTCTCTCCATGCTATCCCTCCCTGTTCCATAGTATGCCATCGCTATAACAATCTATTTCCGTCCTCCATTAAATTATATCAGTTTGTTAAATAATTACCAATAAAAATATGGCAATTTACACGGCTTTCTTTATTATTAATTGCCGTTTTGTTAAAATGGTATATAACAGTTTTGTTGGCAGACGGAAGATTATGCAGCTACAACCCCCTTTATAAGGAGTGAAATTATTGTCACTGCTGTCATGTAATAATATTACCAAAAGTTATGGTGTGGAATCAATATTAAATAATATTAATTTTAGAATACATCCGGGGGAAAGGATTGGAGTGGTAGGGGCAAACGGGGCCGGCAAGTCAACCCTGTTTAAGATAATCTCCGGCTTGGAGCAGCCGGATTCCGGAAGCATGAACACCGCCGCCGGCACCACTATGGGATTTTTACCGCAGCATCCCCATTTCAATCCCGGGGTAACGGTGTGGGAACATCTTGTTAAAAACTTCGCATATCTTGTGGAAATGGAAAGCCAAATATCCCGGCTGGAATCCCGCATGGCCGGAGCGTCCGGCAGGGACCTGGAGCAGCTTATGAAGGAATACGGGGACCTTACCGAGGAGTTCGCGGAAAGCGGGGGCTATGAATACAAAAGCAAGATACGGGGTTCCCTAAAAGGGCTGGGTATTGAAGAGGACCAGTTTGAAATGCCGGTTGAACTTCTAAGCGGCGGTCAAAAAACCCGGGTTGCGCTGGCGGAACTTTTGCTCAAAAAATATCACTTGCTGCTGCTGGACGAGCCCACCAACTACCTGGATTTAAATGCGGTGGAATGGCTGGAAAACTTTCTCGTCGGTTACGAGGGTGCGGTGATGGTTATTTCCCACGACAGGTATTTCCTGGACAGGGTGTGCACCGGGATATTCGAACTGGACGGAACAGCCCTGTACCAGTTTTCGGGCAATTACACCGATTACCTTAATCAAAAACAGGTATTGATGGAGCTTATGCAGAGGGAGTACAAAAATAGGCAGAGTGAAATGGAACGGCAGCGGGAGATTATACAAAGACTGAGGTCGTATAACAGGGAAAAAACGGTAAGAAGGGCCAAAAGCCGGGAAAAATTGCTGTCCCGTATTGAAGTGCCGGACAAACCCCGGCAGGAAACAAAAGGGGTTTCTATAAAGCTTGAACCGCTCGTAAAAAGCGGAAGGCATGTACTGTCGCTGGAGGACGTTTGCAAGTCTTTCCCCGGCAAGCAATTGTTTTGCGGTGTAAACTTAAAGGTTTACCGTGGGGAAAAGATAGGAATAATAGGCCCCAACGGGATCGGGAAAACCACCCTTTTCAATATAATATCCGGCCTGCTGCAGCCGGATTCGGGCAGCGTAATAAAGGGTCATAATACAATTATTGCGTACTATCACCAGCAGCAGGAGAACCTTAACCTTTCCAATTCGGTAATTGACGAGGTGTGGGGCCAAAGCCCGGAACTTCCGGTCACCCGGGTAAGAAATGTGCTTGCCGCCTTTTTGTTCAGCGGCGATGACGTGTACAAGACCATTGGCTGCCTGAGCGGAGGCGAAAGAAGCAGGGTGGCCCTGGCAAAACTTATGCTGTCCCGTTCAAACCTGCTGCTGCTGGACGAGCCCACTAATCACCTTGACATAAAGTCAAGGCATGCACTGGAAGACGCCCTTTGCAATTATACCGGCACGATTCTTGTAATATCCCACGACCGGTATTTTCTTGACCGGGTTACCACCAAGACAGCCGAGCTTACCCCGGGAGGTATAAACCTTTTCCACGGCGGCTACAGCTACTACAGGATGAAAAAACAGCAGCAGCAGGAGGAGGAAGCAGGCAGCCGGGAAACGGTCTCCCCGACAAAAACGGCGCTGAAACAACAAAGAAAAAAGGAGAGGGAAGAGCGGGAAAAAAGAAAGCAGCAAAAGCTTAAACTGGACAGGCTGGAAATGGAGATTGCCGGGACAGAAGAAGAAATAACCCGGCTGGAACATCTCTTGTGCCAGCCGGGGGTGTACTCTGACCCCGGTAGAATAAAAGAACTTAACGAAACGCTGAAAGACCTCCGTGATAAACTGGATACACTGTACACCGAGTGGGAAGAAGTCATCGAATAATCTTATTTCCTAGCCGTAAAACCGATGCTCGAATTCACGCCTTATCCGGGCGGTCGATAGGCCGGCGGATAACAGTACAATAAGCTTTATCCTTGCTTTCCATGCCGAAAGGTCTTCGCCCAGTATCACTCCCAGGCTGCGCAGGTGCTTCTCGCCCCCCTCGTACCCGTAAGTATCGGTGAGCAGCCTGCCCACGGGAACCCTGGAGGTCAGCACCACCGGCACGCCCTTTTCAAGGGCGCTTTTTATTCCTTCCAGCATAGCCGGCGCCACGTGGCCGGCGCCAAGGGCTTCTATCACAATGCCCTCGGCACCCTTTTCCAGGCTGCTGTATATCATGGCGGAATCGGCCCCAATATAACAGTTCACTATGTCCACCCTTTTGTCCGCCTTCTCGATTATGTACCTTGATTCCCGCTGCGGCTTCCTATACCATATAACCCTGTCGTTGTTAACCGCCCCCAAGGGCCCGAACTCCAGGCTCTTGAAGGTGTCCACCCTCGTCCTGTGGAACTTGGTAGCTTCCCTTGCCGCAATTATTTCGGAGGCAAAAACAATAAGCACCCCCATTTCGTGCGCCCTGTCATCCGCCGCCACCAGGATTGAATCCAGCAGGTTTGCCGGCCCGTCGGAACTAACCAGGGACGGGTTCCTCTGGGCGCCGGTTAGCACAACCGGAATACTGCTTTGCAACGTTAAATCCAGGAAATATGCCGTCTCCTCCATGGTATCGGTACCATGGGTTACAACTACTCCCGCATAGCCCTGTTCCTCCAGCTGCTCAATATAACTTTTTAGCCGGACAAGGTGGTCCATGGAAATGTATGAACTGGGAACATTACAGAAAGCAAACACGTCAACGGCCGCCCTTTCCTTCAGCGAAGGTATGGCAGCTATTAAGTCATCGCCGCTTAAGGAGGGACTGGCAAGGCCGGTATGGTCCGCCTTCATGGCAATGGTCCCCCCGGTGGTAACTACAGCTATCTTTTTGATAATAATCACTCCTTATAAAGTGACATTGGTTTGGTAATTCTCATTAAACAAACCCGGTTGGAGCCGGGTCCAAATTTCCCTGTTTATGCATCCTTTACGCCGCAGTGCTTACGTCCTTCCGGGCTGGTAGCGGTGGTTCTAGTCCTTGCGCATTTTCTCATAGTTGCGCCTTGTATTCCTGATATGTTCCACCAGAACCCTTTCTCCCCTTTCGGCATCCCTGTCCTTAAATGCCTCTACTATAGCCTTATGCTCGTTAAGGGACTGTTCCGCCCTGCCGGGCGACTTCAATGAAGCGAGCCGGATATTGCCTATGTAATACTGGAAATCGCTGAGTATCTGCTTCAGAGGCTTGCTTTTGGTTGATTCGAATATCAAGTCGTGGAACTCTGAGTTTAGCTCCCCTACCCGGTCCAGGTCGCCTTTACCGGTATAGAACTCCATCAGCTCGCATAAATTTTCCAACTCCTTGAGGGATTGATCGTCCATCCTTTCAATTGCCCACCGGGCCGCCAAGCCTTCCATGCATTCCCGTATAGCGTATATATCCTCAATATCCTGGCTTGTGATTCCTTCCACGAACACACCCTTGTTGGGAATACTGAAAACCAGCCCCTCCAGTTCCAACTGCCTTATTGCTTCCCGCACCGGCGTCCTGCTTACACCCATCTCTTCAGCCAGTTTCAACTCAACCAGGCTGTCCCCGGCCTTGTACTTGCCATCAAGAATGTCCTGGCGAAGCTTGAGAAAAATCTTCTCCCTCAGAGAATACCCTCCCTGGCCAACCCCTCTTTTCATGGCACATCTGAAACCTCCTTTATTGATTCTATTGTATACAATACCCGGTGTATAGTCAATCAACCTTATAATTGTTAACCAGCTATCAGAATATGGTTGACAATTTCAGCCGCCACATCTATAATTAAATAGGATTCCAAAGCTTCGGATGCCCGATATTTGGGAGAGGAATACTAAACAGCCGTTTTCCCGATTAGAAAGGATAAAAAAAGTGAAAACAAAAGATATGATACTTGTATCAATGTTTGCAGCACTGACAGCGATTTTTGCCCAGGTTACCATTCCGATTCCAATAAGCCCGGTGCCTATAACGCTGCAGGTACTGGCGGTGTGCCTCACTTCGGCCATACTTGGCAGCAGGCTGGCATTCATGTCCCTGCTTGTATACATAGCGGTGGGCATACTGGGAATGCCCGTGTTTTCCGGCGGCGCCTCCGGGCTGGGTGCAGTCATGGGACCAACGGGGGGATATATTACCGGTTTCCTGCTGTCTTCCTACGTTACCGGCAAACTGGTCCAGCGCAAACCCCTTCCTGCGCTGTCCAATACGATTGTTGCAATGTTTTCCGGGCTTTTGGTGATATATACCGCCGGTATGCTGCAGCTTTCGCTGGTAACCGGCATGCCTCTCCAGGCCGCCTTCATGTCCGGCGTGGTGCCGTTTATAGGTCTTGATATAATTAAGATTGCAGTGGGCGCGGGAGTTGCCTGTTCCGTTAGGACAGTCCTTATAAGGCAGAACCTTCTGGAAACATCCTGTTAAAAGATATTTTTAGTTGCATAAAAATTATGGAACCAACACAGTTTGTGGATAATTATTTATATTTCCACAAATTGTCCACACCGTCCACAAGTTTATCCACAACAATTAAAAGGGTTTTTTGCCGTCACGGCCGGGCATGTCCACAATATCCACAAATTCCCCACCCCGGTTACCAACAAAAACCTCCCCGGGAAGGTAAACATAAGATTTTTGCTTAATAAGAATCAATTTCCATTGAAGCTACCGCATTAAGATTCATGGGGCTTGCCAGCCCCCTGCAGAGCCTGTAATAGCCTGCCGCGCCTATCATGGCTGCATTGTCGGTACACAGGACCCCGGAGGGGTATCTAAGCTGCAGTCCTTCACCGGCGCACCGGTTTTCAAACTCCGTGCGCAGTCTCTCGTTTGACGCAACACCCCCGGCAAGGGCCACAACACCGGCTCCGCATTTTTTGGCCGCCGCCATGGTCTTGTTCACAAGCACCTCTATTACCGCGCTTTGAAAACTCGCCGCAATATCGGCTGTGTTTACAGGCCGGCCTGTTTGCCTGCACTGGTTCAAATGATTCAACACCGCGGTCTTTAAGCCGCTGAAACTGAAGTCCAGGCTTCCCGCCTCCAGGTAGGTCCTTGGGAAGTCCACCGCCTCGGGGTCGCCTTTTTTCGCTTCCCTTTCCAGCAGCGGCCCGCCGGGATACCCCAGTCCCAGTGCCCGGGCTACCTTGTCAAAGGCTTCCCCGGCGGCATCGTCCCTTGTCCTGCCCAGTATCTCATATTGCCCATAGCCCTTGACGTGTACAAGGTGGCTGTGCCCCCCGGAGACCACCAGGCAGACGAAGGGGGGCTCCAGGTCCTTATGCTGCACGTAATTGGCACAAATATGCCCCTCTATATGGTGCACCCCCACCAACGGCACCTCCAGCGCAAATGCCATCGCCTTGGCATGGGAAACCCCCACCAGCAGCGCCCCCACAAGCCCCGGGCCGCTGGTGACCGCCACTGCATCCAGATCCCGCAGCGAAACTCCCGCCTCTCGCAGCGCTTGGTCCACCACGCAGTCAATAAGCTCTATGTGCTTGCGGGAGGCAATTTCGGGGACCACACCGCCGTATTTCCTGTGTATCTCTACCTGTGAGGATATCACGTTTGAAAGGGCTTCCCGGCCGTTTTTCAAAACCGCGCAGGAGGTCTCGTCACAAGAAGTCTCCACCGCAAGGATAATTGTATCCTGTCCGTTCATGAACTTTTCCAGCTTTTTTGCTGATGCTTTTAAATACGACATATCCTTTCCCCTTGTCCAAAAAATCACATATATATTATACACCACCGGGAGAAAAGATAATAATAGAAGGAGGGAAATATTATGGGAAAACGAAAAAAGACCCTAGTCGAGAGGACGTACAAGGCAAACGTGTTTACCGACGCGGCCCTTTCAAGGATAGAAAGCCTTGACGGAACAAACCTCATGCCTCAAAACACCGACTTTGAACAGCTAAAAAGTTTGTCGGGCCCCGGTGAGGATTTAGATTCCCCGGACCGGGATAACGGGAAGGAACCCACTTAATCCTGGGTACGCAGCCACATTATTATCGCATCTTCCCTTGTATCGGGATAATAGCCCTTCCTGGTGCCTGCCCTTCTAAAACCCAGCCGGCTGTACAGCGCTATGGCCGCATGATTGCTTTCCCTTACCTCTAGGGTAAAGCTTTTTATGCCTTTTGAGATGCCGTAATCAATCATTCCCTTAAGCAGTGCCTTGCCTATTCCCTTTCCCCGGTACCTGGGATGTACCGCGATGTTGGTTATATGGGCCTCGTCCAGTATTAGCCACATCCCGCCGTAGGCCACCGCCCTGCCGTTATCCCTTACGGTAAAATAACGGGCAAGGGTATTTTCGCAAAGCTCCCGTACAAAGGCCTGCCTGGGCCAGGGTATCCGGAAGCTCAAGTTTTCAATGGTCTCAATGTCATCCAGGTCCTCCATGCGCATGGGTGAAATGGCCGGGTTGTTCATAGGCAGCCCTCCGGCTTGGTTTTCCTGTCGTATTCCCTTTCGGCCTGGGATTTCCTCAGGTAGAAGGGTACAAAAGATTCCGCATCCTGGCCTTCCCCCCGCTCCAGTGCCTGGAGGGCCAGTTCGGCAATGGAGGACGCCCTCTGCCTGTCGGCGTTTTTGGGCGCAAAATCGGCCCTATCCCCCAGTTCTTTCCTGATGGTTTCCCGGTGTACCGGAACGCCGTCCCCCAGGAACACAACCCGTTCCTCTCTTCTTTTTATTTCTTCCAAAAGTTCCGAAAGGGCGATTGCGCAGTGGGGCATTAACTTGTAAAAGCCCCCCCTATCCCATTTATAAAGGGCGGTATATACCTGGTTCCTCCTTGCATCCATTATCGGGCATATAATACCCTGGCAGTGGGGCAAATTAAAGGCCAGGCCGTCAAGGGTGGGAACTCCCACAATCTTGATGCCGAGGGCATGGGCCAGCCCCTTTGCGGTGGCAGCCCCTATCCTAAGCCCTGTGAAGGACCCCGGCCCGCTGGCCGCGGCTATCGCGTCAATTTCCCGGATGCTAGTGCCGCTGCTTTCAAGCACTTTCTCTATAATGGGCATAAGCTGCTCCGAATGGGTCTTTTTATGGTTTACTATGTACTCGGCCAAAAGTTTTTGCCCATCCATCACGGCGGCGGAAGCCACCATTGAGGAAGTATCAATAGCCAGTATCTTCACTTTTTGACACCCTCTCCAAAAGGTCCCTGCGTTTTTCAGTAACCGTAAGTTCTATAAGCCTGAAATCTTCTGATTCATCAAGCCTTTTGAGGCTGACCCACAGGCAGTCCTCCGGCAGAAACCCCTCCGCCCGGGATGCCCATTCAACCACCGATACCCCCTGCCCGTACAGAAGGTCTTCTCCGCCTATATAGTAGAACTCGTCCCCGTCCTCCAGCCGGTAAAGGTCGATGTGGTAAAGGGGTATCTCGCCCGGGTACTCGTTTATAATTGTAAAGGTAGGGCTGGTCACACCGGTTTTTATTCCCAATCCCTTGGCTATACCGACGGTTAATACCGTTTTGCCGGCTCCAAGCTCCCCTTCGAGGCATACCACGTCCCCGGGCCCCAATTGCTTTCCCAGGCGCATGCCAAACTCCAAGGTATCCTCCGGACTCTTGCTTACAAAGGAATATTTCATACACCCACTTCCAGTCCATGTTCATAGTCTTCAGCCTGAAACAGTTCACTAATTACTATACACTAGGTTACCGTTTACTATTACATACCGTGCCTTGGCGGTATAGTTGAAGGGGTGCCCGTCAAAAATGGCTATATCCGCATCCTTCCCCGGCGACAGGCTCCCTACCCTGTCGGCTATGCCGGTAATCCTGGCTGCATTTATGGTAATGGCCTCCAGGGCCTTGTACTCGTCCATACCTTCCTTCACCGCAAGGGCTGCGCACACCGGCAGGTATTGTATGGGTATAACCGGGTGGTCGGTCATAATGGCTATATCCAGGCCGGCAGCCGACAGGATTCCCGGCGTTTTGAAGGTAAGGTCCCTAAGTTCGTACTTGGACCGGGAGATAAGACCGGAACCCACCACAATGCCTCGTCCCTCCCGCACCAGCGTTTCTGTTATCCTGTGCCCCTCGGTGCAGTGTTCTATGGTCATGTCTATGTCAAACTCCCGGGCTATCCTAAGGGCGGTCATTATATCATCCGCCCTGTGGGCATGGGCCTTGAGCGGCAGCTCTTTTTTAAGCACCCTTACAAGCGATTCCATTTTAACATCCAGCTCCGGCTGCTTGTCGTCCTCCTTGGCCCGTTCCTTTCTTTCCATGTACCTCTTTGCCTTCATAAGGGCTTCCCGCAGCAGGGCCGCCGTTGCCATCCGGGTCATCGGAGCGGTCTTTTTCTCATAGTACACCCTTTTTGGATTCTCCCCGAAGGCGCACTTAATGGCGACAGGGTTTTTTATAACCATGTCCTCAACGCTGCCGCCCACCGTCTTTACCGCCACAAACTCACCGCCCAGCACGTTTGCGCTGCCGGGCCCGGTCACCGCCGTGGTTACACCTCCCCGGACCGCTTCCTCGAAAGCCCTGTCCATGGGGTTTATTGCATCTATGGCCTTCAAATGGGGCGTTATCGGGTCGGTGGCCTCGTTGCCGTCCTCCCCTTCAAAACCTATGCCGTCCTCAAACAGGCCAATATGGCAGTGGGCATCCACAAACCCCGGCATTATATACATTCCTTCGGCGTCAATCACCTGTGCCGTATCAAGGTACCGTCCCGGCGGTTCTCCCCGCCCCACTTTGGATATCCTGCCCTTTTCTATAAGTACAAATCCCCTATCGAGGATTTCTCCCTCCATTGTAAATACCTTTCCACCCTTAATTAACATCACCGGATAACACCCCCGTTTTTGTCCATGAGCCGCTCCTCAGCGCTATAAACATTCCGGCCATTGGTTTCTCTGACAAAGACGGCTCCCACCGCCGATACAAGTACCGCCGCGGCGCAAAGCGACAGCGCCTTTGCATAAGCCGCCTGGGTATACACCCTGGTCCCGCCCATCATCTGGCCCGCCCAGTTCATGTCAAGCACAAACCCCATAAGGGGCTGCAGTATGGACGGGCCCAAAAAACCGGCTATATTAAAGGTACCCAGCGCTATCCCGGCAATATGCGGCGGGTTCACCTCCTTTGCATAGGCCCAGGTGATAACATACCCGGTGGCTGTAAAACCCAGCATAAAAAGCAGCGGGTAAAGGAATTCAACCGGCGGCTTTCCATTATTCCACAGCACCAGTACCGACCATACGGCAAGGTTTGCCACGCAAAATACCAGAAGGGGCCCCTTCCTCCTCCCCATCTTGTCGGAAATAAGGCCGGAAGCGAGGCTTCCGATCATCACTCCCGCCGTTGCCGCCATCACATAGGAGGAAGCCGCTGCCTTGTCCAGGCCGTAGACAGTCATTATATAGGGCACGCCCCACATGCCGCTGAAGGAAAGTATAGACCCCGAAAGCCCGGCAAAGGCAATAAACCCCGGCCAGGTGTGCCTGTTGGTAATAACTGTCCTGATACTGCTTAATACCCGAGGCCTGTCCGGGGGAGCCCCGAACTTCTTTCCTTCAATTTCGGCCATGGCCGGCAGGCCCCTGTCTTCCGGCTTGTTTCTTACCACCATGTAACACAGCACCGCAATCATTATCGAAATTACGCCCATACCTGCAAACACCGTTCTCCAACTGAAACTTGCCACCGCCAGAGCGAGGGGTGTACCCGCCAGCAGCGCTCCGCCGTTGCCAATGAATGCGGTAAGGCCGGATATGGTGGCAAACTCGCTCTCCTTGAACCACTGGGACTGCACCTTAAGTATGGCCACAAACACCACCGATACGCCAAGGCCCACCAAAAACCGTCCAACGTAGCCCATTTCTATGCCCGCCGCCCTGCCGAATACAATTGAGCCAATGCCCGCCACCAGCGCCCCGGCGGAAACCGTTTTCCTTGCCCCCAACGTATCCGCTAGAACACCCGAAGGTATCTGCATAAAGGTATAGACATAAAAGTACACTGCTCCCAAGCTGCCAAGGGCAGCCCCTGTGACCCCGAACTCGGACATCAGGTTGTCCGCCACCACCCCGGTGGCAATCCTGTGGAAAAACACTATGACATAGGCCAGGCACATGGTGCCCCATACCAACCACCTGTACCCATACCCCATAGGCAATCTCGAATGATGCTTCAAAAGCTCTCCTCCTTAATCCACGCTGTCCTTTTGCGCCCTAAGATAAGCAAATATAAACGGGTCCAAGCCCCCGTCCATGACCCTGTTTACATTCCCCACCTCCACGTTGGTCCTGTGGTCCTTGACCATGCTGTAGGGATGAAATACATAGGACCTTATCTGGCTGCCCCAGGCAATCTGGTTGTACTCGCCCTGCAGGTCCTCTATCTTTTCTTTTTGTTCCCGCTCCTTGAGTTCTATAAGTTTTGACTTGAGCATCCTCATGGCGGTTTCGCGATTGCTGTGCTGGGACCTTTCGTTCTGGCACTGCACCACTATACCGGTTGGAATATGGGTTATCCTGACGGCAGAATCGGTTTTGTTCACGTGCTGCCCGCCGGCGCCGCTGGACCTGTAGGTGTCAATCCTCAGGTCGTCCGGGTTTATATCCACCTCCACCGTTTCGTCCAGTTCCGGCATTACATCCAGCGAAGCAAAGGAAGTATGCCTCCTGCCGGATGCATCAAAGGGGGAAATCCGAACCAGCCGGTGCACGCCCTTCTCCGCCTTCAGGTAGCCGTAGGCGTTTTCCCCCTCCACCAGCAGCGTGGCGCTTTTAATCCCTCCCTCGTCGTCCACCAGGAGGTCCAGTACCTTGACCCTATAGCCCTTGTCCTCCGCCCACCGGGTATACATCCTCATTAGCATTTCCGCCCAGTCCTGGGCCTCCAGCCCTCCGGCACCCGAATGCAGCGAAAGTATTGCGTTTTTGTCATCGTATTTGCCGTTAAGCAGTGTTTCAATCTTAAGCCGCTCCAGGCGTTCAACAAACCCGGCAAAACTATCCTGTATCTCTGATGCCAGTGCACCATCGACCTCTTCCTCCGCCGCCAGCTCAAGCAGCACCTTTAAATCTTCAAATTCTTTATAGACGGCGTTGTATTTGTCCACTCTCGATTTCAAACTCTTTAAACTGTCTATCGTGGCGGCAGCCCTGTCGCTGTCGTTCCAGAAACCGGGGTCCGCCATTTCCTTTTCCAGCTCCGCAATTCTTTGAACGGCATTGTCCACGTCAAAGTGAAACCCTCATTTCCTGCATATCCTTTTCAAGCTTTTCCATCTGCTGGCTGTACTGTTCCAATTCCAACATACATCTCACTCCTTACCTGCCACAGCACTTTTTGTATTTCTTGCCGCTTCCGCAGGGACAGGGATCGTTCCTGCCCACCTTGCCCTCTTTTTTGACCGGTTTTTTGGCTCCTTCACCATGGCTTGCCTCCACCGGCTGGGCCACCCTCTCCCTTGTGGGTACCTGCTCTATCCTAACCCCGAACAGGTAGCTTACCGTGTCTTCCTTAATTGAATTTATCATTTCCTGGAACATCTCGTAGCCTTCCTTCTGGTAAGCTATAACCGGGTCCTCCTGCCCGTACGCCCTAAGGCCTATACCCTGTCTCAGCTGGTCCATGTTGTCTATGTTTTCCATCCACTTCATGTCCACAACTCGGAGCAGTATTACCCTTTCCAGTTCCCTCATCTGTTCGAAGCCAATCTTTTCTTCCTTCTCGTTATAAATTTCAAGGGCCTTTTCCATAAGCATATCCTTAAGAATCTCCCGGGTTAGGTCCTCTGGATTTCCAAAGAACAGGGGCTCTTTTATTATAAACACCTTTTTCGCGTAGATTTCAAGGCCCTTTAAGTCCCATTCCTCGGGGTACTGACTGTGGGAGGTATATAAATCCAGCATCGAATCTATGACGTCGCTTATCATCTCGAGGACCTGTTCTTTTAGGTTCTCCCCCTCCAGCACCATTCTGCGCTGTGCATAGATTACTTCCCTCTGCTTGTTCATCACATCGTCGTACTGAAGCACATGTTTCCTTATATCAAAGTTTCGTGCCTCCACCTTCTTCTGGGCGTTCTCTATCGACTTGCTCAGGATGGAATGTTCAATGGGCTGGGAATCATCAAAACCCAGTTTGTCTATCATGCCCATCATCCGCTCCGACCCGAACAGCCTCATCAGTTCATCTTCCATGGAAATGTAAAACTGCGAAGAACCGGGGTCCCCCTGCCTTCCCGACCGGCCTCGAAGCTGGTTGTCAATCCTCCTGCTCTCATGCCGCTCGGTACCTATTACATGCAGCCCGCCCAGTTCCTTAACACCTTCGCCGAGGACTATGTCGGTACCCCTGCCCGCCATGTTGGTGGATATGGTCACCGCACCCCGCTGACCCGCCTTTGCTATGATCTGGGCTTCCTTCTCATGGTACTTGGCATTAAGAACCTCGTGGGGCACGCCCCTTTTTTGCAGCATCCTGCTCAAAAGCTCGGATTTTTCTATGCTTATGGTTCCCACAAGTATAGGATGCCCGGCCGTATGCCTTTGTATAATGTCTTCCACCACCGCCTTAAATTTTCCCTCGGTGGTTCGATAGACAATATCCGGCAGGTCGTTCCTTATCATGGGCATGTTGGTGGGTATCTCCACAACGTCCATGCCATAGATGGCCCGGAATTCCTCCTCCTCGGTCTTGGCGGTGCCCGTCATTCCCGCCAGCTTGCTGTACATTCTGAAATAGTTCTGGAAGGTTATTGTGGCCAGTGTTTTGGATTCCCTTTCAACCTTAACCCTCTCCTTGGCCTCTATGGCCTGGTGCAGCCCGTCGCTGTACCGCCTCCCGAACATTAGTCTGCCGGTAAACTCGTCAACTATTATAACCTGGTTGTCCTTAACCACGTAGTCAATATCTCGGGACATAAGCCGGTGAGCCTTGAGGGCCTGGTTTATATGATGGGATATCTCCATGTTCTCCGGGTCCGCCAGGTTTTCCAGGTTGAAATACTGCTCCGCCTTCCTTACCCCCTCTTCGGTCAGCGTCACGGTATTGGCCTTTTCGTCCACCGTGAAGTGCTCCTCCGGTCTTAAACCCCTTACAAAGGTATCCACCACCGAATAAAGCTTGGTGGACTTTTCACCGATACCGGATATTATCAACGGGGTCCTGGCCTCGTCTATCAGTATGCTGTCCACCTCGTCTATTATGGCATAGTTAAGTCCCCTTTGCACCATCTGTTCCTTGTATATAACCATGTTATCCCTCAGGTAGTCAAAACCAAACTCGTTGTTGGTGCCGTAGGTTATGTCGGCGTTGTAGGACTTTTTACGCTGTTCAAAGTCCAGGCCGTGCACGATAAGCCCGACCTCCAGCCCCAGGAACCTGTACACTTCGCCCATCCACTGGCTGTCCCTGGTGGCCAGGTAATCGTTCACGGTTACTATATGAACCCCTTTCCCGGAAAGGGCGTTAAGGTAACCCGGCAGTGTCGCCACCAGGGTTTTACCTTCGCCGGTTTTCATTTCGGCAATCCTGCCCTGGTGCAGCACTATGCCCCCCATAAGCTGCACCGGGAAATGCCTCATATTTAGAACCCTGACCGACGCCTCCCTTACCACCGCGAAGGCTTCCACCAGCAGGTCGTCGAAGGTTTCTCCTGCAGCAAGCCTTTTTTTAAACTCATCGGTCTTTTGCCTAAGCTGTTCATCGCTGAGGGCTTTCATCTGCCCCTCCAACGCCTCTATCGCTTCCACCGTTTTGTTCAGCTTTTTAATTTCCCTCTCATTGGTATTGCCCAGGATTTTTGATAAAAAGTTTGCCATATCCAACACCTCGTCTCTAATTCAAAGTAAATTCTATCATGAAATAAACTAATAGGCAATTAAGAGAAATGATGACACACCGCTTTAATTAAGGTGAGGAGACGCATAAAAAAACCCCTTAACGGGGCGATATTTAGATTCTGCTTTTATACTTAAACCTTATCATCCGGCTCTGTTTCGCTATTTTCTCTTGCAGCATTGCCTTTTGAACAAACAGTATTACCCCAAGGCAAATAATGAAGTCGCCTATGCTCATCAGCTTGGGGAAGGGATATGGCGGAGGAAGAACTATTACATCCGCAAGAAAAGGAAGCTTGGTATCCAAGGTAAGGGGCTGGTGCGTAATGATACCGCCGGCGGATATAATCTGTGCTTCTTTTTCCAGTCCCGCCCTCTGCAGGCCTTCCAGGGATATGGGCATTGCACCTCCGTTTATTAATATCACAATGAAATTTAACAGCACACCTAAGAAAAGAATCCACATGGCCGGATGCTCCCTGTTGGATATTATCGCTATAAATAGGATGATGTATGACAAGGAATGAAGGTATAGGCTGAAGTCCCTCACGACCTCTATACCGGCCGCCGCCGCAAACAGGGTTCCAAATTCTATGGCAAAGGCCAGGATAAACATCCATGGGTGGTGTATTGTCACCTGCCCCAAGCTCTTAAACTTTCCCCCACGCAATTTGCCTATTATTAGCGAAAGCAGGACGCCTTCAATCAACACGTTTCAACAACCCCTTATCAAATAGTTTAACAAAAGTTTCCGCCACCCGGGGATGGAACTGCTTTCCCGCCTGTTCCTTAATCACATCCCGGGCTTCTTCCGCTGTCAACGCTTTTCTGTACGGCCTGTCGTTGGTCATGGCATCAAAGGCATCGGCCACTCCAAGGATATATGATTCAATCGGCACCCCTTCTCCGCCTATACCATCAGGATATCCTTTACCGTCATACCGCTCATGGTGATGCCGGATTATTTTGGAAGCATCCCTCAAGAAGTCAATGTCCCTTAATATATCCGCCCCTATGGCGGAGTGCTCCTTTATTTTATCATATTCATCGGTGGTAAGCCTGCCCGGTTTTTGCAAAACATTGTCGGATATGCCTATCTTGCCGATATCGTGGAGAAGTCCCGCATACATTATATGGTCTGTCCTGGCTTCCGAAAGCCCCATCCCCCGGGCTATGGCTGTCGAATATAAGCTTACCCGCTCGGCATGACCGCTGGTCACCGGGTCCTTGGCCTCCAGTGTCCTGGACAGGGCCTGTATGGTTTCTAGGTAGCTGCTCTTTAAGTCAATATACAGTTTAAAGGAATACCTTGCCATGAGCAGCGGGCCAAAAAATAAAAGTATTCCAAAATACCCGTAGTTTTGGTATGCAATAGCCAGTATTATCCCAAGGGGTACCATGATTAGATAGTTTTTGCCCGTCCATATAATATTTTTATTCAAAATAGATCCAAAACTAGTCCTTTGCAAGTTTGATACTAACAATGTTACTATTGAAGCATTAATTACAAGGTAAACCAAAGAAGCTAATGTTATCGGCACCAAAATATATGGAAGATTTATACTCTCATTAGTAAAAAGTACAATTCTATAAACAATACTGGCAATCAAAGAGGACAGAAATATATTGGACCCATTAAAAACAATCTTATAAAAAGGAGTATTTAATATATGTCCATACCTTCCTCTTATTTTATGTACTGAAAAAATATCGCCAGCAGCTATAATCAAGCCGGCTGTGAGAGGATTAAAAAGCATGATTACGCAAACAACCATTGCAAACACAACGGAGACCCTTATGTGCTCGGAAAGTTCTATACTAAGCGATTCAGCAGCCATAGATAGTAAAATGAAAAAAAGTATCTTCCCAATTTCATTCCCTATTTGCCAGTATTTTAATGAAAAACACCCGGAGATTATTGCTAATAATGTCGTCGTTCCAATAATAATTTTAACTTTAACAGGAAGTCTGTCCATAGTCAATTCTCCTTAGGCTAACATAACTCCAATTCAGGCCGGCTTCAAAAAACTATCTCCAATGCCAACCGGCGCCGCCGGCAAGTACAAGAGCCATCAACGATAACAGAACGCTTATTACCTTTGCCATGGATATAGCCTCCCTTACATAATTGTCCGCCCT